>CAYSIV010000195.1:0-12394 GCA_964431175.1 uncultured Anaerolineales bacterium
GTCGTAGATCATCCCCTCGGTGCCGTGGTAGGTGACCGCCTTCCAGCCGTCGTGGTAGATGGCGCGGTTGCCGAGCATCTCGTAGTACTGCGTTTCGTGCCTGCTCTCGGCGTTGGCATCGTTGAGGGTATGGGCGAAGCTGATTCCTTGCATAGGCGACTGGGTCACGCCCTTGATCTGGTGCGGTGGCTGGATGTTGAGGAGGTCAAGGATGGTCGGGGTGACGTCGACGACGTGGGTGTACTGGCTGCGGATTTCGGCGTGGGCCTTGAAGCCCTTGGGCCAGTGGATTATGCAGAAGTCGGCGACGCCGCCTTCGTGCACCTCCCGCTTCCAGCGCTGGAAGGGGGTGTTGCCAGCCCAGGCCCAGCCGAAGGGGTAGTGGTTGTAGGCGCGCGGCGTGCCGAGGTCATCGATGCGGGCCAGGCACTCCTCGACGGACTCAGGGAGGCGGTTGAAGAAGGCGGCCTCGTTGAGGGAGCCGTGCGGTCCACCTTCGGCGCTGGCGCCGTTGTCCGAGATGGCGACGATGATCGTGTTATCGAGCTCACAGATCTCCCCAATGAAGTCGATCAGGCGGCCGATCTGGTGATCGGTGTGGGAGATGAACCCGGCGAAGACCTCCATCATGCGCGCGTATAGCTTCTTCTCATCCTCGGGGAGCGTCTCCCACTCCTGGATCCAGTGGGGGCGGGGCGTCAGTTCTGTGTTCGGCGGGATGATGCCCATCTCTTTCTGGCGCTGGATGATCGTCTCGCGGGCCTGGTCCCAGCCCATGTCGAACTTGCCGCGGTACCTCTCGATCCACTCGGGCGGTGCGTGGTGAGGCGCGTGGCCGGCGCCAGTGCAGAAGTAGAGGAAGAACGGCTTGACCGGCTCGACGTTGCGGAGATCGGTAAGGAACTCGATGGCCTTGTCGACGAGGTCTTCGGTCAAGTGATAACCTTCCTCGGCCGTGCGAGGCGGGTGGACGTCGTGGTTGTCGGCGACGAGGTCCGGGTTGTACTGGTCCGTGTCGCCACCGAGGAAACCATAGAAGCACTCGAAGCCCCGCCCGAGGGGCCAGCGATCCCGCCGCGCGCCCATATTCATATCTATCTGCGGAGTCAGGTGCCACTTGCCAACGGCGTAGGCCGCGTACCCCCGCGGTGTCAGTATCTCGGGCAGGAGGCCGTTCTCGAAAGGTATCTCGCAGGTGTAGCCGGGGAAGCCCGCCGGGAACTCGACGATGCCGGCCATCGCGTTGGTATGGTGGTTGCGGCCGGTGAGCACGGCCGACCGGGTCGGCGAGCAGAGTGCCGTGGTATGGAAGTTGCTGTAGCGCAGGCCGTTCTGCGCAAGGCGGTCTAGGTTCGGCGTCTCACAGAATCCTCCGAAGGAGCTGATCTGGCCGTATCCGACGTCGTCAAGGACGATGTAGACGACGTTCGGCAAGCCGTCTTTCGCCCGAATGGGTTGCGGCCACGCGGGAGTGGACTCCTGTATGGTGCGCCCGATGACGCCCTTGAACTGCTGGGGCATGAAAGACCTCCCGTGGTTCGTGGAGACGATGTTATCCGATTTCGATGCGATGTGGAAGGAGATCAAAGCTATTGCAGGCAACATTCCGTTGCCCGGAGGGCAGATAGCGTGGATTGGGCGACGCGAGCTATGTACGGGAACGTCGCCCAACATCTACTGGGGGAGGCGCTTGTGAGCTAGAATAGGGCGATGACCGAGTCAACTGAGCGCAACCCCACCGAGGCCGACGCGCCGAAGAACGCCATCGTTATCCTCCTGGACAGCCTGAACCGCCATATGCTCGGCGCCTACGGCGGCAGGGAGTTCCAGACCCCCAACCTCGACCAATTTGCCGCCCGTTCCCTTCGTTTCGAGAGACACTACGCCGGATCACTGCCGTGCATTCCGGCCAGGCACGATATCCTATGCGGGGCGCTGGACTTCCTGTGGCGGCCCTGGGGCTCCATCGAGATCTGGGAGGACACCCTCCCCCGCCACCTGCGTCGGGCCGGCGTCGTAACCATGCTCATCTCCGACCATCCTCACCTGTTCGAGACCGGCGGCGAGAACTACCACACGGACTTCACGGCCTGGCAGTACGAGCGCGGGCACGAGAGCGACCCCTGGAAGACGCGGCCGGACCCCAGCTGGCTTGGGGCGCCGATGTTCGGCAGGGATTACATGCCCTACGACAACTCCCGCGGCTACTTCAGGGAGGAGGCGGACTTTCCGGGCCCGCGGACGATGGCCGCGGCCGCCAGCTGGCTTGACGAGAACGCCGGCCAGCACGACCGCTTCTTCCTCCTAGTAGACGAGTTCGACCCTCATGAGCCGTTCGACACCCCTGAGCCCTACGCCTCCATGTACGACTCCTCCTGGGAGGGACGGCACCTCATCTGGCCTCCGTACGTCATCGGGGCGGCTCGACACGGCGTCCTCAGCGACAGGCAGGCGCGTCAGATCAGGGCTTCGTACGGCGCCAAGCTCACAATGATCGATTCCTGGTTCGGAAAGGTGATAGACGCCATCGGCCGCAACGGGCTGTGGGACCAAACGGCGGTCATCGTCTGCAGTGATCACGGCCACTACCTGGGTGAGAAGGAGATCTGGGGCAAGCCCGCGGTGCCTGTCTATGAGCCGCTGGGGCACATCCCTCTCATGGTCTCCTGGCCCGGCATCGCCCCCTCGTCCACCTCGGCGCTCACGACCAGCGTCGATCTGTTCGCCACCATCGCCGAACTATTCGGCGTTCAGCCTCGCCACCGGACCCACGGGAGGTCCCTGATCGCGCTCATTCGCGGCGAGGTCACTTCCGTCCGGGACTTCGTCCTGTGCGGCGTCTGGGGTCGCGAGGTTCACCTGGTCGATGACAAAAACAAGTACGCCCGCGCGCCAGACGGCGCCAACGCGCCGCTGTCCCTCTGGTCCAACCGCTGGTCCACCATGCCGGTCCCGTCGTATCCGGACCTCCGCTTGCCGTTGCCAGATGATCGCGCGCGCCTGGATCGCATGCCGGGATCCAGGGTGCCGGTGATCCGCCAGCCGTTCCGGCAGGGCGACATGCTGCCCTATTGGGCGCTGGGGCCGTTCGATGGGAACCACCTTTACGACCTCCGCGATGACCCGGGGGAGGAGAATAACCTGGCTGGCTCCCGAGCCGAGCGGGGCTTGGCGGATAAGCTGCGGGAGGCGCTGAAGCAGGTGGAGGCCCCGAGCGATCAGTTCGTGCGGCTGGGACTGGAGTAGTGGGGGGAGCCCGCGGCGGTCATGAAGCGAGCCAGCGTCAGGATTCGGGGAGATCAGGTCAGGGGCCGCATAAGCCCTCTCATCTACGGTCAGTTCATCGAGCACATGGGTCGTTGCATCTACGGCGGCATCTATGAACCGGGCTCAGCGCTGGCCGGCGAGAGGGGGTTTCGGCGCGACGTGCTGGACGCCATGCGGGCCCTCCGCATCCCGATCCTGCGTTACCCGGGCGGCTGCTTCTCCGACGAGTACCACTGGCGAGACGGCCTCGGCCCTCGCGAAAGACGCCCGCGCTACGACGAGCAATTCTGGACCCGCCAGCTGAGGGCCCTGAACCGGCCGGGCTTGGCGGGTCTCATCGGCCCGCCCGAGAGCAACGCCTTCGGGACCGATGAGTACCTCGCGCTCTGCTCCGAGCTCGGCTGCCAGCCATACCTCAACGTGAACCACGGAACCGGCACCCCGGAGGAGGCCGCCGAGTGGGTCGCCTACTGCAACCGGCGGCCAGAGAGCCCCGCCCGGGTGACGGTGGTAGGTGTCGGGAACGAGGTGTTCGGCTTCTGGGAGACCGGCCACTGCAGCGGGGAAGAGTACGGCCGTCACTTCCTCGAGTTCGCCGAGCGAATTCGCGAGGTCGACCCGGGGGTTAAGCTCCTGGCCACGGGAGCGCCGAAGGCTTACGGCAGCTTTACCTCAGACCTGCTGCGCGCCGCCGGCCCGACGATGGACTATGTGTCCGTGCACGCGTTCCATCCGCCGGTACCCGGCATGCGCCCGCTGCGGGACGACGAGGCCGACTACTGGACCGTGGTCGCGGGCCCCTACGCGCTGATGCGAGGCGTGGACGACGTCATCGCCGACATCGACCGTGAATTCGGGCCGGATTCGCCGGTCCGAGTCTCCTTCGACGAGTGGAACCTGTGGTGCGCCTGGGAGGACTGCGTCGCCACCAACTACGACCTGCGCGCGGGCCTCATGTTCGCAGGCACGTTCCACCGGATCCACGAGAGGGTGCCCCGCGTGGAGATCGCCATGATCGCCCAGTTGGTCAACATGCTGGGCCTGATCCAGACCGACGGCGACCGCCTGTTCGAGACGGCCGGCTACTTGGTCAATCGCCTTTACGTGGAAGAAGCGCTGCCCCTCGCCCTGGCGTCGGAGGTCGAGTGCGAGACGTTCGACGCGCCCGTGTGGACGGACGTCCCAGAGCGCTTCCAGCCGATGATGGGGGAGGACTTGACCGGGGTGCCGTACGTGGACGTGTCGGTCTCCGCTACAGACGACGGGAAACGGCTGGCTGTGTTCTTGGTGAACCGCTACGTCGACCAGGCTTTGGCGGTCGATTTCACCTTCGAGGGGCTACAGCCGCCGGCGTCCGGCAGGCTGCGGCAGCTGGCCGCCGACAGCCCCTTCGCCCGGAACGACTTCGAGGGCGCGGACCGGCTGCGCATCGTCGACCTCGACGCTCCTTCACCCTCCAAGCTGGAGTTGCCGCCGCACAGCGTCAGCGTCCTGTTGCTCGGCTAGCGTCTCAATCGAATTCGGAGGTGATCGCGATGACCCTGGGAAGCTCGCTCGCGGATCTCGCCCGCGCCCGTGGGGGACGGCGGCGGCGCGTGTCCAGCTGGGACCGCTCCGGAGGCAACGCGGACTTCATCGCCATCGGCAAGGGCCAGACTGCGGTCCTCTGCGACCTGGATGGCGCGGGGGTCATTCGCCATGTTTGGTGCACGATGGCCGCGCCCCGCAATCCCCTCTACGCCCGAACTACAGTCCTGCGAATGTACTGGGATGACGCCCGCACCCCCTGCGTCGAGGTTCCCATCGGCGACTTCTTTGGTATCGGCCACGCGATCGTCAAGAACTTCGTGTCGCTGCCTCTAACCATGAGCCCGGAAGACGGGCGGGGATTCAACTGCTTCTTTCCCATGCCGTTCTCCAGTCGGGCCTGCATCGAGGTGACCAACGAGTCGGACTCCGGCATGATCTTCTACTTCTATATCGACTACGAGGAGCACGACCGGCTAGAAGTCGATCTACTGCGCTTCCACGCTCAGTGGCGACGCGAGAACCCGACTGAGGGCTGGGGCGAGGGTCGCTTCGACGACGACCTCCAGCGAGGCGGTCAGATGGGCGAGTACCGACGGCAGGTCTGGGCCACGCCCAACCTGGACGGGAAGGGTAACTACGTCATCTTGGAGGCGGAGGGCCGAGGCCACTACGTCGGCTGCAACCTCAATATCGACTGCTTTTCCCGCGAGAAGAACGACTGGTACGGGGAAGGGGACGACATGATCTTCATCGACGGCGACGTCTGGCCTCCGACCTTGCACGGCACCGGCACGGAGGACTACTTCAACACCGCCTTCTGCCCTCGTCAGGAGTACTCGGCGCCCTACCACGGCCTGACAGTCTACTCAGGAACGCCGGAATGGCCCTGGAAGGGTAAGAACTCCCTCTATCGGTTCCACATCGAGGACCCGATCATGTATGAGAAGTCTATCCGGGTGACGATCGAGCACGGGCACGCCAACAACCTCGCCAACGACTACTCCTCCACCGCCTACTGGTACCAGACGGAGCCCCACGCGCCGTTCCCGCCGATGCTACCCGCGGAGGGTCGCCTTCCGCGTCCTGACTAGAGGCCGTCGATAGAAGGTGTCCGCCAGCTCGTCGACGCGGCGGAGCGTCGGCTAACGAATGTTGTGCGCCGATTGTGACACATTGGATGGCCCCTGGCAGTGGCTCAAGGCCACCGGCAAGCTCGCTGTCCGTAGCATCGCCGATGGCGACTGCCGCCGGCAATTCGTATAATCGAGAAGCTGCTTGTTGCACCACTTGATGCACCACCTTCGACCCAACCCCAGGAGGTAACCCATGGCTGCGCCTGACGACGACCGCATTCTCCGCGTCAACATGACGACTCAGACCGCTTCCTTCGATGAGTACCCTGCTGACCGAAAGCTCCTGGGGGGCCGGGCGCTCTCGGCGACGATCCTTCTCGAGGAGTGCGATCCTGCGTGCGACCCGCTGGGCCCAGACAACGTTCTGGTCATGGCCCCCGGGGTGCTCTCCGGCACGTCCGCTCCGACCTCCGGCCGCATCTCGATGGGTGGGAAGAGCCCGCTCACAGGCGGCATCAAGGAAGCGAACGCGGGAGGCAATCCCGGCCAGCACCTGATGAAGCTGGGCATTCGGGCTATAGTGGTCAAGGGGAAGCCCGAAGACCCCGAGCGCCGCTACGGTCTCGTGGTCAACGAGCAGGGTGCGCAAGTGGTTGCCGCGGACGAGTACAAGGGCCTCTGGAACTACGCTTCGTGCGAGCAGCTGCTGTCGAACTACCCGCCGACGGCTTCCGCCATATCTATTGGACCGGCGGGCGAGCTGCTGCTAAGGGGCGCGTCCATCGCCTGCACGGATCAAGAGAAGTACCGGGCGCCCGCGCGGCATGCCGCCCGCGGTGGGCTCGGCGCTGTCATGGGCTCCAAGGGCCTGAAGTGGGTCGTCGTCGATCCGGGACGTGGTCGCCCGCGCCAGCCGGCCGATGCCGCCGGCTTCAACCAGCTCCTCAAGTCGTACTCCAAGGCCTACCTGGAGGGACCGCAGATGTTCCGGTTCGGCACGTCTTCCATCCTTCCCACCGCCAACGTCTTGAACACCCTCCCGTACAAGAACCGCACGGAGGGCCAATCTCCAGACGCGGCGAATCTCGCGGGCGCCAAGATCGTCGAGAGCTTCGCCACCCGCGGCGGCATGATGCACAACTGCATGACCGGCTGCATCGTCAAGTGCAGCAACGTCGTGCACGATGAGAACGGCAACTACCTGACCTCGGCGCTGGAGTTCGAAACGCTTGCCCTCCTCGGCTCCAACTGCGCTGTCGGCAGGTGGGAAGACGTCGCTGACCTGGACCGCTTGTGTGATGAGATTGGTGTCGACACCGTGGAGGCGGGCGCTGCCATCGCGGTCCTCATGGACGCCGGCCAGATGCCGTGGGGCGATGTCGAAGGGATGAAGAAGCTGCTGCGAGACGTGGGCCAGGGAACGGACCTCGGCAAGACCGTCGGGAACGGAGCGGCCAGCGTCGGCAAGCGCTTCAACCACGCCCGTGTACCAGTAGTGAAGGGGCAGGCGGTCCCCGCCTGGGACCCGCGCCCTCTGAAGGCGACCGGCGTCACGTATGCCACAAGCCCCATGGGCGCAGACCACACGGCAGGCCTCATCATCAACCCGGGCCTCCCGCTGGATGAGTACGCCAAGGTCTCGCAAGAGGTGCAACTGGTGAACGCCGTCTGCGATTCTTCCGGCTTCTGCCAGTTCCTACAGCCGACGCTCGATGATATCCGGGCGTTCTATGGCTTGATGGTCGGAGAAGAGGTGAGCCGAGAGCAGATCGCGGAGATCGGCTGGCAGTGCCTCGCGAACGAATGGGAATTCAACAAGCGCGCCGGCTTCACGGAAGCGGACGACGATCTGCCGGCCTGCCTCCGCGAGGAAGGCGTGGGCCCGGGTGGCGCACTCAAGTTCGACGTGCCTACGGAGGTCATCAAGCAGGTTAAAGTTCGGTCGGACTGGCGAGAGCGGCTCTTCGCTGTGAAGGCGGCCGGCTAGACGTACCACGAGCAATGGCGAGAGGGGATTCGATATCGAATCCCCTCTTCATTTTGTGGTCGTTTTCGAGCGGTCGCAGCGGACGGTTTCGCCGGCCCGGATCTTGGATCCGCCGAATCGACTCTGCAGGAGAACTCAGGCGGTTCACGTATCGACGACGCGTCAGAACGACTCACGCTTGTCAGCGCAGTATGGGGACTAGAGGGAAGCACTCCCGGCCTCTGGTGGCGGCAATTCCATGACCACACGTGGTCGTGGGCACCTGGGGTTCGTCAGAGGTGCGCACGCGACACCGCGCAACGAATACTATCGTCCCCCGACAGCTCACAAAGACAGCGCCGCAAGCTGTTCGTCCCTCGTCTCCAGAGATGGATGTAAACCGATGCGTCTCAGCAGAAGACTCCAACGCCTCTCCTCAACCAGCGGTGGGTGTCCCAGTGGAGCCATCGATCGCCGGATTGGTATGCTCGTAAAGTCCACGAGGTGAAGTCCGAGGGCGATGGTTTCATGGTAGCGTTTCAGTCGGCCGCGAGGGCGCTGGAGTGCGCGGCCGCCGTCCAGAAGGCGCTGGCGGAGCGCAATGAAGTCGCTCCGGAGCCGGTGATGGTGCGCATGGGTCTGCACTCTGGTGAGGTGATCAAGGAGGGGGAGGACTTCTTCGGGCGGAATATGATCATGGCCGCGCGGGTGGCGTCGCAGGCTCGCGGCGGGGAGATACTGGCCTCCGCAGTGTTGAAGGCGTTGGTTGAGGATCGGACGTCTCGTGGGGCGAGAAGCGGACGGTCGCGCTGAAAGGACTTTCGGGACAGCACGATATCTGGGCTATGGAGTGGGGCTCGTGGTTAGATTCAGGGCGAACCGCGCCCCGGAATTTTCTACGCACCATAACTGATGGCTGAGCCGCATCCAAACTCACGTTCAGCAGGGGGGCCGCTAAGCCGCATGGTTATCCTCTATCTCCGGAGCCGGGTGCACCGGTTCGAGTCCTGTCGGGGGCACCATGTCGTGTCTGGCTCAGATACGAATCCCCCGCCCTCTCACGCGCCCGACAAGCCTGTCCTGAGCTTGCTGAAGGACCGCTAAGCCGCATCTGCGCAGGTAGCAGCGCTACGCACCATAACTCCCCGCACGAGGCGCGACTTCGTCACTCAAGTCCGGCTGCGTTGACAGCGCTGTCACTTTGGCGCACGATTGGGTCACTCGGTAACCGGCACTCAGGCGGGCGGGCCACGGAGCTGGAGGGCAAGCGTCGTGCGCTGTCCGTCGTGTGCGACCGAGAACCGCCAAGGGCGGCGGTTCTGCGCTCAGTGCGGCGCGACGCTGTCGCGGGCGTGCGCCGCCTGCGGCGCCAATAACGAGTCAGGCGAGCGGTTCTGCGGCCAGTGTGGGTCGCCGCTGGAAACGGCCGCTGCAACGGCTCGCACCCCAACACCCGTTCCTTCGCCCATACTGCCCGCTTCATTCGCCGGCGGCCGCTATCAGGTCAAGCGCTTCCTGGGTGAGGGCGGCCGCAAGCGCGTGTACCTGGCGCACGATACGAAGCTCGATCGGGATGTGGCGATCGCCGCTGTCAAGACAGAGGGTCTGGACGACGCGGGCCTGGCACGAGTCCGCCGCGAGGCTCAGGCGATGGGGCGCCTGGGCGACCACCCGCACATCGTGACGGTTTTCGATGTCGGCGACGAGGGTGGTCAACCCTATATCGTCTCCCAGCACATGGCGGGCGGCGACCTGGAGGGGCTGCTCCAGACGGCGGAGAGCCGCCGGCTGTCGCTGGACCGCGCCGTCGGCATCGCTGACCAGGTACGCCAGGCGCTGGAGCACGCCCACTCCCGCGGCATCATTCACCGTGACCTGAAGCCCGGCAACATCTGGCTGACGCAGGAGGGCACGGCGAAGCTGGGCGACTTCGGTCTCGCGGTCGCCGTGGACCGCTCGCGCCTGACGATGGAAGGGATGATGGTGGGGACCGTCGCCTACATGGCGCCCGAGCAGGCGCTGGGCCGCCAGCCGGACGCCCGCTCCGACCTGTACTCGCTGGGGTGCGTACTCTACGAGATGGTGACCGGGCGTCCGCCGTTCCTGGGCGACGATCCCGTAGCCGTCATCTCCCAGCATATCAACACGGCGCCCGTGGCCCCCTCCTGGCACAACCCGAAGGTGCCGCGGGCCCTAGAGGCCCTCATCATGCGCCTGCTGGCCAAGGACCCCGACGAGCGACCCGAGAGCGCCGCCGCGATCCCGGAGCTCGTGAAGGTGATCGTCGACGCTGCCGCGACGCCTGCGGGCCAGGCCGCTCAGCAAGCGGCGAACCCGCTGGACCGGCTGGCCGGCGGCGTCTTCGTGGGACGCGAGAAGGAGATGGACGAGCTTCGGGCGGGCCTGGAGGAAGCCCTCTCCGGCCGCGGCCGACTGCTGATGCTGGTGGGCGAGCCGGGCATCGGCAAAACCAGGACCTCCGAGGAGTTCGCCACCTACTCCCGTCTTCGTAGCGTGCAGGTGCTCTGGGGCCGCTGTTACGAGGGCGAGGGGGCGCCGGCCTACTGGCCCTGGGTACAGGCCATCCGCTCCTACGCACACGACCGCGAACCCCAGTCCCTGATGTCGGAGATGGGGCCCGGCGCGGCGGACATCGCGCAGATCGTCTCGGAGGTGGGGGACAGGCTGCCCGGGCTGCCGTCGCCGCCGTCGCTGGAGCCGGAGCAGGCCCGCTTCCGCCTGTTCGACAGTATCACGACGTTCCTGAAGAACGCCTCCAGGAACCAGCCCCTGGCGCTGGTGCTGGACGACCTCCACTGGGCCGACAAGCCGTCGCTGCTCCTCCTCCAGTTCCTGTCCCGCGAGCTGCGGGGCGCCCGCCTTCTAGTGCTCGCTACTTACCGCGACGTCGAGGTGCGGCGGCAGCACCCGCTGTCCCAGACCCTGGGCGAGCTGAACCGCGAGGGGCTGAGCCAGCGCATCCTGTTGCGCGGCCTCACGGAGCGGGACGTGGCCCGGTTCATCGAGATCACCGCCGGCGGCGCGCCGCCCCAGGCGCTCGTCGAGGCGGTGTACCGGGAGACGGAGGGCAACCCGTTCTTCGTGAACGAGATCGTGCGCCTGCTGGTGGCCGATGGGCGGCTGGAGCACCCCGAGCAGGTGAAATCCTGGAGCGTGACGATCCCCCAGAGCGTGCGGGAGGTCGTCGGCCGCCGCCTGGACCACCTGTCCGACGCCTGCAACCGCGTCCTCACCGTCGCCTCGGTCATCGGCCGCGAGTTCGAGCTGAGGGTGCTGGAGAAGGTAGCAGGGGCGCACGGCGATGCGCCCGTCTCCGGCGACCGGCTGCTGGAGGCGCTGGAGGAGGCGGTGGGCGCCCGCGTGATCACGGAGGTGTCCCGCGCTGCCGACCGCTACAGCTTCTCCCACGCCCTGATCCGCGAGACGCTGTACGAGGAGCTGAGCACCACGCGCCGCGTGCGCCTCCACCGGCAGATAGGGGAGGCGATCGAGGAGATCGACCCGGAGGGGCGCCTGCCGCAGCTGGCCTACCACTTCTGCGAGGCGGCGCCGGGCGGCGACATAAACAAGGCCGTGGACTACGCGAGACGCGCCGGCGAGCGGGCGATGTCGCTGTTCGCCTACGAGGAGGCGGTGGCCCACTACGGGCGGGCGCTCCAGGCGCTGGAGATGAAGACGCCCGCCGATGAGCCTTCGCGATGCGACCTGCTGCTGGCGCTGGGCCAAGCGCAGCTCTGGGCCGGCGACGCCGACGCCGGCAGGCAGACGTCCCGGCAGGCCTCTGACCTGGCCCGGGTCCTGGGAGACGCCCGGCGGCTGGGAGAAGCGGCTTATGGGTTCTCGTGGGGAACGCCGCCGATGGAGGTTGCCGAACAGCGCGTATGGGTAGAGGTGCTGGAAGAGGCGCTGGCGGCGCAGGGGAATGAGGACAGCGGACTGCGCAGCCGCCTGCTGTCGCGCCTCGCAGCCGCCCTGACCTTCTCGCAGGACCAGGAGCGCCGGGCCAGGGCAGCGGAGGAGGCCGTCGAGGTAGCCCGCCGCGCCGGTGACGTTCAGGCGATGGCCTCCGCTTTGAACACCAACATCGCCGTGGCCCTGGCGCAGCGCGGCCCTACCGAGGCCCTGACGCTGGCCGACGAGGTGCTGGCGCTGGCGGAGAAGGCAGGGTTGGTGGACATGCGCCTCTGGCGCCAGTGGCTCCGCATCGCCTGTTACCTCCAGACGGGGGATATCGCCAACGCCGGCCGCGAGATCGACGCTCACAGCAAGCTGGCCGAACAGTCGCGATTGCCGTACTTCCTCTACTTGATTCCCCTGCATGGTTGCATGCGCGCGCTCCTGGAGGGCCGCTGGGGTGAAGCGGAGCGGCTGGCGCAGGAGGCGCTGGCTGCCGGACAGCGGCCTCACGGCTCTATGGCGCTGGCGTGGTTCGGGGTGCAGATGTTCCAACTGCAGCGGGAACAGGGCCGCATAGCGGAGATGGAGAGCGCGCTCAAGGGATACATAACCCAGATTCCTTCCTGGGTGTGGCGGGTGG
>CAYSIV010000196.1:0-12312 GCA_964431175.1 uncultured Anaerolineales bacterium
TAAATGCGGTCCACCCCGTGCCGCCGTTGGAGGATGAGATGTAGCCAACACGCAGTGCGCAGGTGGCGAAGGTGCAGTTGGCGACCGGGTAGTAGTAGTAGGTGATCCCGATGTGCGCAGAACCACCGGAAGTCGCCTTATCAACGCCGATGCCGGGGATAAAGTGATCTTGACCATCGCCCGTAGTGCCAATCGGGACGCGCACTTTCGAGGTCCAGGTGGTGCAGTTGGTCGAGGTGCTAAACACGATATCGTTCGATGAACCGCCGCTGCGGAAGCTGGAGTCCTGCCAGACGACAAAAACCTTGCCGGCGCCGTCGACTTCTGCCGAAGGTAATGGGCTGGTGCGCAGGCCGCCGGCCACCGTGTGGGAGCTGATGTTCGCAACCAGGACGGCCGAGCTCCAACTTCCACCGCCGTTGGTTGAGCGGAAGGCCCCGAGCTGCGTTCCTCCGGTCCAGTAGGGCACGCAGACGGTGCCGTTAGGCATAACGACCGGCTGGCCTCCCAGGCCGCGGTAACTGCCCTGGGTGGCTTTCTTTGCGCCCCAAGTCAGCCCGCCATCGGTGGAGGTGCTCATGAAGAGTTTGTTACTCAGGCCGTTATCGTCCCACTGGGTGTAGCAACGCCCGTAGAACGGACTGCTGGGGGTGTTGTCACAGGTGATCCAGTTCTTATCCAGGTTGCTGCTTCCAGTTGCCGTCGTAACAGTCACCGGGTTGCTCCAGGTGGTACCGCCATTCGTCGAGCGGCTGGTGAGCACCGCCGCGCCGAGAATGCCGCCGCCCGATACTTCCGTGATCGGCAGCGTCGAGACCAGCCAAACGTTGTGGCTGGCATCGTAGGCCACCGACGGGTCGCTGACGCGGTCATATGGATTTGCGGGATTGTCGTGCTTGGTGATGCCGGGCAGGTTACCAGTCGTCCAAGTGCCGCCATCATTTGCGGAGGTCGCCCAAGCGATGTTGGACGCACCGCCGTTGAAGAAGCGGCCGGTCTGTTGCACGGCGACGATGGTCGAGCCGAAGGCAAACGTGTCGGACTCGACTTGCGTTTTGTGCTGACTGGTAGTGTTGCCGTAGGTGTCTTCGCTGATCTTGGTGACAGACACGTTGGCTGAAGCGGTGAGGGGTAATAATAGAAGTAGCACGAGCGACAGGACGATGGTCGTCGTGCGGCGAATTTGCCGGGTGGAACGGGCAGTAGCGTGCATGGTGATAGGCTCCTCTTGAATATGTAGTTGTGATTAGACGGAAACCGATAAGAGGGTTAGACAGGCTTGAGCTATTGAAGCGGCATTCTCACCACCTCCTCCCCAAAACGTAGAAGACACCAGGTTATGCACAAAGTGGACATCTGGTGTCTTATTTCCGTGCTCTTTATACAACTGTTTTTGGCAAAGTCAACTACCAAATATACTTGCCTAGATACAAAATGTCTTTTGGAGAAGTGAATAAGTGAATACCTGCTTTCTAACCGACGCAGGGCAACAAACTGACGTCAGTATTAATTGGGCTTTGGCTCACATTGTCCGCCCCATCCTTGGCCACAATGTAAAACTCCCACGGGCCATATTCCGACCCTGGCACATCTGTGCCTTTGACGGTCGCGCTGTACTTATCATTACCCAAAAACTCCACCCCAACCGGCGTGAACGGTTGATCCGCGCCGACGCGATACCACAGCACCACCTGCGCCACGCCGGACGGGTCGGTGATGCTGACCGTGACCGTGATTGAAGTTGGCGTGCAATCGAACCTAGCAAAACCGGCGCTGGAGGTAGTGATGCTGTTGAAGGCCGGACCAACCGTGTCGGCTGGAGTGGGAGAGGCCGGTGGCACGGTGCGAGTTGGGACACCGCCGTCCCGCGTAGGCGGTGGCGGTGTTGAAATCGCCTTCTCACTCTCACAACCCGTCAACGCCAATATGTAAATGATGGCGACGAGACATCCCCATTTCATCATCCGTTGCCTCCGTTGCATCCGTTTCCAAACTACGCCGAAGCCCCGGAATAAGCGCGCAGGCCGCGCCGCCACCACCAGCGGGCGACAAGCAGTAAAACGACTGCCAGCGCCGCCGCCCCGGCCAGGGTTTGCGGCGTGAGACGATTGGTGAGCGCCTCGGCCGGGACGGTGACGGCAAAGGCGACGGGCACCAGGAAGGTCAGGCCGGTTCTCAGCCAGTCGGGATAGATGCCCACCGGCCAGCGCCCGGCGGCGTACACGCCCTGAAACAGATTGACCATTTCATCAATTCGCAACACCCAAAAAGCCACGGTCGTGAGCATGAGCCAGAAGCTATAAATCATCGCCGCGCCGCAGAGCAGGGCCACTGCGAAAGACAGCGCTTGCCCCGGGCCAATTGCAAACTGCAATTCATAAAGCGCCACGCCCATCACAACTGCCCCCATCACCAAGTCGGTCATTTGCCACAAACGGAACTCACGCACGCTGATGAGAACTTGCGAGTCGGCGGGCTTGGTGAGGGCAAAGTCAAGCGTGCCTTCCTGAATGTCGCCCATCAGCCGTTCCATGTTGGGCTGGATCACGGTGCGGATGATGCCGCCGGTGAGGATGTGGACGCCCATCACCATCAACAATTCCGGGCGCGACCAGCCGGCGAGGTCGGTGGTGTGGCTGAAGACCAGCGACAGGCCGACGAGGCCGGTGCCCAGGGCGATGAACGATTGAAGCAGTTGAATAAAGAAGTTGACGCGATATTGCAGTTCGTTTAGCACGCCAACGCGGAAGTGAATCCAGATGAGTTTGAGAGTGTTCATGGTTGCACAGTCACCAATAACTAATAACCAGTTATCAGTTATTGGTTATTGGTTATTAATTTCCTACAGATGAGAATTGCCGAATGCCAAACCGCCACACAATGTTGACCAGCAGTATACCAGACAGAATCCAGAAGAGTTGCATGCCCAGGCCGGTGAGCAATTGGGTGGGCGTGAGCTGGCCGACGAGCGACTCAATGGGAAAGCCGAACGTCCACTGAAAAGGCAGGAAGCTCGCCAGCTTTTGCACCCAATCTGGCATCAACGACATGGGCACCAGCCGCCCGGAAAGCAATAGCTCAATCGCAAAATACAACTCGTAGATGGCGCTCACTCGCATTGTCCAGAAGGTGAGCATGCCCAGCAGGGAGAGGGCCATGGTCCGAATCAGATACGCGCCCCAAATGGCGAAGAAGAAGACGGCGATCCCCAAAGGAGTCGGGCTGAAGGTTGGCTTGAAGACCAGCGACAGGAACGCGGCCAGCGGCAACCACAAAATGATGACGGCCACTTTCCAACCCGCGAAGTAGGCGACGTCGTTGTGAAGCGGGTGTAATGGGCGCAGAAGTTCGGCGGCCAGGCGGCCCTGCCGGATGCGCCACTCCCAGCCATAAGGCGTGAAGACGATGTTCATATTGCGCACCAGAGTCCAGACGATGTAGTAGGCGGCGAACGCGCCCGGCGTATAGCCGCCTACCGAGCCGCCCTGAGCGTTGGCGACGGTTGACCAGACGACCAGGTAAATCACCGGCTCGGCGACCATCCCGATCATGTAAAAGTAATTCGCCACCCGGTATTGAAATTGAGTCACGACAGCGATCTTCATCGTGGTCAGGTAGAAGTCGAGCATCCGTTTCATGCGACGGCCTCTTTCTGCGCCGGCACTGCCTGGGCAAAGACGCGCTCGATCACGTCGTCAATCGGCGTGTCCTCCACCGTCAGGTCAGACACAGACAAGTCGGCCAGCAAGCGGGCGGTGACGCGGGACGTTTCGGCTTTGGGCACCCGCAGAGTCACCCGTTCGCCATCCTTGCCCGCCACTTCGCCGTAAGCGCTCAAGTCAACGCCCGGGTCGTCGAGCGTCAGGCCGATGGTTTTGTAGGACGAGAAGCGCTCGACCAGGGTACTCAGGCCGCCGTCGAACAAAATCTGGCCGTGATGGATGACGATGACGCGCCTGCACAACGCTTCGACGTCGGCCATGTAGTGGCTGGTGAGGAGCACGGTTGCGCCGTAGCGCTGGTTGTACTCGGCCACGAAGTGGCGCAGGCGGCGTTGCATGGTCACGTCGAGGCCGAGGGTCGGCTCGTCGAGGAAGAGCACTTTGGGGCGGTGCAGAAGCGCGCCCACCAGTTCCGCCTTCATGCGCTCGCCCAACGACAGGTTGCGCACTGGCTTGTGGACGAGTGGCCCAAGTTCGAGCAGTTCAATGAACTCGTCGCGGGTCTTCTTGAAGTCGGCCTCGGGGATGTTGTAGATGGCCCGGTTCAAGTCATACGAGTCCAAGGCCGGGATGTCCCACACCAGTTGATTACGATTACCCATCACCAGCGTAATCTGCTGGAGAAAGTCTCGCTCGCGCTTCTCCGGCAAGTGGCCCAGCACGCTCAACTGGCCCGAGGTTGGATAGAGCAGGCCGGAGAGCATCTTGAGCGTCGTCGTCTTGCCGGCGCCGTTGGGGCCGAGAAAGCCGACGACCTCGCCGGGGGTGATGTCGAAGGTGATCCGGTCAACCGCTTTCACCTCGCGCGTCTTGCGGCGCACCAGGCTTTGCATAGCGGCCTTCAGCCCGGCTTCGCGCTCCGGCACAAAATAACTTTTGCTGAGATTGGAAACGTGAATGACAGAATTGTTTGTGGACAAGGTGACCTCTTGATTTTGTAACCACCGATTACACGGATTTCACGGATGTGAACAGGTGTCGCACACCTAAAGTATTCTCACCACCAAGACACAAAGGCGCAAAGGAATACAAAGATTTTCTTCGTGCTTCTTCGTGCCCTGGAGTCTTCGTGGTTAGATCTTTTGGGCTAAACACGTTGCTCGGAGACGAAGAATCAAAATCAGTGTAATCCGTGAAATCTGTGGTTCCTTTATCCGATCAGCGCCTCGACGCTTTCGCGGAAAATTTTGGTGTGATAGTCAACATCTTCAGCCGTGGTGGCCGGCGAGATCAGGGCCATGTTGTGGAAGGGCGTCAGCAGGACGCCGCGATTGAGGGCAAAGAGGTGCATGAACCGATCAAGCTCTGCATCCACCGCGGCGGCGGCCTCGCCGCCGTTTCGTGGCGGCGTCTCGCGGAACCAGTATTCGGCCCGGCATCCAAGCCGCTTCACAATCCACGGCAGGTTCTTTTCGCGGATCACCGACTCGACTCCTTCGGCGAATCGTTCGCCGAGCGGAATCATTCGGGCAAAGGCTTCTTCGGTGAGCACGTTCTCCAGCGTGGCCCGAATCGCGGCCAATGCCAGCGCATTGCCAGAGAGCGTGCCGCCGATGCCGCCGATGTCGGCGTCGTCCACGCTTGTTTGGGCGCGCACGCGCTCGGCCACTTCGGCGCTCAGGCCGTAAGCGGCGGCGGGCAGGCCGCCCGCAATCGGCTTGCCGATGGTGAGCATGTCCGGCTCAAGGCCATAAGCTTTGGTGTAGCCGCCCGGCCCGGAGCAGATCGTATGCGTCTCGTCGATGATCAACAACGTGCCGGTACGGCGGGTGATCTCGCGCAGGGCGTCATGGTAGCCTGGGTCGGGATGGATGATGCCGATATTGGTCATGGCCGGCTCGGCCAGCACACAGGCCACATCGCCGGGGGCAAGCGCCGCCTCCAGAGCGGCAGGGTCGTTGAACTCGATCACTTTGGTCGTCAGCGCCGGGTTCACTGCCGGGCCAATGTTGCCCTGCCTGGGACCGGCGACCCCGTCGTTCAAGGTGACGAACGTCTCATCCACCGTGCCATGATAGCAGTAGTTGTAAACTAGAATTAACTTGCGCCGGGTGATGTGCCGGGCGAGCCGGATCGCGAAACGATTGGCGTCGGTGGCGGTCATGGCGATTTGCCAGTAGGGCAGGCCGAAGCGGCGCGTTAGCTCCTCGCCAACCCAGATGGCGTTTTCGGTGGGAAGCATGAGGGTGAGGCCGCGCCGGGCTTGCTCGACAAGGGCATTCACAGTGGCTTCGGGCGCGTGGCCCGTCATCGCGCCCGTGTCGCCGAGGCACAGATCAATATAACTGTGACCGTCAACATCAGTGAAGTGCGCGCCTTTCGCTTCTTTGACGAAGACGGGGAACTTGCCCGCCCAGCGCACCATCCAATTCATGGGCACGCCACCCAGCAGGCTGGACTTGGCCCGCTCGAACAATTCGCGCGAGCGCGGGTGCTTATCAACAAACAATCGCTCTTCTTGAGCAAGAAGAGTCTTAAGTTGGGTTCGGTCAATGGTCGTCATCATGTTTCCTTTCGGCTTTATGACTCAGCGGTGATGGGATGTGACTCTGATTCTAATGCATTGTGGGGCGGGGCGACCCCGCTTTCGATTCGCCAGCCACTCGCCGACCACTTTTCCTAGCCCGATGTCTTGCTCCTTGAAACCCAGCTTTTTGTAAAACTCAACCGCGTCATCAGTGAACAGGTAGACGTGTTGCCCCAGCAATTTGTCGAGCACAGTCTGCATCATCTTACTGGCGATGCCCTGATGACGATAGGCGCTCAGCGTCCACACGTCCACAATGTAGGCGTTGCACACGCCATCCGACAGCGCCGGCACCGTGCCGATGATGCGCTCGTCGGCATAAGCAATGCAGGTGGCAAAACTGTTTTCAAAAGAGACTCTGAGTTGTTCCGGGTTTCGGCCATTGTCGAAATTGTCCTCATGCAAGGTTGTCTTCATCTCAGCCCAGTCTACGCTTTTGAGATTTTGGTTGTAGGTGATTGTGGCTATTTTAATTGCTCCTTATTTGTATATGGCCTTGAGTATGCCGAGCTTCTCAACATCATCCAGCACATCCGTCGAATCCACAAACTGATCCACTGATCCCAGGTTGATCGGCAACTGCCGAACGGCCTCACCTGTGATCGCCGCCTGGATCGCTTCCACAAATCGACTCGAGTGAATAACCTGATATGGCCGGCCATGGAAATTGGAAACCTTAGTGGGAAGCGGCGGTGTGATCCCCAACCTGTTGTGCTGTTCAGCGGCGGCCTCATACGCGGTAGACAGATGCCACTCGCGCTCCTGCCATGTCTGCGCGTTCAGCACGCGCTCGAAGATTGGTTTGAACGTCGGCGCGCACTTGAGTTCGGCAAAGGCCATGCCAAACCACTTGCTGTACGGCGCGTACTGTCGCTCCATAAGAAAGCACAGTCTCATCAACTCGCGCACCAGCCGCGCGGCGAGGAGGCGCGACCCCAGTTCGTCACCCACATCGCCGCACCGGCCCATAAATGGCTCCTCTTGATCAATCCGTCGCCATTGCCCCGCCAGCAGATACAGCCACAGATCACCGGGGTAGTAGCGTAGAGTCTCACAGATCGACTCAAGCTCACCCAGGCCATCATGGAAGACTCGCCCGGACGTAATTGTGCCCAGGCGTTGCTCTGGGAAAGTCAACCAGTCGGCCACGGTGAGGCCGTCGCGTGGATTGCAACCCGTATACTCGACGAAAAACGAGCGGATAGTGTGGACGGCGACGCCGTGAATAATTGGCCCGCTTTCAATTTTAGTTAACACCGCGTCGCCAATATCCGGTTTGTCGAAGTGAGTTGGATAGCCATGAACCTCGTGAGGCAGAGTTTCGCTCAGCACCCGAACGATTTCCGCGCTGTATCGTTCGTAGTCATCTTCAGAGATGAACAATTGCAGTCTCGGTCCCCAGCCGTGATCCGTCGAGCGCGGCGTATCGTAGCCCAGCACATCAGAACCTCTGTCGAGCCGCGCCGCAGAATGAACGAGCCTACAAAGTGCTTGTTCAGAATCGGTTTGACGGCCTCTTCGTAAAACAACTCGCTCAGCTTCAGCCCTTTGATGAATGGCCGGGTCACGGTTTTGTCCCCAAGACGGAGAATAGAGAGTCGGTTTCCACCGCTGGCTCAAAGCTGAACTCTTTGCATATTTGAATGTTAGTGAACCCTGCGTCATGGTAAAGCTGAACGGCTTGCGTTTGCGTGTACCAGCGGGTGGCTGGCGAACGGCGGTGGTGTTCGACGGCGATGACGCTTCCGTTGAGAGTCACTTCGTAGCGGTCTTCAGTATGCTCCAACTGAGCTTCAACCCCATAGGATGCGCGCGACCAGCGCCGTACGGTCGCCCCATCTTCAGGTCGGACTTCCTCGCCTCTGGCTTCCCAATGGGTTTGCGTCGGCTCGCCTTCCTTCCAGATGAGCATGAAGGGCATAGCCAACGCGCCGCCCAGCAAAAGGTGAGCAAAGAAGCGACCCATCGCCTCGGCGGCCAGACCCGGATCGGTGAGCAGTTGAAACGAACTTGAGGGGACGATGATCGTCTGATACTTGCGCGGCAAGCCCAGGGACTCCATCCTTTGCCGGGAAGAGTTTGGTTTGAGGCCAAGCTTCGCCGCCTTGTGGTGGCATAGCGCCAGCATCTCTGGCGAGATGTCCACGCCGTCAACATCCATGCCTTGCGAGAGGAAATCCAGCAGGAGGCGGCCCGTGCCACAGCCAACGTCCAGCGCCGGCTGGCCATATTTGCGAACGACGTCGAGGAAGAAAAAGCGGTCTTCCCAGTTGGAGGTGTCGCCGCGAAAGAGGTCCCAGTTCGCCGCCATCAGGCCGCGATATTCAAAGTCTTGTCCGGTAGTGAAAATATCAATGGCAGTCATGCCACAGTTTCCTTTCGTAGTGTGTATTTGTTCCAGAGATCATGAGCCAGCTTGTGCGGGGTACTCGCCACGCCATAACGGGCAAAGTATCCGCAGACGCGCTCCACATCGCGCCGGAAGATGATTCGGGCGCTCGGGTTAGCTTCGAGGGCAACGACTTGTGGGAAGTCGATGATTTTGAGTTCTCCATTCCAGTAGAGTACATTGTAGGCCGAGAGGTCGCCGTGGACCCAGCCGCTCGAGAGCATGACTTCAATATTCCATAGCAGCCGCTCAAACAGCGGGCGGGCTTCGGCGGGGGCAAGCGGCACATCAATCAACATTTGCGCGGGCATGGTTTCATCGCCCACGTATTCCATCAGCAGGGCATACTCGTTGTGCTTGAGCGGCTCCGGTACGTCCGCGCCGGCTTTGTGCAGTTGTTGCATGAGGGTGAACTCGTGCATCAGCCACGAGGTTTGCGCCGCCTCCAGCCCTTTGCGCGATTTGCCGGCGATGGCTTTATGCATCCGCCAGTCGCGGGCACTGACGACGTTGCCCTCGGCGTCTAGCACTGCCCGGCCCTGTTGATACTCGGCGGCGTTTTTGAGACTGCGGAATTTGTGCGGGCGGTAGAGTTTGGCGGCGATCAACTCGCGCCCGGTGTCGGGGTGGGCGGCGCAACAATAGACGTTGGCTTCTTTGCCGCCCTTTACCCGCCGGGTGACGTCGGCGATGACCTTGCCATGATAGAACTGGCCGAGATGTTCGATGATCCAGCCCATCTCTTCGCTGGTGGCGTTGACCGACGGGCTGAAGACAAGCTCACTCTTCCCCGTAGCATCACGCTCGTAAAGCGCGGTGGCGACTTCCCACTTGTTCTGTTTGGCTTTGTGATTCGGTCTGACCCGCCGGGGGCGGCCATCTGTTTGAAGATCAAGTTCTTCGTAAGCTTCGAGATCGATCATGGTATTCCTTATCGAAAGGGGCAAGTTGGCAGCTTGCCCTGCAACGCCTTAAATCAAAACGGCCACAAGGCGCATTGCGCTCGGCCGTTAGAATCAAAACGACCACGGAGCAGAGCGCGCCCGTGGCCGTTGGAGGCTAAAGGGTCAGGCTAACGTGAGGTTAGCATTCAGGCGCAGTCAGACAATGCATATTGGACTTCATGCTGGCGACAAGTTGGGTGGAATGGAAGCAAATGGCTGTCATTGTCTGTGCGTCTCCTTTCGATAAGATGCCGCGAGTTTAGCACGGTTTGGCGGGCTGTGTCAAGAAAATTTTGAAAATTGCAATAATAGCGCCCCCGGCGGGACTTGAACCCACAACCAATAGCTTAGAAGGCTACTGCTCTATCCTATTGAGCTACGGGGGCGTGTGCCAGTTCAGGCGACCGGAATTATATCTCGTTTCGGTTCAAATATTCCCGCAATAGGCGATCATCTCTTTGAAATAGTTACTCTTGAGCGTAGAGTTGAAGGTTGACTGGTTCGGCGGCCCTAGCTACCAAGCAGTTTTTTTGCAATTGCTTCCACAACCCCGACATGCACTGCATTTCCTAGAGCTTTGAAGGCTTTATCTCTAGAATAAGGGAGTTTGTAAGTATCAGGAAAGCCCTGTAGTCTCAACCCTTCCACTCTGGTCAGGAATCGCCTTTCAGTCCCCAGTATGGGGATTTGTGTGCTTGTCATCGCTACTAAGGACGGTGCAGAAGTTGAGCGTCTAACCCGCAGACCTGAAGGTCGAAACTGCAACACATGTTTCCAGATATTGCGCTCGTCGCCCTTACAATTCCATTCAAGCTTACGCAATGATGGCGGGAACTCCTGCAACTTCTCGATCCATTTCTTGGGAAATATCTTTTGTGCTTACGAAACCATTCTCTGTTTTGCCTAATAAACTCAATTTTCCAAGCAGGGAATCTGCTTTGGGTAGTTCGAGCATAACTTGGCAATAAGGCCATAATGGCATCTCGGTCAACAATCTTGCTGTCGAGATGGCCGTTTAAGCACATCCGCAGTTCTTTAGTTGATGCAACATATGGTGTGTAGTTCTCAAAAGGATAAGTTGCGTTGATCTCATCTCCCCAAATTGGAAAAGTCGGGAGAGGAATCTCATCAGGTAAACCCGTAATGAAATCGCTCCAGTGTTCAATACACGCAATTTGCTTTGGGCTGAGACGAGTCTCTTCACGATCTTGTTTTGTAAGTTTTTGCTTGTATTGAATAATGTCTCGTAGGTCTGTAGGGCGCTTCCGATCAACCTCAGGAAAAGGGTTGTCGGGAAATTTGCCTAACTTAGCAACTATAAAGAATCTTTCCCTGGAATGGGGAAATCCGAAGTGATGCGGAGATAGTAAGCCTAACCCACCACTGGTAATATGTTCTGTGCCCCGCACATCGTACCCCAGGTTCGTCAGTTTCTCTTTGATTGTCTGCCAAGTGCGCCCTTTGTCATGGCGCTCAAAATTGCCGACGTTTTCAAGTATGACATAGGGTGGTCGTCGGTGCTCAAGGATATATACAATTTCGTCAAATAGAGTGCCGCGAATTTTGTCATGCGGCCCTAGTTGAGAGCCTGACTTGGAGAATGGTTGGCATGGAAAGCCCGCGCAAAGAATATCATGGAGCGGGACTTCATCTCTGAACTCGCGTATATCGCCAACGACTCTTTTCTTTGTGCCAGGAAAATTGAGAGCGTATACATTCCGGAGTTCGTCGTCTATTTCCGACGCGAACACACACCTGTGGCCCAGTTGTTTTAGAGCGAGGTGAAATCCTCCTAAACCAGCAAAGAGGTCAACGAATCTCATTTCATGAATACCATTTGAGGGACGCTCAATACTATCCAGTGGCATAATCCGATAACTGCCCTTGCACCCACTGTCCTAGTTCGTCATTAAGTTCCTTTTCTTTGATGCCGCTCATGAGCAAATTCAGAATCCGGATTCTGTCAAACAGTATACCTTTATCTCTGGAGATTTCATGCCAATCTTTTTCGTCTACCACGCATGGTACAGCAAACGCTTTAATTGGATTACATGCCCAGTGAATATAGTGACACCAAGCATCAATGGGAACAGGAAGTTTGCCCTCCCAGTTATGGCCGGCGGCGCATTGTAGCAATACAACAACTTGACCAGATCTCCCATCGTTGAAAGGGATCCAGCCCACAACGTCAAGCCCTCTATCTTTGAAGTGTGATGCGGGAGTTTCGTAGAATTTTTCGCCAAGATCATTGGCCAATGACCTGACCTTGTGTTTTATTGCAGTTTCTTCATCGCTCTCTGGTTTTTCAAACGGCCATCCAAATACAACAGCTTTGCCTGCAAGAAAGCGTTCAACGGCTTCTCTGGTCAGCCTTTCAAAGAGTTTGGCAGGGATATGAGTGTTACCTTGAACTCCAAAAAGTGAAAGCAATACGCAGGCTAAGTATTCATTTGGGGCTGGAGCGGTCAGTTGAGATTCAACTACCCGCCCTTCAACTTTGTAATATTTTTGTGGGGGCCGCTCCCGACGGATTGCCAAATCCGCCGGAGTGGGCGCGGATTTGGCAATCCGCGCCGAGTATCTTCAATTCCTGGCTGACGTGTTTTGCGCGCACACTGTTCCTTATGCCTTGACGGTTGCGGGAAACGAAGATATTAGGGAAAAGATGAGACTGCTGGGTAGTGTCCCTGTAAACGGTGAAAGCCTAATTTGCTACTCACCAACTTTGCT
>CAYSIV010000197.1:0-12306 GCA_964431175.1 uncultured Anaerolineales bacterium
CTCGACGATGGATCGGGCAAAGAGCAGATCGTGCTGACCGGCGCGCCGAATCTCTTTCCGTACCAAGGTACCGGCCCGCTGCCCAAGCCGATCAAGGTCGCGTATGCGCGCGAAGGCTCGATCCTGTACGACGGCCACGCGCCAGGCCAGAAGCTGATGACGCTCAAGCGGGCCAAGATTCGCGGCGTCGAGTCGTACTCGATGGTGTGTTCCGAGAAAGAGTTGGGCATCAGCGACGAACACGAGGGCATCATCATTCTCGACGACGACGCGCCGGTGGGCACGCCGTTGGCTGACTACATTGGCGATGTGGTCTTGACGGTGAAGATCAACCCGAACATGGCCCGGAACGCCAACATGGTTGGCATCGCCCGCGAGATTGCGGCACTCACTTCGTTCGCCGGGCAGAAGCTCAAGCCGCCGTCGTTTGAGGCCGCTACCGCGCAAACCGGAGAGTCGGTCATTGGCAAATTGGAAATAGTCATTGAGGAGCCGGAACTCAATCCGCGCTTCACGGCGATGTTGATCCGGGACGTGAAGATTGGGCCATCGCCATACTGGATGCAGCGCCGCCTGCGTTTGGCCGGGATGCGCCCGATCAGCAACATCGTGGACATCACCAACTACGTGATGCTGGAAGTGGGTCAGCCGCTTCACGCTTTTGACTACGACGTATTGGTGAAGCGCGCGGGCGGGAAGCCGCCGACGATTATCACCCGCCTGCCGAACGAGGGTGAGCGTTTGCTCACTCTGGACGGTGTGGATCGCAAGCTCGACCCGTTCACAATTCTGGTGACGGACACGGCTGGCGCCCTCTCCCTGGGTGGCATCATGGGCGGCGGCGAGTCGGAAGTGTCGGACTCGACGAAGACCATTTTGCTCGAAGCGGCGTCCTGGAACTTCATCAACATCCGCCGCTCGGTGCAGGCTCAAGGTTTGCAATCGTCGCAGGCGGGCTATCGTTTCAGCCGGGGCGTGCACCCGGCCATGGCCGAGCGCGGGTGCGCCCGCGCCGCCGAGATGATGCGGACGCTGGCCGGGGGGGCGGTGGCTCAGGGTATCGTGGATGTTTACCCGCGCCAGCCGGCGCCGGCGACGGTTGAGCTTAGCGAAATGGATGTGGAGCGCATTTTGGGCATCCACATCCCGATGGAAAGGATTGTGGGGATTTTGAAATCGTTAGAGTTTGAGATTAGGGATTGGAGAATGGAAGGGTCGGCCTCTAATCTCCAATCGCCAATCCCCATCCACGTCATTGCCCCCGATCATCGCCTGGACATTGGCGCGGGCGTGATCGGGCAAGCTGATCTGATCGAAGAGATTGCGCGAGTGTATGGTTACGAAAACATCCCTGAAACGCAAATCAGCGACCGGACGCCGCCTCAGCGCGGCAATCCGTCACTGGAGGCCGAGGAGCGCGTGCGCGATATTCTGGTGAATGCCGGCTTGCAGGAGGTGATCTCGTACCGGCTAACCACGCCCGAGCGCGAATCCATGTTGCTCTCGCCCGGCACGCCCAAAGATGATCGGCCTTACGTGACGTTGGCGAACCCGATTGTGACTGACCGGGTGACGATGCGCCACTCGGTGCTGGCCAGCGTGCTGGAAGCCGCCGTGAACAACTTGCGCTTCACTGATCGGTTGGCATTGTTCGAGGTTGGGGCAGTGTATCTGGCGAGCGAAGAAGGTGTTCTGCCCGACGAGCCACGCCGCTTGGCGGTGGTGATGACCGGGCCGCGTGAGCCGGAAGGTTGGCAGGCCTCGGACCGAACGGCGATGGATTTCTACGATCTCAAAGGTGTGGTGGAGGCGCTGGTGGACGGGTTGCATTTGCCGGAGACGAAAGTGGAGCCGGCGGAGAATGCTAGCCCGTCGTTCAGGCCGGGGCGCACGGCGCAGTTGATGGTGGGTGAGCAGAGGGTGGGGTGGTTTGGCGAACTGCATCCGCTGGTGGCGCAAGCCTATTTGAACGCGAGCGGCGGGGCGGCGACTACGCCTTTGCTGGCGGCGGACTTTGATCTGGAAACGATTCTGGCCGCCATCCCAACGCGGCACGTCACCCGGCCCATCTCACGCTTCCCGGCAATAGTGGAAGATGTGGCGTTGATCGTCGATGAAGGGGTGGCGGCCTCCCAGGTGGAGGCGGTTATTCGTCGAACTGGCGGCTCAATGCTGGTTGAGGTTCGGCTGTTTGACCTGTATAAAGGAGAACAGGTCGGATCAGGTAAAAAGAGTCTAGCCTATCGACTCGCTTATCAGGCAGAAGATCGAACGCTGACCGATGCTGACGTGGCAAAAGTGCGCGAGAAGATTGTGCGCCGGGCGAAGGATGTGCTGGGGGCAGTGTTGCGAGGTTAAAAAGCAGGGGCGGCTAACCGGTCGCCCCTTTTTATTGCAGGTTGTGGCGCAGTGGTTTCTGCCCGCTCCATCGCCGTAGCGGCGAGTTGAGCCACGACAGCCAGAAGAGCAAGATCGGCGGGAGAAAATTCTTTGCCGTCGGCCTTGTTGAGGGCGCTGAGCACACCCATCACTCTGCGCGAGGTGGCAATGGGCACGCACAGCATCGAACGCGTGGTGAAATTGAAGTGCTCATCCACGCTGGGTGAGAAGCGCGGGTCGGCGCGGACATTGGAAATGATGACCGGTTCGACGTGTTGAGCCACCCAACCGGCGATACCGGTTCCGAGTGGCAGGCGGTAGTTGGTGAGCGATTCTCGCGCCGCCCCATGCACAACGGCAAAAACCAGCTCGCCGATTTCGTCGTCAATGAGCATCAGCGACCCCGCAGTGGCGCTGATCGTGGTAAGGGCAGACTCTAAAATGCGGTCGAGCAGAGCGAGGGCGTTGGTATCGGTGGTGACAGAGGCCGAGACATCCTGCAAAGTGCGCAGGGCATCGAGTATCTGACGCAGAGTGGTATTTTCTTCCCGCAGGTCGTGGTTTTCTTCTTTGAGACGGATATTTTCGCTTTGCAGAAAGCGGAGCGTGTCACGAAGGTCGCCGGGCATAAGCCCTCCTTACAGCAGAATGCAATTGCATTGATGGTCTCTGATATGCAAAAAGGCTTTTTTAGCCGCAGTCAAGAGCAGAAGACCATCAACTGGTTAGCAATTTGCTATAGAGCAGTTTCCGAGTCGGTTTACGTATTTTTGCTCGCGGCGGATTGTCAAATCCGCCGCTGGATTTGACAATCCAGCGGGAGCAGGCCGTAAACGAAAGTGGAATTTGCTCTAATCTGATAAAGACGAGTGGATTGTAGCATTAAGCGTGCCAGGGTGCTCACATCCTGCTGGTAATGTCAGGCAATTGAAACTTGGCAGAAACAAAACTTGAACAGAGGGTGAAACAATGATCGTCTATTTTTCTTGCTCTATCACCGGCGGACGGATTGATCAGCCGGTTTATGCAACGCTGGTGGCTTGGCTGACTTCGCACGGGCATGAGGTGTTGACGGCGCACCTGGCCAGGCCGGAGGTGATGGCCGAGGAAGCGACAGTTGACCCGAAGGTTGTTTATGAGCGGGACATTGCCTGGGTGGATGCCGCCACTGTGATGGTGGCCGAGGTGAGTACCCCTTCCCACGGCGTGGGTTACGAGATTGCTTATGCGCTAATGACGGGCAAACCGGTGTTATGTCTGGCGCGAGAGAGCGTGAAGGTGTCGAAGATGATCACCGG
This sequence comes from uncultured Anaerolineales bacterium, assembly GCA_964431175.1. Lineage (GTDB taxonomy): Bacteria > Chloroflexota > Anaerolineae > Anaerolineales > VGOW01 > VGOW01. Next base: position 3,678 of record CAYSIV010000197.1, read on the forward strand.
CAATCCGAAGCTGACGTTCGCGAGATATGAAAGTGTGGATGAAGCGGTGAGAGAGACAGAAAGGTTTTTGCGTTGAGCATTTCAACTTTCCACATTCAACGCGCCTGCTACGATTGACCGAATCTCATTCTGCAACTTCTCCAGCGGTTGGTCGGCTTTGATGACCCGCCAGCGATTTGGCTCGGCGGCGGCGAGGGCATGGTAGCCCTGCCGCGCCCGTTGATGAAAGGCGAGATCGTAGTCATCGAGGCGGTTCCACTCAGTCTGGCTAGTCTGCCGGCGGCGCAGGCCGCTCTCGGCGTCCATGTCTAACAGCAGAGTCAGGTCGGGGCTCAGGCCATCGGTGGCAAAGTTGGTGATGGCGCGGATGGCGTCCAGCGGCAGGTCGTGCCCATAGCCTTGATAAGCCAGCGAAGAATCAAAATAGCGATCACAAACGACGACGCCCCCGCCGCTCAGGTGGGGGCGTATTTTTTCGCGCACCAGTTGGGCGCGGGCGGCGGAGAGCAGAAGAAACTCAGTGGCCGGGAACATGGATTTGTTTTTCATGTCCATGATCACCTGCCGCACCTGCTGACTAATGTCGGTGCCGCCGGGTTCGCGAGTGAGCAAAACATTCCGACCGAGCGATTGAAGATGCTCGGCCAGCAGTTTGCATTGGGTGGATTTGCCCGATCCGTCCGGGCCTTCGAAGGTGATGAACAAGAGAAAAATCCCAAATTCCAAACTCCAAATCCCAAAGATTGGCACGTTGGGATTTGGAAGTTGGAAGTTGGGGCTTGGAAATTACTCCTTGAAAATCCGAACTCTTCGGTACGGTTCTTTGCCATAAGAGTGCGAGATCAGATTGGCCTCGCGAACAAGCTCATGCTGGCGGCGGCGGACGGCGGCGGCCTGCGGCGTGAGATCAACCGTGCGCGAGCCGTTGAGCACGGCTTCGATGGCGGATTGCGTTTCGCGCATGACGTGGTCGAGCGAGTCGGTGTCAGCCGGACTTTCCAGGGTGACGTTGAATAGTTCAGTCAGGAAGCTTTCCATTTGGTTGACAGTGTTGGAGCGCAGGACGTAGATGGGCAGGTTGCGCTCTTCGGCATCGGAGATGGGGCGCTGGTGGCGGCGGTAGTAAGTTTTGAGCGTGACCAGCGCCTGAGCTTCGTTGATGTCATCCACCACGGCGAGCGGCAGTCGTAATCTTCGCGCGGCTTGCTCCAAGCGCTGGCGGGCGAGTCCGTAAGCGTAAATCTTCAGCGGCGAGAGTGACTGAGCCGAAGAACGGTTCTCGGCAGAAAAATGTTCGGAGCGAGCGTCCGGTTGACGAGACGACGTCGGCTCAACCGCAATGTAGTCGCCGCGTGGTCGAATGTCGGTTCCGCGGCCATTGGCGCTTTTCTTGGCCGCCGAGGGCGGGGCCGCCATCCCGGTTCGAATCGCGCCTGTCTCATCCTCAAAGCGCAGTTCAACCGGCACTGGCCGGCCACGCAGTAAGCCGTCCACGGCGGTGGCGACATCGGCATGAATGGCGAGGTTGTTGCGATCGCGCAGTTCAATGAGCACGTCAAAGGTCGGTGGGGCGCGCCGCTCGAGCACCGTCTTTTGCGTGCCGCGGCGGCGGGCCTCTTCGTCCGAAAGGGTGACGGACTCGATGCCGCCGACGAGGTCGGCCAGGGTGGGGTTGAGCAGAATGTTTTCCAGGGTGTTGCCGTGCGCGGTGCCGATAAGTTGCACGCCGCGCTCGGCGATGGTGCGGGCGGCGGCGGCTTCCAGCTCGCGGCCAATCTCGTCAATGACGATCACTTCCGGGTTGTGGTTCTCAACCGCTTCGATCATCACTTCGTGCTGGAGCGAGGGCTGAGCCACTTGCATGCGCCGCGCCTGGCCCACGGCCGGGTGGGCCACGTCGCCATCGCCGCCGATTTCATTGGAGGTGTCCACGATGACGACGCGTTTCTTCTCGGCCAGAATGCGGGCGGCTTCGCGCAACATCGTCGTCTTGCCGATGCCGGGCTTGCCGAGCATCAGAATATTCTTGCCCGACTCGATCAAGTCTTTGATGATCTCGGTGGTGCCGTAGACAGCGCGGCCCACGCGGCAGGTGAGGCCGACCACGCGCCCGCGCCGGTTGCGGATGCCCGAGATGCGGTGCAGAGTGCGCTCGATTCCGGCGCGGTTGTCGGCGTCAAAGTCGCCAACGCGGCTGACGACAAAGTTGAGGTCGTCGTGGGTGACATCGGCGTCGGCCAGTCGAACTTCGCCGTTCAGGTAACGGGCTGTTGGCGCCCGCCCCAGATCGAGAATGATTTCGAGCAGTTCGTCGGTGTGGTTAGCGGCAGTGAGGGCCACGCCGATGTTGGGCGGAAGTATTTTGATGAGGTCGTGAATATTGTCAGTAATACGTTTTTGCATGTGCGGTTTTTACCACGAAGGCGCCGGGGCCGAAGGGGGCATGGAGCGGGCCTCTTCAGGCAAGCGTCTTCGTAGAGAATTGTTCTTAGTTCTTAGGTCACTTATCAGATGGCGGGTTTGGCTTTTGGGCCCGAGCTTGATTTTATCATCGGCGTGGTCACTTTATTGCCAACGATAACCTGAAGGGGGTTGAACTCCGGCTCACTGACGCGGACAACCAGGCGTTTGACCATGACCGCCTGCTGGGCCCAGTCTTCAAAGCCGAGATTGGCAAGCGGGGTCCTCAGCCAGTCTTGGTGCGAGCGAACGCAGACATAAATCGGGACAGTTTCCCGGTCGGTGAACTGGCGGAGCAAATCGGCTAACAGGGCCAGGCTGTCGTCGAAGGCGCTGGGGTGAAGATACGGCTGAACCCAGACTCCGAGCGGCCCACGACTCACGTCAAAGAACGCTGAGATTTCACCACTCGATTCGAAAACGTAGCCGTGTCCGTAACGCGCCGGCGGCGGTTCCACCTGTTGCACCAGGCGTGGCACAATGTTGGCATATAACGATTGGATGCCGAACGAGTCACTACTGTGCTGTGGGTGCAGGCGGATGGTGTCGAACGGGGCGGTGGTGCCGCGTGGTTTGCCCGCCCGCCAGACGTGTTGCCGGGTGTAAATGGCAAACCCGAAGCGGCGCATGGCCTCGAACTCCGGACCCTCTTCGTTCACTTCGGCCACCAGGTTGTGGGCGCCGTGAGAAGCGGCCTCGACGGTGAGCCGTTCGAGCAAAGCCTCCCATGGGCTTTCTTCGGTAAAGGACGGGGCCACGAAAACAAGGCGGGCCAGCTCGTCGCCATGGCGGAATTGAAGCTGGCCGAAGCCCTCGACGGCGTCGTGCTCCTCGTTGCGCCAGATGAAGGTGGGCAAGCCTGCGCCCGGCGCAAGAAAAGACAGCACGGCCGATTGCAGAGTGTGAGGGCCGCGGGTGAGAGCGGCCTCAGAGTCGAAACAAACGCCGCGCTCAGAGAGCCGGCGGATCAGGCCAAAGTCGCGCCAGTCAAACGGGCGAATCATTTCGCGGTCTTCACCATCTCCATAAAATACTGGTGGAACCTGCCATCCATTGTCAATTCGGGATGGAAGGAGGTTGCCAGCAAACGGTTCTGGCGCGCGGCCACGATAGCGCCGTTCTCCAGGCGGGCCAGAACTTCCACGTCCCCGCCGACGCTTTCAATGATGGGCGCGCGAATGAAGATGGCGTGGAAAGGCCGGGTGTGGCCGTTGCCTTCACGCGTAAAGGCGGGAACTTCGAGATCGGTTTCAAAGCTCTCAGTTTGGCGGCCAAAGGCGTTGCGCCGAACGGTGATATCCATCAAGCCTAGTAGGGGTTGCAGGCGATGGATGTCCTTCGAGAGAAAGATTGCGCCCGCGCACGTTCCCCAGATGGCGCAGCTGGCGCCGAACTCGCGCAGGGGTTGCATCAACTCAAATTGAACCGCCAGCTTGCCAATCGTTGTCGACTCGCCGCCGGGGATGATCAGGCCATCCAGGCCGGCGAGGTCGCGCGGCAAGCGAACTTCGGTCGCGTTTGCGCCAAGCCGCTGTAGTGTTTGAATGTGTTCACTAAAAGCGCCCTGAAGCGCGAGGACGCCAATGTTTATCGTCGTCATTTCTTCAGCGAACCAGTGCCGGAGCCTGTGTTCTTCAACGATCCGGCGCTTTTAGTCTGGGGGCCAGTGTTCACTTCGCCGGGCAGGGTGGCGCTTCGGGCGCGGTCGAACAGACCGAGCAGGGCATTTTGCAGAAGGGTCACTTCATCTATGTCGCCCACCCGCCAGGCAATGCCGTTTTCGTCTTTAGCAGTGGTGAGCAAGTTGCGGGGTTTGTATTCATCCTCGATGCTCACCAAAACTTCAATCTTTTCAATGGCAAGGTTTTTCTGACGGGAGATGGTTACGGCGCGCTTATTGATCTTGGCCATGTCGAAAATCGAATCGAACCACCACGGGCTGTCGGAGGCAATGTCAATCAGGCCGAACAACTCAATCGTGTCGAGGTCGGTGTTGGGCGCGAGCACGGCGGCGTAGTAAGCCGGGTCGCCGCCCACCGTCCGTCGCCACCACTTCAACCCTTGGGGGTTGTCGAATACTTCCCATTCGTAATCGCCCGGGTCGGCTCCAAACCGCCCGGCGAGATTCACCGCTTCGTAGTGCGGCACGTAAGCGCGGGTGCGCGTCCAAACAGCTTTGGGCACAGCCAGCAATAATTGCGCCTCAGGGAACTTGGCGAGCCACTTGAACTTGTGCTTGGGCGACAAGTTAATGACCGTTCGTTTGTTAGGCGGCGGCGGCGTTGACGGCTTCGATCCAAATATCCCGGTCATAACTGTTCAGAAAGAAAGGACGGTCTTACCACCCCCGGCTGGCCAGCAGCTCTGTGCTTGGAATATCCGTGACTTGACGGCCAACCATGGGTTCGCCAAGATTGCGACTCACTTCGGCAATGATGCGCGGGTCGCGGAAATGGGTGGTGGCCTCAACAATGGCTTTGGCCCGCTTGGCCGGGTTGCCCGACTTGAAAATGCCCGACCCGACGAACACGCCGTCCACGCCCAACTGCATCATCAAGGCCGCATCCGCCGGGGTGGCAATGCCCCCAGCGGCAAAGTTGACAACAGGCAAGCGGCCCAACTCTTTTGTCTCTTTCACCAGTTCGTAAGGCGCGCCGATCTCTTTTGAAAAGGTGAAAAGTTCTTCGTCGACCATTGTTTGCAGTCGCCGAATCTCGCCCAGCACCGAGCGCGCGTGGCGCACGGCTTCGACTACGTCGCCCGTGCCTGCTTCGCCTTTGGTGCGAATCATCGCCGCGCCTTCGCCGATGCGGCGCAGGGCCTCGCCCAGATTGCGGCAACCGCAGACGAACGGCACCTTGAACTCGTGCTTGTTCACATGGTGGGCTTCGTCGGCCGGGGTGAGCACTTCGGATTCGTCAATGTAGTCTACGCCGAGCGCTTCCAGCACTTGCGCTTCCACAAAGTGGCCGATGCGGCACTTGGCCATCACCGGGATCGTCACCGTGTCCATGATGGCCAGAATAATCTCCGGATCGCTCATTCGGGCCACGCCACCCGTCGCCCGAATGTCGGCCGGCACGCGCTCCAGGGCCATCACCGCGCAGGCGCCAGCATCTTCGGCAATCTTTGCGTGTTCGGGCGTCACCACGTCCATGATGACTCCGCCCTTCAGCATTTGGGCCAGGCCGCGCTTGACGGCAATTGTTCCCGTTTGCTTCTCCATAAACTGCTCCTCCGTTTCTAAATTGAGGCTCTCCCGGCTTTGCTGTGAAACCGAGGAGGCAGGCATCCCCAGATGCCGGATTACGCCGTGAGAGCCGCATCAGGGGATGCTCTCTCCGCAATTTATCACGCTAAACTTGGGAGAGCCTAAATTGATTCTACCACGCAGGGCAATAGAGGGCAATTAAGTTAACGCCCCGGGGCGCAACCCAAAGCCCAACATGATGGCGGCGATTGAGGCCAGGATCGCTCCGAATAGAAACGGAGCAAATGTGCCGACGCCCTCCCATAATACTCCGGCAACGAAACTCGCCGGCAGAGCCGCCACTCCTACAACAGCATTGTACAACCCATAAGCCGTTCCCCGCTGTTCTTGGGCAACCAGGTCGGCAATGAAGGCTCGGCTCACCCCCTCGGTCAGGCCGTAATAGAGGCCATACAACACGTACAACCCGAACACTTGCCAACCGGCCCCGGCCAATGCAAAGCCAAGATAGACCAGGCCATACATAATCCAGCCGGCGATGATCACTCGTCGCCTCCCGATTCGGTCCGAGAGACGGCCCGCCGGGCTGGAGACGAGAGCGTATAAAACGTTGAACGACAAAACCATGACCATGATCGTCGAGACGGACATGCCGCGCTCCTGGGCCCGCAAAACCAGGAACGCATCGGACGAATTGCCGAGGGTGAAGATGAGCATCACCAGCAGGAAGAACTTGAAGCGGCTGTCGAAGCCGGTCAGCGAAAGCTTTGGCAGTTTGCCTGTTGGTTTGAGCGGCACATCCTTCGCGCCGACGATTAGGGCCAGCACGCCCAGCACTGCCGGGAGGACGCTGATGCTGACCAGAAGATAAAAGGTGTTGGGCGACAGGGCGACGTTGCCGCGCTGGCTGAGCGTGACCACAACGAGGGCGATGAGCAAGCCGAGCGCCGCGCCCGCCGTGTCCCCGGCGCGGTGCAAACCAAATGCCAGGCCCCGCTGTGTCTCGTCAATTGAATCTGCAATGAGGGCGTCGCGCGGCGAATTGCGAATGCCTTTACCCGTGCGGTCGGCAAGACGCACGGCCAGCACCGCGCCCCAACTGTTGGCGAGAAGGAGAAACGGTTTAGCGATCGTCGAGAGACTATATCCAGCTACGGTGATCCACTTACGACTGTGAAGCTTGTCAGAGAGCCAGCCGGAGAATAATTTGAGCAGGCTGGCTGTCGTCTCGGCCAACCCTTCAATCAGGCCGATGATATTTGTCCGCACTCCCAGAATGTTGGCCAGGAATAGCGGAATGAGATAGACGATCATTTCGCTGGAAACATCGGTCAGAAAGCTGGTCAGGGTGACGGCCCACACGTTGCGGGGGAGTTTTTTCATAGGGGCACATCATACTCCAGCTTCCCATTGAACTGTGCCTCAACCCGAACACGGTCGCCAGAGCGTCTCGGCGGAAGGCTTCCATCGGTTTCCAGACCGACGCGGTTTTCGCGAAGCATACCGCGTCGGTCTCGGCTCTAGTATAAAGAACAGCGGATTTGTCGAATTTGACGGATCCGATCCGTTAAATTCCACAAATCCGTTGTCATGATCGCCTGTTCGTGACAATTCGTTACATTTGCCTATGACTTTATGATGGCTGTCTATTTACACCCCATGTCGAAGAGGTGTATAAAGTTAACACAGGTGATAGAACACGGATGCGTGGAACGCGAAGCGAACGGTTCAAAAATCCGTTCGCTTTGCGTCCACAAATCCGTTGTTCTCCCTCACCTCGCAGGAGACTCTCCACCATGTTTGCTCGAAAGCCCAACTTAATCAATCTTCTCGTCATTCTGGCTCTGATTCTGCCTGGCAGAACACAGTCCACCCTGTCGCAGACTCCATCCTTTCCATCTGCCGCGCCCGCCCCTGCCAACACCACACCTGCGCTCAAACCCGACTTCGGCCAACTCCCGCTTTACTTCGTCGAGAACCGGGGCCAGTTAGATGATCGCGTAGCCTACTACATCCAGGGTAGCGACAAGACCCTCTATTTCACCTCTGAAGGCGTGACCTTCGCCTTGACTCAGCCACCGGCTGACGGGTCAAGCCACAACCCAAAATTTACGATCCGGAATTATCCTGCACACGACGACGCACACGGTCGTTCTTTGGCACACCCCCGCACGCCCGCACTCCCATACTCAAGATGGGCTGTGAAGCTGGACTTCGTGGGCGCGAACCCGAACGTGCGCCCGATAGGCCAGAGTCAGACTGAGGCCGTCATTTCATATTTCAAAGGAAAACCTGACGAGTGGCACACCGGCTTGCGGACCTACAGCCGCATCCTTTACGCCAACCTGTGGCCGGGCATTGACCTGGTGTATTACGGCACGGTGAATCAACTCAAATACGAATTCGTGGTGAGGCCGGGCGCTGACCCAAATCAAATCCGGCTGACCTATCGCGGTGCGACGGACGTGCGCCTGAATGCCGCCGGGCAATTGGAAGTGGCGGCCCCGCTGGGCGGCTTTGCAGACGATGCGCCGACCGCATATCAAGAGACCGCAGGCGGCCAGCGCGTCACTGTACCTATTGCTTACGCCCTTGAACAAACGCCTTTCACGTTCCTTGATTCGAAATCTGCAATCCAAAATCCGAAATCTTATGGCTTCCGGGTAGGCGACTACGACCCGGCCCGCCCCTTAGTGCTTGACCCCGCCGTGCTGGTCTATGCGGGCTACATTGGCGGCGATGGCGGCGAGTATGGCTATGGCATCGCGGTGGATGGAGCGGGGAACGCTTACGTCACGGGTACCACTGACTCCACCGAAGCCACCTTTCCCGTCGCGGTCGGGCCAGACCTGACTCGCATTGGCTACTACGATCGTGATGCATTCGTGGCGAAGATCAACCCGGCAGGCACGGGACTGGTCTACGCGGGCTACATCGGCGGCGATGGCGACGATTATG
>CAYSIV010000198.1:0-7102 GCA_964431175.1 uncultured Anaerolineales bacterium
CTTAGCACATTTGATGCCTATTTGACCGCTCTTTTTTAGATTGAGAATTGCTGTATTTAGGCCGAGCATTATAACTGTTCAACGGCGGTGTTGTATACTCGCCGCATGTCATCATGGGGTAAGCGTCTTGCGCTATTACAACCCTTCTCACTGTTGGACTTTGGCCTGAGCGGCTTTTTCCTCACCGTCATCATTGCTATCTGGTACGTCGGAGACTTTCACACTTTTCACCATGGCGACACGGCGATCTTCACCTTGAGCAGTCTTTACCGCTGGACTGTGTTCGCCTGGGAATATGATCACATTGGTTCACTGTTGCCGCTCCTCGTCAGCTTCATCCGCCGCCCTTATTGGAATCTGATGGCGCTGACCACTCTGAACTCGCTCACCTTCTTAGGCGGTTTGGCCTTGTGGGGGAGCCTGCTCGCCCGTCGCAGAATCACGCTCGCCGAAAGCAGTCTGTGGATAACCCTGCTTGTCCCTTTAGTCTTGCCCAAGTCCAAAATCTTCAACAATGCGGCGCACAATTTCCCTTGGGGACTTGGTCTCTTCTTTATTGGCTTATCTACCTGTTGCCTGTTACTTTATTTAGACACAAAACACCGGCGCGCGGCAGCCCTTTATACTCTAGGATTGTTTTCGTTTGCATTCCTTGCCGTCTATGTATCTTCAATTTCCCTCATCCCTCTGTTCGTGATTACTCCAGCAGTGATCTGGCAAAACAGCCGCTCGACAATCACCTTTGCCCTGTTCAGCAAAGAGCATTCTGATGACAACGTCTGGCCGATCAAAGTCAACTCCAACTTCACCACCTCTCATCTTGTGCCGGTGGCGTGTCTCCTCCTTGCTCTGTTGGCCTACCGGGCGCTGGAACAGAGCGCAGAGTTTAGAACCAGGCTGACGCTCGACATTGCCAACATTCCATTGGCATTGCCGCCCCTGTTGTGGAACTGGAGCGACAAGGAGTTGACGACGCCGCTCGTGCTGGTGGTCGTCGTCCCTTCCCTTCTGCTTGCCCTGCGCGCCTGGCCCGAGAGACCGCTGTTTGCCTATTTTGCCGCTGGTGTTCTTGTAGAGACTCTGGTTGTCTCAAGTTCATTCCGTACTGTCTACGTCCAGTTTCCCAGTATATACCTCACCGAACTCACATTTCTGATTCTACTTTCGCTGGCAACATCTCTGGCCGGCCTCATCAGGCGTGTTGGCTCATCCATTGCGCGTCGGGGCATGATCGCCGGTGCTATTCTCCTGACGTTCTTGTTAAATGCCCTCACCTGGAACAGTTTCACCCCCGCCAGCCCTTTCACACAACTCGATCGCACCATCGGCGCGAACACCCCGGCAATTGTCGAAGCTGGGTGCGACTTTCTCATTGGCGACTATTGGAAGGTGTGGCCGGCTATGTTGGCCGCCAATGATTACTACTACCGCCAGAACATCATTGACCCTCGCACCGGGCAAACGCGGTTGCTAGCCGGGATAGCTTATCGCGCCTGGCCTACCGAATATCTGTGGCGGCCCCGCCTCGACTGGCCCGATGTCAAACTCTGTTCCTTTGCTGACGACGGCGAGGGCGTTCAATGGGCAATTCGCGTCTACGTCCCCGACATCGTCCTGCTCCTGACTCGCAAAACGCAGGTCGGCCCCATCGTTGTCTCGCAACTTGAAAACCGTCACTTGCCTTCGCTCGGCTTCGAGTTCGACAACATCGCCCCCGGCGCCGGCTGGCACGGCCAGGAAGTCACCCCCGACGGCCAAACCTTCCAATGGATGAAACAGACGGCCACACTCGCCCTGCCACTCGCCACTGACAACGACCTTGCTCTTCGCTTTCGCGTCCGCCCCGCCCTCGCGCCCGACATCTTGCCCAGCCTGACGCTCACCGTTAACGAACACCCCGTGGTCCTGACCGGTCATCTCGAAACAAACGGCGACACCTCCTTCGAAGCGGTCATCCCGAAGACCCTGTTCGACAATCCGCGCTACACTCTGCTCACCTTTCGCGTCGGTCACACCCTTATCCCGGATGCGCTTTACCACAACGGCGACACCCGCCCCCTCGGCCTCGCCTTCGATTGGTTAAGGGTTGATCAAGCCACTACCACCCGGCCATGAAGAATTTGAGAATTGGGATTTTAGGCTTTGGGGCTTTCCATGATGGGCTCTTGTTCGTCGCCGCCCTCGCCCTCTACCTCAAAACGCTCTCGCCCACCGTCTACACTTTCGACAGCGCCGAGCTGGCGGCCGGCGTTTACTCGCTCGGCCTCGTCCACCCAACCGGCTACCCGCTCTATCTTGTGCTCGCCAAACTCTTCACCCTCCTCGTCCCGTTTGGCGACATTGCCTATCGCGTCAATCTGTTCTCCGCCGTCTGCGCCGCCCTCGCTCTCGCCGTTCTGCGCCGCGTTGCCTTCAACCTCACCTACTCGCCCGGCGCTTCGCTCCTGGCAACCGCCATCTTCGGCGTCACTTACGCCCTCTGGTCTGAAGCCGTCGTCGCCGAAGTCTACACGCTTCATATTCTCTTCCTGGCTCTCATCCTCTGGCTGGCCCTGCGCTGGCGCGAAACAAGCCGGCAACCCTGCTTCATCTTGATGGCGCTCGCACTCGGCCTCAGCTTCGGCAACCACATGTCCACGATTTTGATCCTACCCGGACTGGCGGTCCTGATCTGGAAACGACTGCCGCCGCTCCGAATTTTGATCATCGGGTTGACCGCCTTTGCAATTGGCCCGCTCACCTATATTTACCTTCCTCTCCGCTACGCCGCCAACCCGGCCTTCAACTACGCGCCGGTGATGGGCATTGACCTCAGCACTCTGCGCGGCGTCTTTTCAATGGTGCGCGGCGAAACTTTTGCCGAGGCGATGTTCGCTTACCGGTTGGCCGAACTTCCGCGCGAGATTTTTGATTTCGTCGATCTGCTGTGGCAAACGTTTTTCGGAATTGGCGTGGTGGTGGCCGCCATTGGCTTTGGGGAACAGTGGCGGCGAAACCGGCCTCTCTTCGCCGCCCTGGGCCTGATCTTTGCCGCCAACGTCATCTTCTATATCAACTACCGCGTCTTCGACAAGGACACCATGTTTCTGCCCGCCTTCCTCGTCGTCACTTTGTGGCTGGCAGTGGGGCTGAACAAGTTGCGGGAACGAGTGCCGCTGGCGCCCTGGGGCGTGAGCGTGGTGCTGTTGGTGATGCTGGCTCTCAATTACCCGCGCGTTGACTTGAGCCATAACTTCATCACTCGCAACTACGCCGAGCAAAGGCTGAGCGCCGCCCCGCCCAACGCCCTCATTCTCGGCGGCTGGATCGACATCACCCCTCTTGAGTATTTGCAAGTCGTCGAGGGCCGGCGCCCTGACGTGACGCTGTTCGACCCCGGCCTGTACACACTGGGCCGCCGTAGCGCCTTGCGCGCAAACGGCGCAAACGACTCCGTCATCCTCCCAACCATCGAAGCCGAGATTCAAGAGCGTGTGCTAAACGCGCTGGCCGCCGGGCGAGCCGTCTATTCGCTCGACCCCAACCCGACTCTGCAAAGCCGCTTTTCTCTAATCGAAGAAAAAGGGATGTATCGGGTGCGGCCCGCATCCTAATACCCGTTGCCACATTTTGCCATCCCCTCTTGTGCCTCACGCAATTGATCGTCAACCGCCAGTACCTGCTGAAAATGCGGGATAGCCTCAGCGCACTGGCCGCGCTCGGCCAGCACCCAGCCCAACCCAGTGTGAGCAGCAAGGTTATCGGCGTTGTAGCCCAACGCTGTCGTGTACGCGCCCTCGGCCAGCCCATTATTCCGTTGCCGACGATACTCGTCACCAAGATTGGCGTAATAGAGATCAGGCTGGGTTAACGCCTCTTGCCCGAAATGATCAGGAGAGAGTGTCTGCTCAATCGGCCCAAACCATCCGAATATCTGAGCGCGAGTCTCTGACGATACGAGCAAACTCATCGTGATTTGCCGCGCTGCATACTCAACGCCGTTGCGATGTCGGAGCGAAAAAGGCGGGAAGCGCCAGCCTAATTCGGTGTACAACTTTGGCAAATCAATGCTTTGTAACGACCATGTATTGAGCGGCGCCCGTTGATAGATAAAGGCATGCCCGTTGCTCAACCACCCCTGCGCCTTCGACTCACCGAATAATACCCACAGCGTATGCTCGGCGTCGGTGAACTCCACTCCATAAGCTTCCTCTCGCGGATCAACAGAGTTGCTGATCGGATAAACCCACAGCTTGAATGAATCGGGGAAGGTGATCGTCTGCGTCAAGCGAATGCCTGTGCCGGCCTTCTCCGCTGTTACCGACAACGCCAGCCCAAACTGATCTGCCTGCGTTCCGGCAAGCACTGCCCCGGGCGCACCCTTCGGCAATTGCAGTCGCCAGCTTTCGGGCGCGCCCGTTCCATTGGCCCAAAATCTAAAATCCGGATTGGCAATGGGATCGTAAGCAATGAAACTGGTGTCAGGCAGAATAGGGCAGATCGCCCTCAGCCGGTAGTCGCCACTTGCATCAGTAACCACCACCAGGCCGCCGCCACTCGCGGGAAACATCCTCTCCAACGCATCGGTGCTGATCACGTACTCCTCAGCCTCTCCCGGTTGGAGTTGCTCCGGGCCAGAATCGATTTGCCAGGGAAAGGGCTGTAAACCCGGATCGCGTTGGGCGGCGAAGCGCGGTTGGAGGGTCACCTCGGTGCGATTGGTCACCAGGAGTTTAATCCGCGCCACCATTGGCTGACCTGCATCGACCGTCTCCATTGGCAGAAACACGTTAACATCTATTATTGGCGCAAACTGAGTAAAAGCCGCCGCCAATAGCAAATTCACTAATAACAACAGTATAGCTACATCCTCCGTGCCAACCCTTGTCATTCGGAGGAGGGAAGGCGCTTTTTGTCCGCGACGAAGACTCTCTATATCCCCAGAGATTTTTGGTGGGACAGCATCGCTCAGAGTGACATGAGTGGCAAAGCGCAATTGGTTTGTGACAATTGCCATGATCAGCGGTGGTATCCAATAGACCCAATAATTGGGCAGGCCGCGATAGTGCAGCCAGAAGAAGATGCCAGGAAAAATCCAAAACGCCTGGCCGAAAGCAAGTGGATGCCGCCAATACGCGACAAGCATGAGTAGCAATGAAGAGGCTTGCAAAATAGTATAGAACTGGCGAGGGAGGGGCAAGAGGCCATACTGCGACACGACAGCGATCCCTTCGCTGATCACGTTGAACGGCGCGTAGAGTGGCTCAAACGTTCCGGACGCCCATGCCGGGAAGTTCCATACAATGAACGGGGCATTGATGATCAAAAATACTCCCCCACTGATAAGAGCAAATTGCATCACGGCTTTGCGCTTATCTTTCGTTTCACTCGGCCCATTCCACAAGTGGATGAGCAGAAATGGCGCAATGAACCAGGGTTGTTGGCGAAAGGCGCAGGCCAACCCGAACAGGATGGCGCGCAGTGTGGGCCGCCGCCACATTAGGATCATGGCTACCAACATCGTGCTCCAACCTACATCTTGCGTACCGTTCAACCCCAGGAAAATAAAACCGCGGAACAACAAAAGCGGCAACAATACTATTGGCCGCAATTCTGGCGGCGAGCCAACAAACATCAGGCACAGCAACAGGGTCTGAAAAACGAAACTCAAGGCCCGAGGCTGGCCGAGACCGAGCCCATCGAGCGCCCATAGCATCAGGGTGGGCAAAGCTGAATAGGTCAGGCGGTTCTGGCCGGAGCCATCGAGCAGGGGCGTGAGCAACAAGCCGCGATCACGATACACCCGCAACATATCCGAAAAGTTCCACTCGTAAGGATTGTAGCCATCGGCTAGCGCCTGTGTCGCAAACTCGGCGACCATTTCGTTGTCGTGACGGCTTGTCGTGAGCGGTGTTGCATTTAGTTGTTGAAGATAGAGATGAGCAGACTGGAACGCCAGAAATGCGATTAGGATGAGCCACAACCAGCGGGGGTCCAAGCGGTCGATTGAGGCTAACAAGAGCAACAAGCTTCCGCCCGCCCAAACCACAAAGCTTAACCCGAGCATCCAGGGTAGGGCTGAGGTGTTGCCTTGCGCCCACAGATCTGCGCCGAGGTTGAGTAGCGTCAGCCCGGCGCTGATCAGGCCCAGGCGAAGCAAGGCATTGCCTTTCATTTCGATCCCCCGCCCAATAAACTGAGCTTCGCCCGTTCAAGGCCATTAAGCGCCCGCACATCGTTCGGCGCAAACATCAACGCCTGTTGATAAGCCGCTAATGCCCGCGCATAATTGCGCTCACTCAGGTAGCGTTCGCCCAAACGCACGTAATAGCCCGCCGGGTCAGCAAATGTCTCGGCCATCAATGCCCGCGGCTCAACCCGGTAATTTTGCTCAATCGGCCCAAAGGATGCGCTGACCGCTTCTGCCCCCGAAAGAATCAAACGCAAGTGGATGAGTCGCAAATCAACATCCAGGCCGCGATAATTTGCCTGCCGCAGTGGAGGGAGCGACCATCCCGCTTCGGCATAAGCGGCTGGCAGATCAATTGTTTGCAGCGTCCATCTAGCGAGTGGCAAGGCGCGGCGGCTTGTGTACGCTCCGTCGGCGGCGAAACCGGAATCGTTCGCCGAGCCAAGCTGAACATTGTTGCCCGACAACTTCACCGCTTTCTGGCCGTCATCTTCAATCATTGTCGCCGAGCCATTTATTACATTCCAGAAGATTGGCGCGTACCCTTCACTATTCCAATAGCGATATGCCGGATTCACAATCGCGTCTGGCCATAGGAATGAACGATCGGCTTCGATAGTCAGCACACCCCGTAACGTGTAATCGTTTTCGGCATCAGTAACGATCAATTGTGCAAACTCGTGAGCGAAAAAGGTGCGGTCGCTGCGTACGCTCGAAATGTGATACGTCGCAAACTCTCCGGGCAGGACCGAACGCGGACCATTATCAATGTGCCAGGGCAACGGGTTTAACGTGGCGGCGCGGCTCTGAATCGAAAAGCGAGGGGTGAGCGGGTGGCCGCCGGTGTTGGTGACTTCAAGGGTGAGAGCGCTTACTCGTCCGCCGACGGTCAACATTGGATAGCGCAAATGAAGCTGGATGGGAGAGCGCGGG
>CAYSIV010000198.1:7112-12278 GCA_964431175.1 uncultured Anaerolineales bacterium
CAACGAACAGAGCCACACCTACTATGGTGGCAGTGGTTAACCCTATAACAGCCGCCGCCAGCCTCCAGCTCTTTTTCATTGCTGGCGCGAATAACGGCCCTGTTGTCGTCGTCATCACTAACGGGAACGACCAATAGATCCAATACGATAACAGGCTGCGATAGGAGAACCACATGAAGAGGCCGGGCATGATCCACAGCGCATTGCGCAACTGATCGTAGTGCCGCCAATAACAGAAGAGAAGTGCGGCCAGCACTGCAAGCATGGCGAAGAGGTAATAGTTCTTTGGCAAATAGAAGAGCCCCAGATGAGTCAGAGACGACAGCCCGCCTTGGCTGAGAATGACCAGGGTATCTTGGACAGGTTCAAGCACGCACCTCACCCATGCGGCAGGGTGCCACAGGATGAACGGGCTGTTGATGAGAAGAAAGGTCGCACCGCTGACGAAAAAGAAATGGGCGGCTATTGAGACACCACGTGCTTTTGAGGATGGGACACTTGGCGTCTCCACGGTTGCGTCATCGCGCCACACGCGGATGATCAGAAATGGCGCAACAAGCCACGGGCTTTGCTTGAGTGAGATTGCCAGCCCGTACAGTACCGCTCTTAGCGTCGGCCTGCGCCAGGCAACGATTATGCCTGCCATCAACCCGGCCCAGATAATGTCCAAATTACCCATGAAGGTGAAATGGGTGAAGTTACCGGCAATGAGAAGGGGTGCAAGCACCAGCGGTTGAATCGAGCGAGGTGAGAATGCAAAGAACAGAAGGATCGCCGCCGCTTGCGCCACCACCGATAGAGAGAAAACTCCGGGCAAGCCCAATGCCTGAAATGGCATGACCAGCAGAATCGCCAACGCCGGATAGGGATAATTGCTTTCGGGTGCGCCATTCAAGCGCGGCGTGTTACCTGTTTGCTCACTGTGATATAAATCGTAAACGCCGCCATAATCCCAATCATACGGATTTTGGCCGCGCACCAGCATCTTCCCGGCCAAGTCAGTGTATAAACCCGGATCAGCCAAAATGAGATCGGGTGCCTTGGCGGTTTGCGCCCACACGCTTGCGCCGGCAAGTAATTCGCCGAGATACGCGCCGAGGATGAGCCAGCGCGACCACTCCGGCGGAGTCGACAAGGCGGCGCAAGCTAAAAGAAAGAAGCCGCCGGCGCCGACGGCGAGCAAGGTCAAAAGATTGCCCGGCGCGTTCACCAGCGGCGCCGAGGTTGCCAGGGTGAAGGCAACGTAGAGAAGCAAACTGCCCGCGCCCATCAGGCCCAGACGGAAGATGTTACGTTCGGTGTCTGAATCAAATTGCAGTGAGGGCAACAGGCTCTCCAATAAACAAAACTATCCGGCGCACTGCCGGGAAGCAGAGACGCCGGATAGTTTAGCACTTGGCTCAAGGCTTTGAAATTTGAGGGGTTATGAGCGATTCCGTTTCCGATAGCCCCAACCCACCGCCACAATCCCCACCATCGCAAAGATGGCCGAGGCCAGTCCGACCGGCAGCGTGCGCTGGTTCCTGGCCAACGCCTGATACAGCGGGCTGTCTTGCAGAGTCAGACTGCCGTACGGAGTCGCGTCGGGCAGGCGGCAACGGTTGAGGAACGGGTCGAAGAACTCCGGCGGGGTGCAGGAAGGCACAGGCGTGTCGGCAGGTGTGGCTGTAGGAGCCGGAGTCGGCGGGGGGACACGCGTGGCCGGCCGACGAGTGTTTGTCGGCTCGGGCGTAGCTGTTTCGGTGTCGGTGGCGGTGGGCGACGGCGCCGCCGCGGTGAGGGTGGCGCGGATCGCTTCGCCCACTTCCGGGTTGTTCCTGATAAACTCTTCCACGTTATCGCCGGTAAGCACCGTCACTGTCAACTGGCCGTTGCCCTTCAGCGTAATCTCTTCCAGGTTGCCGGCGGTTTCATTCTGCGAGGCGTTCTTCACGTTACACTCGCCTTCAATGCAACTCACAATCAACACATCGTCAGTCGGCTTGTTCGGGTTGCCGGGATCATATTGAAAGACCGCGTACGAGCCGCGCACCGAGGCCACCCCGATCGGCGTTTCCACTTCCACCGTGCCGCTGGTGAGGCTCACCCAAATTTTGCCGATCTCAATTCTGAGCCGGGTCAACACGCCGCCTCCGGAGCCGGAGATGTTCTGCACCAGGAAAGACGAACTCGGCCCAATGCGGACGATGGCCCCGTTGTTGAAATCGAGCCGGGCCTTGGAACTATCACCCGTGCGAAGCTGGCCGCCAACATCCAATGAGTCGCCGATGGTGGCCTGTCGCAGGTCTTCAGCTTCCGAGGCGCGAACTTTGACATCATTTTCATAGTCGCCGACTTCAGCGGCATGAGTCGCCAGCGGGGCCGGAGTCGGGCTGGAGACGATCTCGCCAGGGGTGGCCGTCGCCGCCGGGGGAGCGGCGGTGGGCGCAGGCGGCGGGGTGGTGGCCTGATTGCCGCAGGCAGATAACACCAAGGCGATGATCACAATAAGCGGGTGAAGAGAAAGTTTTTTCATAGAACCAGGTCACTTAAGTTTGCGGCGACGATTGCCCCAAACGATCGCCACCGCGCCGACGATGGCGAACAGGGCCGACACGGCGCTAATCGGCAGAGTATGCTGCGTCCTCGCCAGCGCCTGATAAAGCGGGCTGTCGATGAGCCGTGCGCCGTAAGGGGTGGGGTCGGGCAAGCGACAGCGGTTGAGGAACGGGTCGAAGAACTCCGGCGGCTGGCAGGCAGGTTGGGCGGTGTTGGTCGGCGTGGCGGTAATGGTTGGCGTGTCACTGGCAACGGGCGTGTTCGTGGTGACGGGCAAGCCGGGGAAGGTCGAGTCGAACTGCGGCTGGCACACCGGGCCGGGCGGAATGTTCACCCACTGCACCGCCGGAATTGCCAACACCTGACCGAATTGCAGGCCAGCCGCCAGATCAATGTTGTTGGCCTGAGCAATGGCATTGGGCAAAACGCCGTAGGCGCGGCCAATACAGAACAGAGTCTCGCCGCTCTGCAACGTGTGCCGCCCGATGATGGGCACCGACGGCGCAACCGTGACCGGCGGCAGGGTGGGAGTGGGGAGCGAGGTGGCGGTATCGGTTGAGAGCGGGGCCTCGGTTGGCCCAACGGCAGTCGGAGTCTCAGGGGTGGCTGTCGGCGGCGGGGCGGCTAGCAACGTTGCCACCAGGGCCGCGCCCACTTCGGGGTTGTTGTTCACAAACTGCTGCACATCATTAAAAGTCAACGGGTTGCGCGTAAACTGCCCGCCGCCGCCAGTCAATATGATCTGCTCCAGGTTGCCCAGTCTTTCGTTCACCGTTTGGTTCTCGGCCCGGCACGAGCCTTCGATGCACTTTACCGTCAACACGTCGTCGTTCGCATCAATGGGGTCGCCGGGCGCGTATTCAAAAAATGCATACGACCCGCGCACGGTGGCCACGCCAATCGGCGTGTTCACTTCGAGCGAGCCGCCGGTCAGGCTCACCCACAATTTGCCAAGATCAAACCGGAAACTGGTGAAGGGGTCGCCGCCAGCGCCGGTGCTGGCGTCAATAGTGAGAAATGAATTCTCGCCCAATCGGGCGATGGTGCCTTCGCTGAAATCAACCCGGGTTTGGGACTCGGCGTCGGTTCTCAGCTGGCCGCCCACCGCCAGCACCAGGCCGTCATCCACCTGGGCAAATGTCCCTTCGGCTGACTCTCTGGCTTCAACCGTGTTGATAATCTCGCCAATGGTGGCCGTACGCACGCCACTCTCTGGCTGTCGGGTGGGCTGAGCCACCGGGACTTCAGTAGGCGGCGTGCTGGAGAACGACAGGCCGCAAGCTGTCGCCAACAATACCAAAAGTAAACCGAAGTAGAGCAGGGCGCGAATTGATCTTTTCATGACAGCTATTCCAAGCTTGGCTTGTCTTCTATTATAAGCGCATCAGGCCCGGGCGCTAGTTCACCGTATCGGCGTATCGGGCAAGCGGCAACGATTCATGAACGGGTCGTAGAACTCCGGCGGGAGGCAGGGTTTGGGCGTGGAACTTGGCGGAATGAAGATGTTGGGGAACGGTGTGTTGGTAAAGAGCGGCACGGGATTGTTAGGGTCGAACCGGCAACGATTGAGCAATGGATCGAAGAACTCCGGCGGGGCACACACCGGGCGGGTTGTCGGCAACGGGCCGCCGATCCCTAACGGGGTGGCTGTACGGGTTGCCGTGCCGGCAAATGTTACACTCCCTTTGAACAGGCTGGGATACGGCGAGGCAAATTGCGGCGTGCACACCGGCCCGGCGGGAATGCTCTTCCACTGTGAGGCGGGAATGCTGAGTGCCTGCCCCGGAAAAAGTGTGAACGGACGGGCAATGTTGTTTGCTTGGGCAATGGCGCCGGGCAGAACCCCGTAGCCGCGCCCGATGCAATACAATGTCTCCCCGCGCTTCACTACGTGCTTGCCAATGATGTCGGCGGCAAGCGCCGGCTGGCTGGCGCGTCCGGCAAGAATCAGCAAGACCACGACGGCGAATGATGGAATAGAACGAAGCAATTTTTTCATGGCGGCTCCCCGGAGATAAATTCTTATACAATACGCCAAGCCTAACACGAGTCAGCCTTGTCTGCCAATGGACGGTAAGTCACGCCTGTAAACGCTAAAAGCCCGGGATTGTCGGCACGGGTGTTGGCGGCTCCTGAGTCGGCGGCGCCCCGGTAAAGTCTGAGTTCAGCCGACAATGATTTAGAGCCGGGTCGAAGAACTCTGGCGGCTCGCACGCCGGCAGTGGCGTGGCTTCAAGCGTCGGTGTGTCAGCCGGAGTCGAAGTGAAAACGGGTGTCCGGGTGGCAGGCGGCCTCGGCGTGTTCGTCTCAGTCGGCGCGGCTGTCGCCGTCTGAGTTGGGTCAGGCAGACTCGTGGCGGTGAAAGTGGATGTGGATGTTGGCGGCTGGGTCGGCGAAACGGTGGCCGGAGGGGCCGCCGTGAGGGTGGCGCTGATGGCCGCCCCCACTTCCGGGTTGTTGCTAATGAACTCCTGCACGTCTTCGCCGGTCAGTACCGTGCGCGTCATCTCCTCGCCGCCGTTGGATAACACAAGTTGCTCAAGGTTGCCGGTCGTCTCATTGAAGTTTTGGGGCTCTACCGGGTTTAACGGGAAACTGCCTTCTCTACCACGAATTGCACGAATCGCT
>CAYSIV010000199.1:0-12273 GCA_964431175.1 uncultured Anaerolineales bacterium
ATCAAGCGCGGGCGCTCCACGCCGCTCGACCCGTCGTTGCCCATTGATCAGCGCGACATTACTTCGCGCATCATTCTCGACGCCACCATCCCCTACGAATGGAAAGAGAAACCGATCCCGATCGAGATGGACAAGGAAGTGCAAAAGCGCGTCGAGTCGCGCTGGGGTGAATTCTTCCCGGCCACGCGAAGCGCGGCGAATGGCAAACGGCAAGGCGACGGGCGCATGGCCCCGGACATCGAGCCGGAAGTGGCCCACCACGAGATGTAATTATGAAGACGCAACCCCGCGACATTGCCGGTTTCATTTTCGACGTCGACGGGTGCGTGGCCCGGGGCAACCACGCTCTGCCCGGCGTGCCCGAGACCTTGGCCGCGCTGAGAGCGCGCGGCATCCGGTGCGCCTTTCTCACCAACGAGAATATGAAGACGCGGGCGCAGGTGGTCGAGAGACTCAATGGCATGGGCATTCCGGCCTCTACCGACGATGTGGTGACGTCGGCCATTATCGCCGCTGAAGTGACGCGCGCCCTGCACCCCGACAGCAAAGTGCTGGCGGTCGGCATGGCCGGGTTGATCGAAGCCATCCAGTCGCGCCGCCTGACTCGGCTCGAGTTCGATCACGCCGCCGCAGCTGACGTGCTGGTGAGGTGGCGGGACATGGACTTCAACATGAGAAAGCTGGAGATCGTGTGCCAGGCCATCTGGAACGGAGCCGACTTCATCGTTACCAACATGGACGCGAAAGTGCCGACAGCGACGGGCTTTGTCCCGGCCACCGGGCCGATGATCCAGGCGGTGACCTACGCCACCGGCAAAGAGCCGCTCGTCACCGGCAAGCCGTCCAAGTGGGCCGGTGAGATGGCAATGAAGGCGCTGGGCATCGCGCCCGAGCAAGGCGCGGTTGTGGGCGATGCGCTTGAGCAGGATATTCGCATGGGCAAGCAGGCCGGGCTGTTCAGCATCCTCGTGCTTTCGGGGGCGACCACCGCAGAAGCCGCTGCCGCTGCGGCCGAGGCCGTGCGCCCGGACCTTGTCTTGCCCGACGTGAATCATCTTCCGGCTTGGCTCGACGGCGCCGACTGATGGCTAATGGCTCAGGGCGTGTTTCTCTCACCGTCTATCGGTCATCCGCTGCCACCAAAGGAGGTGCGACCCTACTCGATGTGTTCATCCACTCCAAAGGGGGCCTTACGCTGTAAAGCCCACGCGGCCACAGGCGAGATAACCGCGGGCCATTCATCGCGCCGATTTATTTTCTCAGAGGAGAAAAACGACCATGACTACCAACGGACGATTTCCCAGCCCCTTTGAGGTTCCGACTCCGGAGGGATGCGAGGGGTGGAAGGACCTATACCCTTACTACTACGTGTTCAGCGAAGACCGGAAGGAATTCGAGGACAAGCGGTTCTGGTTCCAGGATAGTATGCACCACCCGGAGCCGCTCTACCCGTTCGACACCATCACTAGCGAGTCGTGGTGGGTCGCCCTCGGCCAAAACAACACGCGCGTGTTCATCGTGCCGCCGGCGCTCGGCATTGATCAACGCGTCCTGAACGGTTACCTCTACATCACCGCCCTGCCGGTGGCCAACCCGGACGACATCCCGGCGCGGGTGGGCCACTTCATGGAGCGCGCTGGCTACTACTTTCAGAACTGGGACAGGCTCTATGCGCAGTGGGTGAAGAAGGCCGAGGACACTATTGCCGAGTTGAAGGCGATCAAAGTCCCGGACCTGCCGGAGATGGAAGACCTGGAGACGGTGGTAAGGGCTGGGCGGGGCATCACCAGCGCCTACGACCTGGTCGTGGCCTACGACCGGGCCATCGAGAACATGTACAAGATCTGGCAGCTCCATTTTGAGTTCCTGAACCTCGGCTACGCGGCCTACCTTACCTTTTACGGCTTCTGCAAGAACGCCTTCCCCGACATCTCCGATCAAACCGTCGCCAAACTCGTCTCCGGCATTGACGTGATTCTCTTCCGCCCGGACGAAGAACTCAAGCGCCTCTCGCAGGCCGCCATCGACCTCGGCGTGGCCGGCGTCTTCAAGCAGACCATCCAGCCAGACGAGGTCCTCGCCGAGATGGGCAAGTCGGGCGCAGGGAAGAAGTGGCTCGACGAACTGGAGAAATCGAAAGACCCCTGGTTCTACTTCTCCACCGGCACCGGTTTCTATCACCTGCACCGCTCGTGGATTGACGACCTGACCGTGCCGTGCCTGGCCATTCGCGGTTATATCGAGAAAATCGAGAAAGGCGAGACCCTTCTCCGCCCGACGGCCGAGATCCGGAAAGAACGCGACCGGCTGGCCGCCGAATACACTGCCCTCATGCCCACCGACGAGGACAAAAAGGCCTTCCAGGAACAACTGGGCCTGGCCCGCACGGTGTTCCCCTACGTCGAGAACCACAATTTCTACGTCGAGCACTGGCACCACACCGTGTTCTGGAACAAAATGCGTGAGTTCGGCCAGGTGTTGGTGAAGAACGGCTTCTTCAGGGAAGTGGACGACATGTTCTACCTGCACCGCTTCGAAGTCCAGGAAGCCCTCTACGACTTGATTGGCGCGTGGGGGTCGGGCGGCGAAGCGCGCGGCCCGCGCTACTGGCCGGCCATCGTCGAGAAGCGCAAAGTCCTGTTCGAGAAACTCAAGAACTATGCGCCGCCGCCCGCGCTGGGCGAGCCGCCGGAAGTGGTCACCGAGCCGTTCACTATCATGCTCTGGGGCATCACCACCGACAGCATCAAGCGCTGGCTTCAGCCGCAGGGCGCCGGCGACTCGAAGCAACTCACCGGCTTTGCCGGATCGCCCGGCCTGGCCGAAGGCCCGGCCCGCGTCATCACCAGCGTCGCCGAACTCAAGGACGTACAGTCTGGCGAAATCCTCGTCTGCCCGATCACCACTCCAAGTTGGGCGCCGGTGTTCCCGCGCATCAAGGCCACCGTCACCGACATTGGCGGCATGATGTCGCACGCGGCCATCGTTTGCCGTGAGTACGGCCTGCCGGCGGTGATTGGCACCGGCTTCGGCACGAAGACGATCAAAACCGGCCAGCGGTTGCGCGTGGACGGAACCAGCGGTGTCGTGACCATGTTGGACTGACAGTGAGTAACGTGTGAAACGTGAAACGCGAGGCGTAGTCTTCGCGTTTCACGCGTCCCGTTTTACTCGCCTGCGGGAGCGTGATCTCAATGGACGACGAACCCTACATCCTCTGGCTCAATGACTGTGATCGCACATCCGTGTCATTGGTCGGCGGCAAGTGCGCCAGTCTGGGCGACATGATCAAAGCCAACATCAACGTGCCGCCGGGCTTCGCGGTGACGACGGCGGCTTACCGGGATTTTCTCGTGGAGGCAGGCATCGGCCAGGAAATTCAGAAGATTCTGGCAGCGGTCCTCCCGGATGATATCGAGGCCACCGAGAAGGCCAGCCTCACCATCCGGCAACTGATGGGCTCCGCCCCCATTCCGGCGAAGATCGAGGACAGCATTTACCGGGCTTACAAGGAGTTGTGCGGCGAATGCGGCGTGGCCGACTTGCCGGTGGCCGTGCGCTCCAGCGCCACCGCCGAAGACCTGCCCAATGCCTCGTTTGCCGGGCAGCAGGACACGACGCTCTGGGTGCGCACGGCCGGCTCCGTTATGATCCGCACCGCAATTTGTTGGTCGAGCCTTTTCACACCCCGCGCCATCTCCTATCGCCTGGCCATGGGCTTCCCGCACGATAAAGTGCTGATCAGCGTCGGCGTCCAGAAGATGGCCAACGCTCGCGTGGCGGGAGTCATGTTCACCCTCAACCCGTCCAACGGCGACCGCTCAACGATTGCGATTGACGCCAGCTGGGGATTGGGCGAAAGCGTCGTCTCGGGCATGGTCACGCCCGACAACTTCCTCGTCAACCGGATCACAAATGAAGTGATAAAGCGAGTGACCTCGCCAAAACTAATAGAATACATTCCCGACCCGGAAGGGCAAAAGGCTGTGGTGGTGGATGTGCCGCCCGAGCGCCAAAATGTGCTGTGCATGACCGACGAGGAGGTCCGGGCAGTAGCGATCCTGGGAGAGGGCCTCGACGCCTACTATCGACACCCACAGGACATCGAATGGGCGCTGGACCACGACTTGCCTTTTCCCCGCAACGTCGTTGCTTTGCAGTGCCGCCCGGAAACGGTTTGGAGCCGCAAGCCGCGCGAGTCCATTGCCAAGCAAAAAGGCGGGCCGCTGGATTTTGTGGTCGCCAATTTGCTGGCCGGCGTGCGCACCGGCCTGAACCACAGCCAGGAAGACTAGCGGCATGCGCGCACAATTCTGTGCTGAATGCGGCTCGCGCCTGACAATGAGCCTGATCCATGGGCGCGAACGGGAGCACTGCCCAGCGTGTGGCGTCGTTGTCTACCACACGCCCGCGCCAATCGGGATGGCGATAGTAGAGCGCGACCATCAGTTGGTGCTCATTCGACGGACGGCCCCGCCCTTGCAGGGGTACTGGGCCCCGCCTGCCGGCCATGTGGAACTTGGCGAATCGGTCACCGAGGCGACCATCCGCGAGACCCGCGAAGAAACAGGCCTGGAGATTGTGTTGAACGGATTGCTAGACGTCTATTCTCATGGCGACGTGGACGGGCCATGGGCGGAGAACCGAAAGCCGGAGATGATGCCGGCGAGGTGGGTTTGTTTGCCCCTGGCCACATCCCGGTTCAATCGCCTCCCGATGATTCGCAGGCCACGGCGCTTGACCGCTGGTTCTATGGAGTCGTTCAGGAGGCCACCGCGCCCTGGGGCCAGGCCCGGACGGGACGCATATGAGGCGATTAGTCGTCGGTATTTCCGGGGCCAGTGGAGCGATCTATGGCATTCGCTTGCTGGAAGTCTTGCGCGGCGTCGCCGACGTGGAAACGCACCTCATCCTGAGCCAGGCCGCCAAACAGAACATTCTGCTGGAGACGGACTACACGGTGGAGGCCGTGGAAGCGCTGGCCGATGTGCGGCACCGCTTTGGCGATACGGCGGCTGCCGTCTCCTCGGGTTCGTTCAAAACCATGGGGATGGTGGTCGCGCCCTGCTCGATGAAAACGCTCTCGGCCATTGCCCACTCAGCCAGCAGTAACTTGCTTGTTCGCGCCGCCGATGTGACGCTTAAAGAGCGCCGCCGCCTGGTGCTCGTCCCGCGCGAGACGCCTTTGCATCTGGGGCACTTGCGGTTGATGACCCGCGTCACCGAAATCGGCGCGGTGCTCGTCCCGCCCATGCCCGCGTTTTACCACCGCCCGCAAACGTTGGACGACGTGATTAACCAGACCGTCAATCGCGTGCTCGACTTGCTGGGCATTGAACTCGATCAGGATTTGTTCGAGCGGTGGCAGGGGGCGCGCTATCCGTTGCAACAGCGCTCGGAGGACGCGAACTCATGATCGCGCCTTGTCTTCCAGATACTCTGCTAGCCTGTCTTTACGGGGGCGCTCCAGCCTTGATGTTGAGCATGGGCGTCGATGGTTATCCTCACGCGGCCTATACTTGGGCCGCCGCGCCCGACCCGCACCGCGTGCGCTTCGGGGTGGATCGGGCCACGACCACATTCGACAATCTTCACCGCAACGAGCGGGCCGCCCTGCAAATCATCGGTCGGCGTGGGCTGTTGTTCATTGTCAAAGGCCCGGTGCGGCTCATCAAAGATGGAATCGCGGCGGCGCCCTTCGGCCTCTCCATGGTGGAGCTGGCCGTTGTCGAAGTCAAAAACCAAGCCTGGAGGGGGGTGACGGTTGCCCCACTGGCCTATGAGTGGGCGGACGGTCAGCGCCAGACCATGCCTGCCACCGAACAGGCTATTTATGCCGAGTTGCGCGATTGGAAACCCGAAACATGAGCCTCGCGATCTACCTTGTGCGCCATGGCGAAGTGGAGCATCACCACACGGACGTGAGCCTCACGCCGCGGGGCCGCGAACAGGCCGAGGCCGCCGGGGCCTTGCTCGCGGCCCACGTCGCCGCCGGCGACTCGGTTGCCATTCGACATTCGCCCGTGGCGCGGGTGAAGGAGACGGCGGAACTGTTGTGCGGCAGTCTCTCGTCCGCGCTGGCAGCCGCCGGGGGCGTCATCATCTCTCCGCCGCAACCCGATGAAGCCTTGAGCAATGTCCGCTTTGTTTCGATTCCGGGAGAACCGCCGAATGAACCGTCTTTACTTCACGCCCAAACCAACAACCCGGCTTATTTGCAGAGCGTGTCTCCTGCGCGCGCCGACTTCTATCGGGGCTTTTGGGCCAGCCACGACCCCATGGGCTACTGGCTGACACGCGACAGCGCCGGGGCCGCCGAAACGCCGGAGATTGTGTGGGCGCGGGTGTGTGAGCGAGTGCGCCGTCTTTTGGTTGAGCATGCGCCAGGCCCGGATAGCCGCACGCATTGGATCGGCGTCACTCACTCCGGCACGTTGCGCGTGGTACTCCGCCACGCCTTTGGCGCCGATCCGGGTGAGCCGGACTTTTGCAGCGTGGTCGTCATCGAACCGGGCGGGCCGCGCAACCGGCTCATGCTTTCTTATCAGGGGCGCACCACGCCTTTGGAACTGGCCGATTGCTGAGCGTACGCCATACAAGCGACAGGCCATTAACGTTACGGGAAACATCTCATGCCATACTTCGATCAAGCCACTGAAACGTTGCCGCGTGAGCAATTGGCGGCGATACAATCGCAAAAACTCCGGGCGATGTTGGCCGAGTTATGGGGCCGGAACGCGTTTTACACCGCCAAGTTGAAAGCGGCGGGCGTTCAGGCGGACGATGTGCTTCGCGATTCGCTGACGGACCTGTCGCTTCTGCCGGTGACGACCAAGGCCGAATTGCTGGCCGACCAGGCCGCCTGCCCGCCCTTTGGCGGCAATCTAACCTATCCACTGTCGGCCTATCCACGCATTCATCAAACGTCCGGCACCACCGGCACGCCGTTGCGCGTTCTGGATACGGAAGCCAGTTGGCAATGGTGGGGTCGGTGCTGGGGCCATGTGCTCTGCGGGGCGGGCCTCAGCGCCGGGGATCGCGTGTTCATGGCCTTCTCTTTCGGCCCCTTCATCGGTTTTTGGGCGGCGGTCGAAGGCGCGCGCCAGATGGGAGCCATGATGATCCCCGGCGGCGGGCGCGATTCGCTTCAGCGATTGGAATTGATGCGCGACACCGGCGCGACGGCCTTGGTTTGCACGCCAACGTATGCTCTGCGTCTGGCCGAGGTGGCGCGCGAGAGCAACTTTGACCTGAGCCGCCTCACGGTGCGGGCCACCATTCACGCTGGAGAGCCGGGGGCCAACATTCCCGCCACCAAGCGGCGGATTGAACAGGCATGGGGCGCGAAATGTTACGACCATGCCGGCGCTTCGGAAGTGGGCGCGCACTCCTTCGAGTGCGAGGCCCAACCCGGCGGGACGCACATCATCGAGAGCGAGTTCATTGCCGAGGTGCTGGACCCGAACACTCTGCGGCCGGTGGCTCCCGGCCAGCAGGGCGAACTGGTCATCACCAACCTGGGACGGTGGGGCTTTCCCGTTATTCGCTACCGGACCGGCGACATCGTGCTGTTCAACCCGGCGCCGTGCGAGTGCGGGCGGACCTTTGCCCGCTTTGAAGGCGGCGTGCTGGGTCGAGTCGACGACATGATCACCGTGCGCGGCGTCAACGTGTTTCCGGGCGCGGTGGAAAACATCATCCGCCGCTTCGCCGAGGTGGACGAGTTTCGGGTCACGGTTCGCACCGTGCGCGAGATGGACGAAATGAGCGTCGAGGTCGAGCTGGTCGAAGACGCCGACCCGGCCGTGGTCAATGCCATCGGGCAGACCATTGACTCGGCGCTGTCTTTCCGCCCGGCCATCTGCCTCGCCCCGCGCGGTGCGCTGCCCCGCTTCGAGTTGAAGGCCCGGCGCTTTTTCGTGGAGCATTAGCGGTACTTTCGAAATGGAGAAGCAGTCAACATGGGTATGACCTTAGCCGAAAAGATACTCGCCGATCACTGCGGCGAGAAAGAAGTCCATCCGGGCCAGTTTATCAACGCCCGGGTGGACATTGTGATGGCGTCCGAACTGTCGGGCATTGTGGCGATTGAGGAGTTCGAGAAGATCAAAGGCGCGCGCATCTTCGACCCGAAGAAAGTCGTGTTCGTGATGGATCACTTCACGCCGGCCAAAGACATCAAGAGCGCCGAGATCGTCAAACGTTGCCGCGAGTTTGCCCGCGAACACGGCATCACGTTCTTCGAGGTCGGCCGCGCCGGAATCCAGCACATCCTTCTGCCGGAGAAAGGCCTGGTCTCACCGGGCGACCTCATCGCCGGCGCCGACTCGCACACCTGTACCCACGGCTTCCTCGGCGCGTTCGGCACGGGTATCGGTTCCACCGACGCGGCGGCGGCCATGGTCCTGGGCGAAATCTGGTTGAAGGTTCCAGAGAGCGCCAAGTTCGTCTATCACGGTCAGCCGCCCCGGTGGGTGGGCGGCAAGGATTTGATATTGCACACTATCGGCCAGATTGGCGTGGATGGCGCGCGCTATCAGGCAATGGAATTCACCGGCGAGACGCTCGAATACCTCGGCCTGGCCGATCGTTTCGCCATGGCGAACATGGCGATTGAGGCCGGGGCCAAGACGGGCCTGTTCGCCGCCGACGAGAAGACGCGCGAGTTCTGCCGCCGTGCCGGAGCGCGCGAGGGCGTCTATCACCGAAGCGACCCCGACGCGGAATATGCCGCCGTGCATGAGTTTGACGTGGAGAAGTTCGAACCGTTCGTCGCCCTGCCGTTTTTGCCGGAGAACGTCAAGCCGGTGACGGAAGTGGCCGGACTCGAAATCGATCAGGTCGTCATCGGCATGTGCACCAACGGCAATCTCGAAGACCTGCGGGCCGCCGCCGAAATTTTTCGCGGGCGCAAGTCTCACCCGCGCGTGCGGACGGTGATCATTCCCGGCAGTCAAAAGGTTTATCTCGATGCCCTGCACGAGGGCTTGATTGACGTGTTCATCGAGGCCGACTGTTCCGTAAGCACACCGACGTGCGGCCCGTGCCTCGGCGGGCACATGGGCGTGCTGGCCGCCGGCGAGCGGTGTGTCTCGACCAGCAACCGCAACTTCAAGGGCCGCATGGGCCACGCCACGAGTGAAGTGTATCTGGTCAATCCCTATGTGGCGGCGGCCTCGGCGGTGGCGGGCCATCTCGCCTCGCCGACTGAAGTTTTGAAGTGAAAGCAACACAGGTTAATCCATGACATCTGCCTCTTCTCTGCCCTCAACCATTGGCGGCCTGCTGGCCGAACGGGCCAACCGCCAGCCCGACCACACCTTCCTGGTGAATGGCAACGAGCGCTGGACTTACGCCCGGGCCGAGCAACAGGCGGCGGCGTTGGCAAGGGGACTGTGCGCGCTGGGATTGCGCCCCGGCGACCGGCTGGGAATCATTTTGCCAAATCTCGTGCAATATGTGATTGCCATCTTTGCCGCCGCCAAAGCCGGACTGATCCTGGTTCCCATCAACACCCGGCGCAACAAGGCCGAAGTATCAGCGCGCCTCTCGAAGACTCAGCCATCCGCCGTCATCACTGATGCCGATCACTTGCCGATGATGCGCGAACTGCGCCTCGATGTGCCTGAACTGAAACACGTGATTGCACTGGAAGGGGACGCCGACGGCGCAATTGGTTTTGAGAGTCTTCTGGCGGCCACCGCCATCTCCCGGTTGCCCGAAATCGATCCGACAGACGCGGCGGCCATTATTCACACCCTCGGCAACTCGGGCCAGCCGCGCGGCGCAGTGCTCACCCACGGCGGACTATTGCAAAATGCGGCAGCCATCGCCGCCGGTCTCGCCGGCACCGCCGACGATGTGTTCCTGGGGGCGGTGCCGTTTTCCAATTCATTCGGCCTCGCGCCGACCCTCCTGGCCTGTGCGGTTGCAGGCGCGCAACTTGTGCCCCTGTCAATCTATCATCCCGGCGAAGCCCTGGCGTTGATCGAGAGAGCGAAGATCACGGTGCATCACGGCGTTCCCACCATGTTTGCGCTTGAACTCAACCATCCCGACTTTCGTCCAGAAAAGTGCGCCAGCCTGCGCACCGGCATCATGTCCGGCGCGCCCTGCCCGCCTGAGTTGGTGACTCGCGTGCGGGAGCAGATGCACTGCAACGTGGTGCTGGCGTATGGCCTCACCGAAGCCTCGCCCGCCGTCACGATGACTCGTTTGGATGATGGCCCGATTACGGCGACTCAAACGGTGGGCCGCCCGTTGAACGGCGTGTCGTTGAAGGTGGTGGATGCCGACGGAAACGCCTTGCCCGCCGGCTCGGAAGGCGAACTATGCGCGCGTGGTTACAACATCATGCCAGGCTACTGGCATGACCCGGAAGCCACGGCTCAGGTGCTGGATGCCGATGGCTGGTTGCGCACTGGCGATTTGGCCGTGATCGATCCCGACGGCCCGGTACGCCTCATCGGGCGCAAAGGCGAGATCATCAACCGGGGCGGTTTCAAAATCTACCCCGGAGCCATCGAGATGGTTTTGCGCTCGTACCCCGGCGTAAAAGAAGCGGCGGTCGTCGGCGTGCCCGATTCAATTTTCGGCGAGATCACCTGTGCCTGCGTGGTGCGCGCTCCGGGCGCAATTTTCGGCGCTGAGTCACTACGGGCTTTCGCCGCCGAGCGCCTGGCCGACTCGGCGGCGCTCGACCGGGTGGTTTTCTTCGAGGCCCTTCCCCGGCGAGACAGCGGCCCGGTGCGGAAAGACCTCTTGCGGGAGCGGGTGCGGATACGCGGCCACGCCTGGAAGTTCGGCAAGAACATTGACACCGACGCCATCATCCCCGCCCGTCACTGCAACACCGCCGACCCGCGCGAGTTGGCCCAGCACTGCATGGAGGACGCCGACCCCGCCTTCAGCCGCCAGATGCGGCGGGGCGATGTGATCGTGGCCGACACCAATTTCGGTTGCGGCTCATCGCGCGAAGTTGCGCCCATCAGCCTCAAGGCCGTCGGGGTGTCCGCCGTCATCGCCAAATCCTTTGCCCGCATCTTCTTCCGCAACGCGATCAATATCGGCTTGCCGATTCTGGAATGTTCGGCGGCAGTGGATGCCATCGAGCAAGGCGACGAGGTGGAAGTGGAATCAGCCACTGGCGCGATTCGCAATCTCACCCGTGGTGAGACTTACCGGGCCGAGCCATTCCCTGATTTTCTGCAACGCATCATTGATCGAGGCGGATTGCTGGCGTACGTCGAAGAGCGGTTGGCGGCAAGACAGTAGAGCAAGATTCCATCTTGCTCTACCAAAGGAGGCTCTCCCGACTTTGCCGTGAAACCGAGGAGGCAGGCATCCCTAGATGCCGGATTGCGCCGTGAGAGCCGCATCCTTCGACAAGCTCAGGACAAGTTCTGGGGATGCTCTCTCCGCAATTGATCACGCTAAACCTGGGAGAGTCCCAAAGGAGTGACTTTGTGAATCCCATTGAACATCTTTTAGAAGACCATCGCCTCGTCATGGCCCAGGTGGCCGATTTGCGCCGGACAGCCGCCGATTTGGGCGCGCGCGGCGAGGCCGCCCTGGCCGACACCCTGCCGGTGTTGGGCCGCATCGGCCATATGATGGAAACGCAATTGGCCTTGCACGCCAAGAAGGAAGACGAGGCGCTGTTCCCGGCTCTGGAGGCCCTCTTTGGCGAGCAAGGCGGCCCAACCGGGGTGATGCGGATCGAACACAAAGAGATTCACGGCCAGGGTGAGCTTCTCCGCAAAACGCTCCACGAATTGCACCAGGTTGAGCACCCGCAAATTGAAGCCGGGGCGGAGAAGTTGAAAGCGTTGGCGGTCACGGGCGGCAGTGTCGAGACGTTGAAAGCCAACGCCGAAGAGATCATCCGCCTGCTCGACATGCACTTTGGCAAGGAAGAGGACATCCTGTTTCCCATGGCCCTGAACATGCTCGACGATGAAGCGCTGGCGGAAGTCGGCAAGAAAATAGAGGCCATGCTGGCATGATAGGCTTTACCCTATAGCGGTTTCCTTTTTGGCTTACGGTTGTGGCGGCAGTTGTACTGCCGCCAGCCCGTGCCGCTCGCCGTCGTCGGCGCGGTTGAAGAGGCGCGGCCAACCGGAACGGCGATAGAGGATCACGTGGGATACGGGCGAGTGCGGGTGCGCTGATTGTTTTGGGGCGATGGTATACTGGCAAGTGTGTGAGAAAGGCGCATAGATGACTCTACTGCAAAAACCACGATCTCACCGCGAAGGCGCGAAGAGCGCAAAG
>CAYSIV010000200.1:0-12233 GCA_964431175.1 uncultured Anaerolineales bacterium
CATCGGCTGGAGGTATTGGCGGTAGGGATTGGTCGCCTTTGCATAGCAGTCGAAGAAGCGCGCGGCGGCGTCTTTGTCGTCGGCGGTGAGCGCGCTCCACACGATCAGGTCAACGCCGCTCTCGGCGGGTTGATAGACGTGCACGGATTGGGCGGCGGTGCGCAAGCCAGCCAACCAGTCGCGGTGGAACTCGGCGCGCGCGGCGGATGACAGCGGCCAGTAGGCTTCTTTGAAAGCGAACAGGGCGAAGTGGTTCAGGGTGCCAGGGGTTTCTTCGGGCATGATGTCCTTTAGTTGGGCTGATACAAGCAGGCCGGATCGGTTTCGAGATAATCGCCGGTGATGGCGTAGGCGCGGCCACGCTGGCCACCGCACACAATGCGGTATTGACACTCGCGGCACTTGCCTTTGAGTTGATCGGGGTCGCGCAAAGCCTTGAACATGGGATGGTGGCGATACACGTCCACCACGTCCGCCTCGCGCACGTTGCCCGCCGAGACGGGCAGGAAGCCGGAGGGCATGATCTCGCCGAGGTGGGAAATGAAGAGGAAGCCGCGCCCATCGTTGACGCCTTTCACCGGGCGGTTCAGGCCGTCGGCGTATTGGAAGCCGGCGCCTTGGAAACCCCAACCCCCATTCCCGGCCTTTCCCTCGTCGGAAGATGCGCCGGCGGGGGAGGAGAGTTGTCGTTTGCGCTCAATCGCCACCCGGCGGTACATCGGCGCGGCGGTGGCCTTGATGTCGAACGCGCCGCGTTGCGAGAGATCGAACAGCCAGTGGAAGATGCGCTCGTGCTCTTCGGGCGAGATCATGTGGGCGCGCAAAGCGTGGCCGCGCCCGGTGGGGACGAGGAAGAACACGCTCCACTGCACCGCGCCCACTTCTTCCACGAACCTCACCATCTCCGGCAGAAGATGGACGTTGTGTTTGGTAACAGTGGTGTTGATCTGCGCGCTCAGGCCCACGCTCTGCGCGTTCCGCAAAATTTGCATGGTGCGTTCCCACGAGCCGGGCACTTGGCGGAAGGCGTCGTGGACTTCGGGCGAGGGCGCGTCGAGGCTGAGGGCGATGCGGCGCACGCCCGCGTCCATAGCCTGCTTAAGACGGTCGGGGGTAGGCAGGGCGGTGGCAGTAGGCGTGAGCGAGGCGCGCAGGCCGAGGGCGGTGGCGTGACGGATCAGATCGAAGAGGTCGCGGCGCATCATCGGGTCGCCGCCGGTGAAGACGACGATGGGGCTGCCGAACTCCTTGAAGCGGTCGAGCAGGCGATAGCCTTCTTCGGTCGTCAGTTCGTTCGGGTCGCGGGTGTGCTGGGCGTCGGCGCGGCAGTGGACGCAGGCAAATGCGCAGGCGCGCGTCACTTCCCAGGCGATGGTGAACGGCGCGAGGTCGAAATCGGCCTCCAGCATGTGACGGTCGTGCAATTGTCGTTCGACGGCAGCGCGGGGCGCAAGATGTGACTCCCCTTCCTTGTCGGCTTTGCCAACGGGAAAGGAGCCGGGGGCGGGGGTCATTTCAGCCATTGGGCAGCATCCTTTGCGTGATAGGTGATGATGAGATCAGCCCCGGCGCGCTTGATGCCGGTGAGCAGTTCGAGTGCCACCCGCTCTTCGTCGAGCCAGCCATTGGCGGCGGCGGCTTTGACCATGGCATACTCGCCGCTCACGTTGTAAGCGGCGAGCGGCAATTCGGGAAATTGGTCGCGTGTCTGGCGAATGATGTCGAGGTAGGGCAGGGCCGGTTTGACCATGAGCATATCTGCGCCTTCGGCCACGTCGAGTGCGGTTTCGCGCAAGGCCTCGCGCGCGTTCGCCGGATCCATTTGATGCGTCTTGCGGTCGCCAAACTTGGGCGCGCCCTGGGCGGCCTCGCGGAAGGGGCCGTAGAAGCCAGAGGCATATTTGGTCGAATACGAGAGGATGGGCAGATGCTCGAACCCGGCGAAGTCGAGCCCGGCGCGGATAGCGGCCACCATTCCATCCATCATGCCCGACGGGGCGACGATGTCAGCCCCGGCCTCCGCGTGGGACACCGCCACCTTCACCAGCACAGCGAGCGTTTCGTCGTTGAGCACATAGCCTTCGGAGAGTTGAAGATGGGGACGGCGGCCGTTCCCTGTGTTCAAGAGTCCGCAGTGACCATGATCGGTATACTCGCACAGGCACACGTCGGTAACAACAATCATCTCCGGCACGGCGTCTTTGATGATCCGGGTAGCCTGCTGGACGATGCCATCCGGCGCGAAGTTTTCGAGGCCAACCGGGTCTTTCTCGGCGGGGAGACCGAAGAGCAAAACCGCCGGGATGCCGAGTGCGGCGATGGACTCTGCTTCGCGCGCCAACCGATCAGGCGACCAGTGGAACACGCCGGGCATGGATTTGATTTCGTTTTTCACTTCGCGCCCATGCGTGACGAACAACGGATAAATGAAGTCGTCCGGTGCGAGTTGTGTTTCGCGCACCATCGCCCGAATCTTCGGATTGAGGCGCAGGCGGCGTGGGCGTGAAACTAAAGATTGAACGCTTTGCGTAGAGATTGAGGATTGGAGGGCATGCAGGGAGGCAATCATGTCAATGCTCCGTAAGAGGAAAAGTGAGCAGCGAGGGCGGCGACGAGGCCATCCATTGTGTATTCGGTTGCTATCACATCAACGGATAGGCCAACTTGGCGCGCGGTTTGGGCGGTAATGGGGCCGATGCAGGCGATGACGGATTTGGGCAACGAGTGGTCCTTGGTTAGTTCGATAAAGTTGCGAACAGTGGACGAGCTGGTGAAAGTGATGGCATCTACGCCGCGCTGAAGTTCCGCCAAGCCGCGCGGGTCGGGGATAGTGGGCAAGGTGCGGTAAGCAGCGATTTCGTGAACGACCGCACCACGCTGTCTCAATTCCAAGGCCAGCGTTTCACGGGCAATATCGGCGCGGGGGAGGAGAATCCATTGCCCCTCCACGTCGCCGATGCCTTCCAGAATCGACTCGGCCACGTATTCTTCGGGGATGAAGTGGGCTTGCACACCCTGTTTGGCAAGCGCCTGCGCGGTGGCGGGGCCGATGGCGGCGATATTGAGTGAAGCGTGAAGCGCCGAACGTGAAACGTCCAGCCGTTTCCAGAACGCGGCCACGCCGTTGACGCTGGTGAAGATGATCCAGTGATAGCGGTCCAGCGCCGCGACGGCTTGGTCCAACGCCGAGTAGTTGTCCAAGGACGCGATCTCAATCGTGGGGAACGGAATCGACACTACGCCGAGGGCGGCGAGTTTGGCGCAGAGCTCGGCAGCTTGTTTGCGGGGGCGCGTGACGAGAATGCGTTTGCCGACGAGGCTCATGTGAGCAATTCCTTTGCGCCCAGGGCGAGAGCCTGTTCGGCAAGCATATTGCCGAGCGCGGCGGGGTCGTTGCCTTCACCAGAAACACGTATGACGCGACCGCCATCACGAGAAGCAACCAGGCCCATCATCGAGATTGGAGATCGAGGGTTAGAGATTGCATAGGCGGCGACGGGTGCGGAGCAACCGCCGCCGAGGGCGTTGAGGAATGCGCGTTCGGCGGTGATAGCGGCGCGAGTGGGTGTGTGTTCGAGAGGCGCTAGCAATGTGCGTGTGGGCTCATCGTCGGCGCGGCATTGCACGGCCAACGCGCCTTGCCCGGGCGCGGGCAACATCACGTCGAACGAAAGGTATTCGGAGATGTGTTCGCCGAGCCCCAAACGGAGAACGCCCGCCGCCGCTAAAACAATCGCATCGTAGTCGCCGCTCATGGCTTTGCGGATGCGGGTGTCCACGTTGCCGCGCAAGGGAAGCAGGGTGAGGTCGGGACGCGCGGCGAGTAATTGGGCGGAGCGCCTCAGGCTGGAGGTGCCCACGCGCGCGCCGTGAGGGAAATTCGAAAGAGGCCGCCGGTCGCGCGAGATCAATACGTCGCGCGCATCCTCGCGTTCACAGATCGCGCCGAGCGTGAGGCCGGGCGCATCGTCAATCGGCAAATCTTTCAAGGAGTGAACGGCAATGTCAATCTCGCCGGAGCGCAACGCATTTTCGAGTTCTTCGGTGAAGAGACCTTTGCCGCCAATTTCAGGCAGAGGCTTGTCAAGGATACGGTCGCCGGAAGTGGTGAAGACCTTCGGGGTCTGGCACTCGAGATCCGGCCAGGCTTGGCGGAGGCGGGCGAGCACCCAGTCGGTTTGCCAGCGGGCGAGGGCCGAGCCGCGTGTCCCCAGGATGAGTGTGTGGCTGGTAATAGCATTCATGAGGGTCATTTGTCCGAGGCCGACTCTACCGAGAGGCCAAATAGATGACGAACCATTTGGGCATATTCTGTAGCATGCCCGTTGCCGGCCTCGAGGCGTAGATGCTGAGTCGGCTCGTGCAGTAGTTTGTTCACCAGCGACTCGGACAGATGCACAATGTGCTGGTGTGTCTGCGGATCGAGGTCGGGCAAATAGCGAAGCGCGCGTTGAAGCTCTCGCTGGCGTATTCGCTCTGCCTTGACCCGGAGGTCGGCGATCACGGGCAGGATGTCCACGCCGCGCAGCCATTCGGTAAAGGCGGCGACTTCCTCAGTTACAATCGCCTCCACCCGGGGAACTTCGTTCTGTCGTTCGGCCACGGCTCCTTCGAGATAAGCATGTAGTTGATCGAGGTTGTAGAGGTGCGCGCCAGGAATCTCGCGCACGTCGGGATGCACGTCTCGCGGCATAGCAATGTCAATCAATATCAGAGGTCTGTCCAACCGGCCAACCATTGCCTCACGAACCATCTCCGGGCCGATGACGGCATGCTCGGCACCGGTCGTGGCGATCACAATGTCGGCGGTGTGGATCGCTTGAGTGAGGTGGTCGAAGCTCAACGCTTGGCCGCCCCATCGTTCGGCCAATTCGACGGCACGCCTGTTGGTGCGATTGAGGACGGCAATCTGCCGGACGCCGCGGGCGCGCAGGGCCTCAACCACCAGTTCGCCCATCTCCCCTGCGCCGACCACCGACACCCGGCAACCGGCCAGCTTGCCTACAACCTGTTCGGCCAATCGCACCGCCACCGAACCGGCGCTGGCAGGGTTGCGGCTGATGGCGGTTTCGGTGCGGGCGCGTTTGCCAGCGTGAATAGCCGCGCGGAACAATTCTGACAGGACGGGGCCGACAGCGTCATGGCGGATTGCGGCTTCGGACGCCTCAGCTACCTGTCCCAGAATTTGCGGCTCACCCAGGATCATCGAGTCGAGGCCGCTGGCGACGCGGCAAAGATGCTCGACGGCGACTAACTCCGCGTAACGGTAAAGGTGCAACTCGAACTCAGCCATTGGCAATCCGCGCGTCTCAAAGAGGACATCAAGCAGAGGCGCCAAGGGGTTGCTCCGGGCGTCCGGCTCGATTGCGATATTGGCATACAACTCCAATCGATTGCAGGTTGAAAGAATGGCAAGCTCTGTGAAGCCCTGGGATCGTGATTCGCGTTCGCTGGCAAAACGCGCCAACGCTTCGCTCAAAGCAGGCGGCGAAAAACTCAAGCGCTCACGAAGTTCGAGGGGGG
Organism: uncultured Anaerolineales bacterium; assembly: GCA_964431175.1. Classification (GTDB taxonomy): domain Bacteria; phylum Chloroflexota; class Anaerolineae; order Anaerolineales; family VGOW01; genus VGOW01. The sequence goes on from CAYSIV010000200.1 coordinate 5,524, forward strand.
CCGTGTGGTGGTTAAGCCCGAGGCAGAGAATCGGCATAAGCGTAATGGCCTATTTACTGGCCTTATCGTAAGTCTCGGCAATAGTCAATTGAACGGTGTTAAGCAGGGCGTTGATGCGGCGTAACAATCGGGTATTGGCTTCGGGTCGGATGTGAGCGACTTCCGGCAACTGGATGGCGACCTCCACCATCGTGTCGCGGAAAAACATCATGGCCTGTATCGCTTCCACAAGTGGCAACCCCAGGCTCAACGCGTTTTCAGCATGCTCACGCCCAATTGCCCGGGCTTCTTCCAGAATGTCATCGCCGCCTTCGCTCAGCGAAATATACTGAAATATCAGGCCCATTAGCCTGCGCCCTAACAGGCGCTTGCGCTCGCGATCTTCCTCGCTGAAGGCCGCTAACCAATGCTCGTCTTTGTGGCGGACAATTTCCTGGCGGGACTGACTGAGGGCCTGTTCGGCCCAGATTTGCTCTAATCCAGCCACCATTCTTAACCGCCGGTGTTCCTCGGCAAAGCGGTCAATATCTGAGATGGCAAAGCGGCGGTGCCTGCCGGGGGTGAGCATGATGGGAATTTCGCCGCTATCCGCCCAGCGGCGGAGGGTAGTCGGGTGAATACCCAGACGGTCGGCAGCTTGTTTGAGGGAAAGCCATTCTTCTGTTTCAGGCATAGGGAGAACTCAATAGAAAGTTGGTTTCAAAATTGTCAAAAATGTATCAAATCTGTTCAAAACTATGTAATTGTTCCAATTTATACTATCTAATTTTGAATTGGTCAAGTGATTATTGTCATCTTCTGGTCATGAGTCAGTCGCTTACCCATGCTACAGGCCGAATCATAAAGTCGAACCGCATCAACTTCCCACCTTCCACGCGTTGGGGAGCCGTCAATGTGTCTTCGTTCTGGATGTCGTAGAACGCGGTTATTTTGAAGGATCAGGTGGAGTTGAGGAAGGGTTAGTCCGGATGGGCGAAGCTTTGCCGATGGGCCGGGTGGGAGAAGTCGACGAGATCGCCCGCGCTGTGCTCTTCCTTGCTTCCGACGATTCAAGTTTTATGACCGGCGTGGCCCTGGCAGTGGATGGCGGGAATACGGCGCAGTAGCGCGACGCGAAGCGGCCAAATCGCGTTACCGCTTTCGATATTCACCCCAGGCCGCCAGGGCGATTGCCAACAGAATGAGAGGAATGCCGATCAGCGGCGAGAGTATCCACTCGTAAAACTCGAAAAAGAAGAAGCCCCACATTGGACCGAACAGGGTGAAGGCGATCAGAATCAAAGCATCACTTCTGGTGAAACGCAACCCGCCGAAGGCCCGCCACAAATCAAACGGCACTTGCCGGGCCGCCGCATGGCTGAGAACAAGAGGCCACATGGCCGCCAGGCCTTCCAGCAAAAGCGGAAGGCGGCCAATACGGGCTAGTGCCCTCCTAACGCTGCTCCGAAGATCAGCATGTAACCTACGTGGAAGCCGATGGCCGCGCTCTGATAAGTGAGCAGGCGGGTCTTGAGCGACTTATCCAGTTTTTGCTCCCGCCAGAACGGGTTCTCTTGAGTGCGGGTCAAGCCGCCAATCAGCAAAAGCGCAACCGTGCTTCCTCCCGCATAACTCAGCGCCGCCAGCCTGGCCTGATCGCTGTTGACAAAAGGCCAGTGCATCAACGGGAAGGCGGCCACCCATGTCACCAGCCAGGCCGCTACCCAGAAAACGCCGAGCAAGGCTTGCTGGCTCGATAAGCGTTTGAACGGCCAGCCTATGACGGCAACAGGACGCGAGGCCAACTCGGCGGCGGCCCCTGATCGGCTCCGGCAAACAAGGCTCGAAGTTCATCGCTGGGCTGGAAGATCAGTTCCCCCAGGAAAAAGACAATCATTCGCAGACGGTCATCTGGAGTCTTTTCCAGCCCAGGTTGGGCCGCTGACTCGGTCGGGAAGACCTGCCGCCGTTCATCTTCATCCAGAGGGCGGTAGTTTCCGGCCAGCAGAAAAGTGTCGGCCTCAGTCGCCGTTTGAATTCCTACGCCATCGCGTAAGACTTGAATCAGGTTGATCAATACCCGGCGGTCATCGGCATCAATTCTGCTTTTGCCGCGCTCCCAGTCGCTAATGGCCGCGCCGCTGTAGCCGCCGTCGAAGCCCAGTTTCCTGCCCACCAGCTCGCCCAGCCGCGCCTGCGTCAATTTGCCCCGCTTCAATTCCGGGTCGGCGCACCGCTCACGGTAGTAACGCAACAACTCGCCAAACCGGCTCATATCGGCAATTCAAGCAACCCTTGAGAGATTTCAAGCAGATGACTATCGCTTTCAGCTTCGAGCTCGCCTAATATGGACGTCAATTGGAAACTTCGCAGACACCAAGTGTTTTCGCGAAGCGGACACTTGGTGTCTGCGAAGCCGGAACCTTTACAACAGATTTAGTGACAATACCTTTCAGTTAAGAGGAGGCAGGCATCCCCAGATGCCGGGGCCCGCACGTGGGCGTGCTGGCTCCTCGCGTTATCTGAAGGTATTGGATTTAGTGACCCTCGCGCTTCCAGTGAATGCGGATTTTGGTGCCACTGCCCGGAGCAGAAAGAAACTGGATGTCGGCCTTGATGAGAGCCGCGCGTTCGTACATGCCCATCAGGCCGAAATGCTTGTGCGCCGCCAGCCCGTGCAAATCCAACCTGGCCCCGGCTTCAAAACCTTGGCCATCATCTTCGACGGTCAAGTCAATCTGGCGGGGGCTAAGGCGGCCAATGATGCTCAACGATTTGGGGCGCGCGTGCTTAAGGGTGTTCTCGCAGGCCTGTTGCACGATCCGGTATACATGTAGTTCCACCTGAGGATCGTAGCGTGTCCCGTCTGCCGACACTTCAAACAAGATCGTCGGGCCGTTTTCGTTCCGGTCGGAGAGGTCGTCCACCAGTGCGTCGAGCGCCGGGCCCAGGCCGTAGTTGAGCATGGTCGGGCGCAGATCGCCGATGGTTTGACGGATGCTAGCGATGATGGCGTCGAAGCGCTCGAAAAAGTGAGGCGGCGCGATTTGCTCGCCAATGCTGTTCTTAAGGCTGGCCAGTTCGTTAAGCAGGTTGTCGTGCAGTTCCTGGGCTAGCAGGAAGCGCTGGTTTTCGTTGGCCTCAATGTCGGCCTGGTAGAAGGCGCGCAAGCGCCCGGCCTGAAGAATATTGGTCAGGGCAATGGCCGTCTGGTCGGCCAGCGACTGAAGAATTTCGATCTCCTGCTGGCTGTAATAGTCATCCGGATCGCGTTTGCCCAACAACCACAAGCCGATGGGCTTTTGTTCAATAGAGAGGGCGAGGGCCAGCCGCACCCAGGGCAAAGATGGGGCCGCCTCATCAGGGGTGGCCGGGCGGTAACGCCCGGCAGTTGCCAGCAGGTTAGGGAGATATCTGGCGCTGGGCAGTTGGTCTGGCTCCAAGCCGTGGATGTAGACCGGGGTGGCGGTTGAATCATCAAGCCGGAGCAAGGCCGACTGGCGAATGAAAAGGGTGGGGACGATCTCGTCCTTAAGCAAATGAATGAGAGTTTGCTCGTCGGGGCTGACGATGACGCGCCTAGCGTAGGTCTCCGACAGTTTGGTTGGCGGCAGATGCATGCCCAGCAGGTGATGCTCGACGAACCGCTGAAAGCGCGGGAACCCGAAGATGCTGGCCGAGACGGCAATGGCGGCGGTCCCGACCACGACCGCAAGGTCATCGCCGGCAAAGTGGAAGTAAGGCTCCAGCAGGGCAACGAGGGTGATGAGCGCAAGGTTGAGCAGGAAGAGGAAGAAAAACAGCGAGACGATGCGGTTGGCGCGAACTTCCAGGTTGCCCAGGCGGTGGCGAGAGGCGGCGATGAAGTAGGCGACGGGCAGAATGGGCAGGGCGAGCAAAGTAAGGAGAAAATCCCGCCAGGTTTGACCGGCGGCGACGACGAGGCCCAACCCCAGCGGCAAGCCAAAAGCCAGCACCCCGGCCATGATGAGGGGCAGAAGATCGCGGCGCTCGGCTGGTCTAAAGATGAAGTGAGCCAAAAGCAACAAGGCGCTACCCGCCAGCGCCAGCAGGAAACCGAGGCCATAGGCATTGACCGGCAGGAGTTGAAACCACTCGGCCCCGGCCAGAACAATGGCAATTAGGTAGACCGCCCACCCGACGATCCGTGGCAGACGCCCAAACAGCCTCGGCAGAACCCAGTGCAGGTGCCAGTAGACAGGGACTGACAACCATATTGCAGAGCGCAACACAATGGCGCTTTCCCAAATGTGCCATTTTGAGAAGGTGCTGGCCAACAACCAAATTGCCGTCAGGAAATTGAAGGCGATGAACAGCTTCCAGCGAGTGTCTTTGGGGCGCAAGAAAAGCAGAGCGGCTTCTCCGGCGGACCAGAATATCAAAGATAACCACCATTGACTGGTGAGCCGCCCCAAAAACTCGTCACGGTTAAAACCAGGGTATGTCCACGGGATGGAGACTCTCTGCTTGTCACGTTGGACAAGCAAAGTCACAACAGTACCGGCTTGGATGCCTTCAAATAGAGTTTTGCGTAAATCGGCTGAGTATTCGGCTACGGATGTAGAGCCAATCTTAACCAGTTGATCGTCTGGTTGAAGCATACCTGTCACGTAAACACTTATCACTTTTCCGCTTGAAGGATTCCACTCAAAACCCGCGTAAGGGGCACGGAAGAAAAGAGCATAGCTGTATATGACCAAGATGGCAAACACAAACAACGCAACGACCTGCTCAATACGAGATTGGAAGCGCTTGAAGCGTGTAGCCATCATCGGCACCTGTTAGTCACAATGAAAAGAAAGGAGGTTGGAATTATAGCCTAAAGCCACTCTGGGCAAAGCCCTAACTCTCATCGTCGTGTGCACGCAAAACATGTCAGCCAATTCCTGGCGAGGAGGCCGCATCCCTTGATGCGGCCCTGGTTCGCATCTGCGCGCAAGCGTGCGAACCCCTCTGACAACCTTTGCGTGCACACCTCATCGTCTTAGCCGTCCGATCAATTTCATACATTAAGGAGACTTCCGCTATGTCAACAATGCAAACGTTTTATGCCCAACTCTTCTTGGCGCGCAATTTGAGCGAAGCTCAGGCTCACTACCTGGCGTGCCTGGCTCAACTGACGCGAGCCACTCTGGCGCAAGTAGCCATCCTGGATTTGGAGTGGTTGTGGTGGGGGTGAAGTAACCCGGCTCTCAGATACCTGGCGCACTGGCCGGGAGTCAATCCCGGCCAGTGTGCAGCTCAATCTTGCATTAAAAGCGCCTATGGACGTTACTCAACTTGCCGTCGAATACTTGCTCAACCTGCCCTCGGTCGGGTGGTGGGCCGAAGCTCAGGCGCTACTGCGGCACGCCGCCGCCAACCAGCCGCGCGCCTGGCGTCTGCCCGCCCTGGCCTGTGAAGCCGTCGGCGGCGGCCCCAAACGCGCCATCCCCGGCGTGGCCGCCATCGCCGCCGCCCAAATCAGCATCATCCTGATTGACGACATGCTTGACGCCGACCCTGCGCGGTGCTCTTCCTGGCTTCCGACGATTCAAGTTTTATGACCGGCGTGGCTCTGCCGGTGGATGGAGGGAATACGGCGCAATAAGTAACTGGGTTGACGGTGGCTTTTTCTGTTTACTTTCCCAATACCTGCGGCTCACTCAAATCGCAGTTTCCCGCTTCTGGAATGCATCTCCTCCGGAGTCATTTCTGAATGATAAAGTTGATAGCATGAGAAGCAATGGAACGATGGCGGCGCTCCTGGTGCAAATTCACCAGCACTGATTTCAAAACGACAATGCTTCCTATCATTGCAAAGTAGCTTGCCGCAATGATGGCAAGCTACCATTTGTTTTAGTTGCACCGATGAGCCGCAGATAGAGCATTGTGCTGTTGGCATTTATGTCTCCCAAACACAAAATGTTATGCTATAGCCTCAGAGTATTAACCATATCAACTAATGTATCTCGAACTTTTTTCATAATTTCGCGGGTGTAACTGTCATTAGTTACGCCTTGTACTCGGATATTGATCTGTGTTTTGCCGCTAGGTTGACTATTTTTGAAACGCACTAGACCACCAATTGTGAGATGAAAATTGACCGGGTAGATCCAAATGTTTTCATTCTCGCTCTTCCTTTCGTTATAATAGCGCCCTGAAAGATCATAGTAAGCACGCAAGGTGTCAACGCCAGGACTTAACTGCTTCTCACTCTCCACAAAATTCTGTAGATAAAAAGCGCGACTATCTGATATCTTCTGAGCTAACGCGTTGGCAAATTCATGATCTGGGTTGCAACCATCCAATTCAATTGGTTCATCGGAGCAAGATTCTTCTAAAGCCGCCAGTGGTTGATCATCAATCCCGACAACTAATAATTCAAAGCGAGTTAATACCAACCGAGTGATAGTCTCCGCTGTAAACCGTCCATCAATATGGCCCAGTGGAAAGAACAACTGCGCCCCCACAATTCCAGAAGATAATCCCGGCCAGTTCATGGTCAGTTTACCCAGAAGCGTGACCGTCTCAGAAACAGGTGTATCCATACGTAGGATAAACTGTTTGCGACGCTGGGTTAATTCCTCTGCCTTGAAGCTCAACGCTCGCCAAACAAGGGTTTGGTGCTTGTCTACCTCCTTCACTTCTGCCGAAGGGATCCGCACCGTGGAGCGTAAAACAGCAGGCAATAAGATCGCTAATTCTTCGATAACGATTTCACTACTTGC
>CAYSIV010000201.1:0-4665 GCA_964431175.1 uncultured Anaerolineales bacterium
CGTCCTGCTCCCAAACATTGTCCACGCCCGCCCACCTGTCCCCGAAGGGGATAACGCAAACCGTTGGGCGAAGGAGCGGTCTAATGTCCGATTTCATCGTGACCCCCCTTAATGAAAGCACTTGGCCGGATTTCGCGCGGCTAGTCGAAAAAAACAACGGAATATGGGGCGGCTGTTGGTGTATGGCCTTTCACCAAGAGGGAGTCGGGCGTACCAAGTCAGCTTCGCAAAACCGGTCTGAGAAAGAGTGTCGAGTCCGGAAAGGCCGAGCACACGCCGCTCTAGTGTACGACGGTTCGACTGCCGTCGGCTGGTGTCAGTTTGGGCCGACAGACGAACTTCCACGCATCAAGCACAAGCGAGACTATCTAAACGGTCTCACCAAACTTCCAGATTGGAGGATTACCTGTTTTTTTGTAGACCGGGATTATCGGGGCAAAGGTATCGCTTCCATTGCTCTTGAAGGAGCTCTGAACGAAATCGCCCGACTCGGAGGAGGAACCGTTGAAAGCTATCCTGAGGAGGTAGAAGGTCGATCGGTCTCAGGGTCTTTTCTTCACAATGGGACAATTTCGATTTTTGAGCGTCAGGGGTTTCAACGAACACGTAGACTCGGAAAGAACCATTGGGTAGTGACCAAGGTTATAGACAGCCTGTCGTAAGTTTCTTTTGCTCGCGTTGATTAAGAGAAAGCAAAACAGGGTGTTGCCCCAAAAGCATGAATGGTTGAGTAGAATATGGATAGCAACCTTGAATCTAAGTCAACGCCGCCCAACACAGCGTACACTGGACAGGTGGGATTCGTCGCCACGCTTCGCGTCGAGCATTTTTCTGGCTTCGAGTTTTTTCTGCTCCCAAATCGAATCCACGCCCGCCCACACGCCACTAACGCAAACCGTTGGGCAGCTTCCGAAATGTGACTCAAGCGAATATGTGGAGAACCCCGGCAGCAGGCAACACAAGTCTTGTCCCACTAGAGCAGTTTCCGAGTCGGTTTACGTATTTTTGCTCGCGGCGGATTGTCAAATCCGCCGCTGGATTTGACAATCCAGCGGGAGCAGGCCGTAAACGAAAGTGGAATTTGCTCTAGTGGGCAGCTAACTGTTTTCTTGGCGATACAAGATGCAGAACTTGCAATTCACGTAACGAGACATTGCGACACATGATGACTGTGTGAACCTCATGGAAATCCTAAAAGCAATCAACGCTGGTCTAGCATTTCTTCTGGAACTCGCGATGCTCGCCGCTTTTGGCTATTGGGGATTTCAGGGCGAGAAGAGTCTCTTGATAAAATGGGGGCTCGGGATCGGCACACCGCTGGCAGTTGCCATTCTCTGGGGGCTATTGCTTGCGCCCAAGGCTAACCAGCGCTTGAATATCATCCGGGGAACCCTTTTGTCTTTGGGATTGTTTTGCCTGGCAGCCTTAGCTCTTTATCAAACCAATCATCCGACGCTGGCAATTGCCTTGGCCCTGATCGCCATTATTAATCGACTGCTTGTCTTACTCTGGCAGCAGTGGTGAAATATGCGGTGAGGTCATCCCCGCCCAACAAAGCGTGCAGTGGACGTGTGGGAGTCTGTGCGGTCTACAAGCATTTTTCTGGCTTCGAGTTTTTCCTGCTCTCAAGCAGAGTCCACGCCCGCCCACCTGTCCCCGAAGGGGATAACGCAAACCGTTGGGTGGCGCATCTCCTTGAACGAGATTGCGCCCCAGCTCACCCGGAACTGACGAGCTTTGCCGAACAGCACGGTTACGAAATAGCGTATGATGGGCTGGCTGTCTGAACCTCAATCTGCCCACCTTCTTATAAGCTCCTCCGGCCCCACTAATTTGTCACCCCGTTTCAACCCTCGTTATAACCGGCCAGCTCTATAGTAAGCATGAGCCTGAGCGTTAACGCCCGGCTGGCTCACCTGAATTTTGGGTCGCCCCTGAACATATCATCAGTATCGCGCAGGCAGGTAAAAGCGCAAGTCAAGCTGTCGGCTGGTCTGCAAAGCACTTGTTGGCGACTGATCGTGGAACGGCTTTGAAAATTTTGACCTGAGCCAACTTGAACCATCCGGCTTATAACCGGTTTGTCACCGCTGTGGATCGCCTCTGTAACCCGACGGGAAACTACCTTCTCTACCACGAATTGCACGAATCGCTTCGCGCGAAGGGAATAAGCCAAATTCGTGTCATTCGCGCGAAGCGATTCGTGGTCATTATCCACAATCGTCTTACTTACACACCCCGTTTTATGCGCGAATTGTTGTAGCCCAACAGAATGGGCTTACGCTGACACTAGCAAGTGAATTGCTTTAGAAAATGTAGGTAGGCAAGGCCGTAAGCTGTGAGCTTGCGGCTTTTTATTTGAAGGCCCACTTATGATTTTTGGGCGTTTACTATCCCATCGGGCTCACCAATTGAAAGTAATTTCCATCCAGATCAGCCAGCGTCGCTATCCACGCTTCTCCCATCGCATAGGGCTCTTTTATGACCACGCCGCCGAGGGCTTTTATTCTCTCAAACTCCTCTTTGACCTGCGGGGTTTCAAAATTGAACATCACGCGTCCTGGATCTTTTGCGTTACCCCCCATGGCCGAATGCTCTAATATGGAAATGAACGCACTTCCCACTTGCCACCCCCAAAAACCATTATCCTGATCGATCATGTCCGCTGGCTTTCCTAGAACCTTTTCATAGAAGGCGGCCAACGCCTTGGATTGTTTCGTTCCGATCATGACGGAATTTAGATTCAACATATTGAGCGCATCCTTTCTGTAAGCAAATCGGTGAAACTCAATCCGGACGACTGAGTCCAATCCAATTATAGCCAATCAGCTTGGCAATGTGGGCAACGATTCAATTCTGATGCCGTTTTCCAGCTGGGCCTGGATGCTGGCCAGGCCCAATTCTAAGTTTATGCCCGCTTGGGAATTAAGGAAAGCCCCACAAAGTAACTGCGACTGCTTTGGGGTTGAGCGTCTCGGTCGAAGCCCGCTTCACAGGAATCGATTCCTCTACAGAGTCGAATTAGTCGCTGACTACTCCCCCCACGGCTGAATAAAGTTTTCCGGTCCCACCCCCAACGCATCAGCCACCCGGTTGATGTAATTGAAATAGCCAATCACCTGAACGGCGTCGTGAATCGCCCGGTCATCCAGGCCGTGAGCGCGTAGCCTGTCCAGGTCGGTGGGGCGCATGTTGCGCGACTCGTGGGTAAGCCTGGCGGCAAACTTGCTCAATGCCCGGTCAAGGTCGGTCAGCAACGTGGTTCGCCGATTGCCGGGGCAGGATAAACGTCATAGTTCCAGGCTTAATGAACTAGTGTTTTTAGCTATACACTCACCCCGCTTGTCACATGATATTTGATGGGACTTACGTACCATTTGGTGACAAACATTACTTGCTCTCTGGCTTGGATTCCGTATCCTAAGCTTGTATATCAAGACAACCTTTTTCCTGAAATTTGTACAGACAGCCAGCAATATCTGCCGCTGGTTCTTGGAGGCGTTCTTGGAGGCGCTGAACCGCCCACCTGATTTGGTCGCTTGCTGACCCGCAAGGGCTGGCGAGGTGGCGGGGAGCCAATAGCGAAACCGGCCCAATGTGACCGGTTTTCTTTTTTAAGGGGTGATTCCTGCTCAACATCTTAGCCTGAGGAAAAAGCTGACAAAACCATTCCAGTTAAAAACATCACTGATATTCAACCTGACAGGAGGTCATATTCCAATGAACCGACGACAATTTTTAAAGTTAGGCGTAGCCGCAGGCGCTGGATTCTTCCTACGCAACCTGCCCCGGCTCAATTTCAACGCCGTCGCCCAGGCCGCCTATCAGAGTAGCGGCCTTAAGAAGTTTGCCCGGTCACTACGCGGCGTGTATCCACTCGACTCCGGCGGCATCCCGGTGGCAGTGCCGGACGGCAAGCGGCGCTGGGATGACATTGTGGCCCAGCACTACACCATTGACATCAATCAGTACACCGACACCCTACACCCCGACCTCGGTCCCACAACCCTCTGGGGCTACCACTCGCGGGCAATTCTGGGCGGGACGCCGCCACAACGGCACCTCGGCGGCATCATCGTCGCTCAAAAGGGGAAACCGATCCAGATCACCTTCCAGAACAATCTGCCCAACCAACACATTCTCCCTGTTGATGACACAATCATGGGCGTGATGGGTAACCGGGTTAATCGGACGGCGGTGCACCTTCATGGCGGCGAAGTCCCGTGGATGAGCGACGGCGGCCCCTTTACCTGGTTTGACGATGTCGGCAACTACGGCCCTAGCGCCCAGAGCGGGCGTATGAACATCTACAAGATACTGAACCGGAATCTCCTGCCAGGCCAGGCCGAGTATTACTACCCCAACGGCCAGAGCGCCCGGTTCGTTTGGTATCACGATCACGCGATCGGCATCACACGCCTTAACGCCTACGCCGGTATTGCTTCGGGCTACATCATTCGTGACAACTTCGAGAGCAATTTGCGGAACAAAGGCCTGCCCGATTTTATCGAGAACGGCGGGCGCGAAATCCCGATCGTTATTCAGGACAAAGTTTTCGTGGGCGACGACATCGGAACGGTTGATCCGACCTGGACGGGCGTCTCGTCGCCAGGTAGTCTCTGGTATCCACATGAGTACGATGCCGGAGTGGGGCCAAGCGGCCCG
>CAYSIV010000201.1:4675-12222 GCA_964431175.1 uncultured Anaerolineales bacterium
GCCTCCAGCGCTCTCAATCGTCCCTGAAATGTTTGGCGATACCATGCTTGCCAATGGGGTGGTTTATCCTGAGGCCACAGTGGAAGCGCGCCGCTATCGCTTGCGTCTCCTCAACGCCTGCCAGGCCCGTTTCCTGAATCTGCAACTCTATGTGGATGATGCCAGCCCGAACAGCATCACCCTAGACTCAGCTCTAAGGCCGACCAACGCCAAAGGCCCGGACTATCTGGTCATCGGCACCGAGGGCGGTTTCCTGGCCAAGCCGGTGCTGGTCCCCTCAAACACTCCGTTCGATCCGATGACAATGCGCGGCAGCCTGATTACGGCTCCAGCCGAACGCTGGGACATCATCATTGACTTCAGCGGCTACGAGGGGAAGAAACTGATTCTTTACAATGACGCCCCGGCGCCCTTTCCAATGGGGGTGAACGACCCGGCTACCGACTTCATCGGCTCGAATGGCTTTGGGCCGGACACCCGGCAGATCATGAGATTCAAAGTCGTCCCCGCAACCGGCCCGGCAGATCCGCCACTGGCGATCAACACCGCGACGGGCTTGCTGTTGAATCGACTCTCGGGGATCGACAAATCTCTGGTGGGGATGTGGACAACCGATCCACTGCCGCCGCCGCCCGGAGTGCCGGTGCGACAATTGACTCTGAACGAGGCATTCGATGAATATGGCCGCCTGATTCAGATGTTGGGGACGAATGTGCCGCTGGTGGCGGGAATGGAAGACTATGCCCGACCTTACCTTGACCCGGCCACAGAGACGCCACGCGCCGGAAAGGTGGAAGTCTGGCAGATCGCCAACGTGTCCGGGGACACGCACCCCATCCACTTCCATCTGGTGAATGTTCAGATCCTTTCGCGGCAACCATTCACTGGCTATGCGAACGGCTCGCCTACCGGCCTCGGCGCTCCACGCGGCCCCGAGCCGACCGAACTTGGTTGGAAGGATACGGTCCAGATGCATCCTCAAGAAGTTACGACCGTCATCATGAAGTTCAGCCTGCCCAATGTTCCCTTCCGGGTTCCCGCCAGCCCACGCACGGGTGGTCACGAGTATGTGTGGCACTGCCATATCCTCGAGCACGAAGAGCATGACATGATGCGTCCGCTGATCGTTACCTGAGGTTTGAAGATTTGAAGCTGAGGTAACTCAAACAGCAAAGAGGGCCACTCACGGTGGCCCTCTTTCTTTTCTGAGGGCTATCTGGAAGCCCCGCCTGACCGCCGGTGAAGTTTCTTGCTCGCTCCCGCCTGATTGTCCATCTGAATTATTCCCTGAGGCGGGCCAGCGAGGTGGTCAGGGCGACTACGGCAAAGACGGTGGGCAGGGTGATGCCAATTAGGGCAAAGAAACAAGCTAGCGATCCACTTTCCATCGCACCGCCATACGGCAGAGAAATCAGAAACGAATTCAGCCAGCGCGCGCAATCTAACACCAGCAAGGCTCTGGCGCTGCCGGCTCTGGGGCCGGAAAATAAGTGCCGAAACGCAAAGGCGATGATGACCGTCAAGCCGGCCCCGGGAAGAATACTCAAGAAGTGGGCCGGTTCAAGTTTATCAATCGGGCTATGGAGGGTGCTAATAATCGTAAACCAGATGGGTGTCGTCACAATCGGCTTGAGTGTGAGCAGCCCGGCCATCAGACTCAGCTCATCAGGCCTAGTGACGACGAGGTAGAGGCCGATCGCGGCTGGCACCCAAAAGGGGATGGAGTATAAGAAAAGGGACAGCAGGCTCATGGTTTGTCCCGCTTGGTAAATATAGCGGCCAGAATGAACCCCCAAGCGACTGCCTGGATCAGGGAGACCACGATACTGTGGAGGGGGTAATACACAGCCGCCAATTGGCTATTCGTCCATCCCCGGTCGCGCAGCAGGAGTGGCAAATATAAGCTGGTGTAGGTACCGACCAATGAGGTAACGAGGAAAATCGCAATAGCGATGAGCGTTAGCCGTGAAACTTTTGGGTGTCGTTGCCAGGAGAGAATTGACAGGATCGCCCCGACCAACCACACCAAGGCGACAAGGAAGTATTGAGCAAGAAAGCTGGTGAGTATTCCAAGAATTAGTGTCATTGGTATATAGCACTGGCTCGTCTATGTCTCAGCCATTCTAAAATCCACACCCCCACTAATAGTCCAGTTAAGAGGACGGCAGCGCTCCAGCTAACATGAATTGCTTCTGACAATGAGCGCGTATGGAGCAACATGTCCGCACTGGCATTAAACACTCCATGCGTAACCATACTCGTGAAGATTGACCGTGCTTGCCAAGCAATAAAGCCAGTTAACAATGCGGGAAGCATGATACGAATCAGCCGTGGAACAAAGGCTTCATCTTTCAAATAGTAGATATGCCCTAATGTAAATAAGACCGCTTGAAAGAGCCAAATCAAGCCATTCGGCCGCTTCATGCGCCACTGCGGGCAAGACCACTTACCCTCTTGGAACGAGAGCAGGTCGGCTCCAACGACGAGTTGGACGAAACCGCGGCCCTCTGCCAGAAACTCGGCCATGGGGATTGGACTTCGCAATCGTCGGCCAGCCGAACTGAGTTCTAAGTTTACGCCCGCCTGGGAATTAAGGAAAGCTCCACTGAAGTAACCGCGACTGCTTTGGGGCTGAGCGTCTCGGTCGAAGCCCGCTTCACAGGAATCGATTCCTCTACAAAGTCGAATTAGCCAGTGGCTACTCCCCCCACGGCTGAATAAAGTCTTCCGGCTCCACCCCCAACGCATCGGCCACGCGGTTGATGTAATTGAAGTAGCCGATCACTTGAACCGCATCGTGAATCGCCCGGTCGTCCAGACCGTGGGCGCGTAGCCCGTCCAGGTCGGTGGGGCGCATGTTGCGCGGCTGGTGAGTGAGCTTGGCCGCAAACTCGCACAGCGCCCGATCCACGTCGTTCAATGGCGCGGTGCGCCAGTCGCGGGCCAGGGCGTGAACGTAAGCATCCGCCTCAGCCGCCTCCATCACTTTGCCGACCTCAACCCGGAGATCGTGCGCGTGCGACCGTGTTCAGTAGAGACAGCCATTCTCGGCGGAGACGACCGTGGCCAGCATCTCCCGCTGGGCGCGGCTGAGCGGCGATTCGCCCATCATGATCGCCGCGTAGAAGCCAATGCTGTCGCGCATGACTCTGGCGTTCAAGGACATGATGTGGACGATATGCCAAACGCGCCCGGCGCGCTTGAGGGCTTTGTCGAATTCCTCTTTAAGCAGGCCGGTTGCTTCGTTGATAGGGATTTGTTTTATCCAGGGCATAACTCGCTTCCTTTCACGTCACTATTTACTGAGGTATAGTAGCACGATCTTAGAGGATACGAGAACCTCAGCCACCTTGCTGGCATTGTCAGCACTTCACGAAATGCTCCCGCTGGATTTGCGCGAAGCGTCCAGCGGCCCGGCGGCGGATTACAAATCCGCCGCGAGCAGATGAAGCGCCTTTCGCGATCTACTGATTGTGGCAATTAGCTGATTGTCCGCCAGAGTGACTTGGCCGCCGCCCTGAGAATTTACACTTGGGGCCTCCCTGAAAATTAGGAACTTTGTAAGAATAACGAAAGAACAATGGGCATTACCCTCAACACCCTCCGCTCTTTCGTCGAGCGCGGCTTTCGCCTGGCCAGTAGTTACCGTCTCAACTTCGTCGGCACGTATCTGGGCGGCATCCTGCTCATCGTCTTCTTCGCCGTTTTGCAAAAGCTGATGGGCTCGCGCCCGGCGGCAGTGGCCGGCTACGGCGGCGACTACTTCACCTTCCTGCTCATCGGCGGCATCTTTGCCCGCTATTTGTCGTTCGGGGTGAGGCACTTCGGGCGCGAGTTGGAGCAGGAGTTGGTGGCCGGAACGTTGGAGCCGATGCTGGTCACGCGCACTTCGCCGGGACTGGTTTTGCTTGGGCCGTCGTTGTGGGTGGCGATTGAAGGCCTGATTTTGCTCGCCGTCCAGTTCTTGATCGGCACAATCTTCTTCAGCGCCGATTTCTCTCGCGCCGATTGGCCGGCCGCCTTGGTCATCGGCCTGTTATCTTTCGTGGCCCTGAGCTTCTGGGGGGTGATGGCCGCCGCCTTCGTCGTCGTCTTCAAGCGCGCCGACCCGCTGAGCTGGCTGGTGGACGTGACCATTTTTTTGCTGGCCGGCGTATACTTCCCAATAAGTTTGTTGCCGGTCTGGCTCAAAATCCCGGCCTATCTTCTGCCGCTCAGCTATTCACTGGAAGCTCTGCGGCTGGCGCTGATGCTGGGCCGGCCGCTCTCAGAATTGTCCGGCCACATTGGCATCTTGTTGTTGTTCAATGCAATCCTGGTCCCGCTCGGGATGTTCAGTTTTCAGCAGGCGCTCATTCATGTGAAGCGGGCGGGATCGTTGGGGCATTATTGATCACTAATGACTGCTCTGCTCACCACTGCTCAACTGATTACCAACTCGCTCCGACTCGACGCCCCAAGTTTTAGCCTGCCAAAGGATGTTGACTGGCCGGCTCTCCTCGACCATGCCGACGCGCACTCGCTCACGCCACTGTTGTTTGCCACCTGGCGCGAAGCCGACATCCTGGATCAGGTTCCTCAACCGGGCCGGGAGCGAATGGCGAAGGCGTTTCATGATAATGCTCTGCGGCAGGCTAACATTTGCGCCGAACTGCTGGAAATCGACTCCCTCCTCACCGCCGCGAATGTGCCGCACCTGACCCTCAAAGGCTGGCCGCTGGCCGAGCGGCTGTATGTCCATCCGGCGCATCGCGTGATTTATGATCACGATTTCCTCGTTCCCGCCGACAAAGCCGAGACCGGGCACCAAGCGTTGTTGGAGGCCGGTTTTCGCCGCTTGCCGGTCAAAGACGAATGGATCGAGAAGCATTTGCCGTCGGTGTGGCGCAACGACGGTTATCAGTGGAACGGCTATCTTTTCGATCCGCACTATCCGCGCCCGGTGGAGCTTCACCGGCAATTGTGGGAAACGGGCTGGCGGGGGTTAGGCCTTCGCCCTCTGCCAGACCTCTGGGTCGACGGCCAAACTGCCCTCGTCGCCGGCCGCCCGATGCAGAGTCTCTCCCCGGAGAATACGGTCATTCATTTGTCAATGCACTTCGCCGGCCACTTGATCGAACGCGAAGCGCGAATGAATCAACTGCTCGACCTGGCGCGATTTGTGCATCAGACGACCGGGTTGGATTGGGATAAAATCGAAGGACGGGCCGCCTCGGCCGGGGTGAGTCGATTCGTTTATGCCTCTTTGCTTCTGGCCCATACAATCTTTGGCTCGCCCCTGCCGCCCTACTTAACCTGGAAGCAACTTGAGGGCCAGACGCCACTTGCGTTTCGGGCCTGGCTGGCCGAAAATGGGGCTGAAGATGTGCTGGCTTCGAACTATCGCCAGCGCAGTAAAGGCAAAGACTATCAACTGACGTTTCTGGCGGCGCGCTCGATCTTTGAACGGCTGAGCATTATTGGCTTTGCCGCTTTGCCGCCGGCCGGGCAGTTGATGGCGAAATATAATTTGCGGAACCGTTGGCTGATGCCTTTGCTTTATCCGCGATATTTGGCTGAGCGGCTGGGAACTTATGGCCGGGCGCTGTTGACGAAGAATTGAGGCTCTCCCGTTTTTGACGGGATTTATGGGTGTCACCCTGAGCGAAGCGAAGGGTCTCTAGCTGGTTGCGCCGAGATTCTTCGCTTCGCTCAGAATGACAGGGACGCTTTCCCGTTAAAGCCGGAAGAGCCAGAATTGACTTGGGAGTCGGGGATGACGCGCAAAAGCACAATTCTAATTGTGGATGATGAACCAAACTGGCGGACATTGATGGAGACGTTGCTGAAGACGGCCGACTACCATCTGGAGTTTGCCGAAAACGGCGCTGAAGGGTTGGCGAAAGCAAAGATTCTCATCCCGGATTTGATTTTGACAGATGTGACAATGCCGGTGATGAACGGCTTTGAGTTGTGCCGCCGCCTGCGGAGCGACCCGATGTTGAACGAAGTGCCGATCGTCATGATCACCTCGCTGGAAGATCGCGAGTCGCGGCTGGAAGGAATCGAATCGGGCGTTGACGACTTTTTGAACAAGCCCTTCGATGGCGTAGAACTGCGGGCGCGGGTGAAGACGATCACCAACCTCAACCGTTACCGCCGCGCCCTCACCGAGCACAGCCGCTTTGAGTGGGTGATCGAGCAGGCCTACGACGGCTATTTGATTGTCGACGACGAGGACAAAGTGGTTTACGCCAACCCTCAGGCGCGGGTGTATCTTGACGTGCCGTTGGAAGACCGCCCGCCTTTTGCCGAAACCTTCCTGGCGCTGGCGAAGAAGAACTATCAACTTGATCCGGAGGAGAGTTGGGCAGCCTGGCCCCGTCAAATCGACGATTCCTTCCCGCCGCCGCTATATTTGGTGCGGCCAGAGAATCCCAACGCCAACGCCATGTGGCTGCAGGTCAACGTGCTGAACCTGCCCGTTGGTGGCGACACCAACCGCATGTTACAGATACGCGACATCACCTCGCAGGTTGTTCTGCGGCGCGATACCTGGAAATTCCACTCGATGATTCTCCACAAGCTCCGCACCCCGTTGGGAGTGATGCTGACCAGCCTGGAACTACTGGCCGAGAATGCCCTCGAGATGCCGGCGGCCAAAGTTGCCGACCTGGCGCAAACGGCGTTGCGCGGGGTGGAACGCCTGAGGAGCCAGATCCAAGATGTGACTGATTATCTGGTTGCGCCCAACTTGGCCCAAGAGGGCGAAGAGATTGCGCTGGCGCAGGTGGGGCGGCTGGTGGTGGAGATTTGCTCGGAGATGACGTTGCAGTTGGTGGCGGCCCCGGACAAAGACAACTTGAGCAAATCCAAAATTACCCTCTCTCAGCAAGCCGCTGAAGTCGCCATCCGCCAGGTGCTGGAGAATTCAAAAAAATTCCATCCCACGCACTCGCCCACCATCGAGATGACGCTATCTCGTATTGGGCCGCGCAAGGCCAGCCTGCGCCTGAGCGACAACGGCCTCACGCTCTCGCCGGAGCAACTCGCGCGCGCCTGGACGCCCTACTATCAGGGCGAAAAATATTTCACTGGCGAAGCGCCGGGTATGGGCCTGGGTCTCTCAACGATTGCCGCCCTGGTCACGGGCGCCGGCGGGTCGTGCCGCCTGTACAACCGGCCCACAGGGCCGGGGGTGACGGTGGAACTCACCCTGATATTGGCCGATGCGTAACGGCCTTCGACAGGCTCAGGCCGCGCCCGACAGGCTCAGGCCGCGCGCTGAGCCTGTCGAAGCGCGCTGACGCGAAGCGGTCGAAGCGTGTACTGGCTTATTTTGAATAGCGTCCAATGCAGAGCAGCTGCGCCAACGTAAGTAGATTGTGATCATTGAATTTGCATCGCGTATACTTGCCAGCGGCGTGTTCGCCATCCTGGCCGCCTTTGCCGCCCGGCGGCTGATTTTTCTTTTCACTCTTCTTCGCCCGGTAGAGCGACACCAAGCGGCCAATTCGCTTTACCGGCCCGACGTTCTCACCCTCGTCCCCGCCCGCGACGAAAGCGCC
>CAYSIV010000202.1:0-12218 GCA_964431175.1 uncultured Anaerolineales bacterium
GAAATTCCATGCCGCAAGTTTACCATCTCATAGCACACAGATTACACATGAGCCACCCTTTTACTTGATCTCGTACGTCACGCTGACCTGCAAATTCACCTGAATTTGCCCGGTGGACACCGGCACGGGCGCGCCGCTACCACCGCCGAGGCCCAACCCTTTCACGTCCGCCGCGTATGTCACGGGCGGGGCAGAGGTGTATTCGCTGATCGTCATCGGCGCGCCGAGAGTCACCCCGGCCGCTTTCGCGAGTTGCTCAGCGCGGGCTTTGGCGTCGGCCATTGCCTTGTCGCGGGCTTCGGCTTCCAGCTTGGATTGATCGCTGACGCTGAAGTTCACGCCATAGATGTTGTTGGCCCCGGCGGCCACGGCCTTGCCCAGCGCCTCGCCCACTTTGTTGAGGTCGCGCACCGTGATCGTCACCGTGTTGTCAGCCACGTAGGTGATGTCGGTCGGCTGGCCGTTGGTGTCGTAGTTCTGTTGAGCGTAGACCGAGAAGTTCGTCGTCTGAATATCCTTTGCGTCGATGCCCAACGCTTTGAGGGCGTCGATGATGCCTGTCATCTTGTCGGTGTTTTCGCTCACCGCCGCGCCGGGGTTCGCGTTGCGGGTCTGCACGCCAATGCTGGCGACGGCGATGTCGGGGGTGCCGAACGCCACACCGTTGCCACTGACGGCGATGGTGTTGGCTGGCGGTGGGTTGCCCCCGTTGACGACCGGAGCGCCACAGGCGCTGAGGGCGAACAGGCCGACGAGGGCGGCTAAAATGATTGAAACGAGCTTGGTTTTGCGAGTCATAATTGTATTTCTCCTGATGATTGTAAGTTGTAGGAAAGACGCCAGCCGTCGAATTTTGGTTCCCGGCAAATCACTTTCAACGGATGGCTAAACGGAAAAACGGATTTACGGCGTTCTATCCGTTTGTCCGTTTTGCCGAAGGCATCCGTTGAAAGAACGACTGCGCCTAATTACGATATAATCACGCCCATGACCGACCATACTGCTCAATTTGTCCCCTTCCATGCCCTCAATGAATTCATGCGCCACGATTACCGGACGACGGTGATCCGCACGGCGCTTAACACCCTGCCTAAACTGCCGGCGCAATTTCGCCAGCCCATTGATAAGCTGACCAATCAAGTCGTGCGCGTGCCCGGTTTTCGCAAGGGAGCGCAAGCGCCGGCTTCTTTGAAGGTTGCGTCTATTGCCGAAGCCTTTGGCAAAAGCCCGGAACTGGTGGCCGCCATTCTGGCCGCCTGGGCCGAGGCCAGGTCCGACCTGCGCCAGCAGATTCACGACTTGCTTAAAGATCGCGGCTGGGAGGTTCTGCCGCCGGAGGCCGACCGGGCAAAACTACCGGGCTTTCTCACGAAGTGGCCGAGGAACGAAGACTTTGACGTGGTCAACAAAGCTTTCGCCGAGGCCCACCCGGACTCGGAGGCCAGCACCGACGACGTGAGCTTGATGGCGGTGTGGGTGAGCGGGCGTCTGCCGCTTGAGGCCAGCGAAGCTGAAGAGACCGCAACCACCGAAACGACAACGGACGAAGTGGGCTGAACGGATATGTCTTTCCGACTCAATAAGCGCATCAACATTGGCAAGTTCCTGCGGCTGAACATCAGCAAGAGCGGGGTGAGCGTGAGCGCGGGTGTGCCGGGCGCGCGCGTCACGGCCGGGCCGGGGGGCAAGCGCCTCACGCTGGGCATCCCCGGCACCGGCATCAGCTACGTCAAGAAACTCGACCAGCCCACCAAGAAGAAGACGGCGACTCGAACTTCACGGGCCAAGGCCGCGCCGCCTGAACCGGAGCCGGAAGAAATTGCGCCGCCTCCGGTCGCGCCGACTCCGGGCGCGTTTGCGCCGGCTCACGAATTAGCATTTGCCCAGGGTCTGGCCGACTACCGGTTGGGAAAGGAAGGTGAAGCGCTCTCCCATTTTGTGGCGGCGGCCCCGTCCGAGTCGGGCGCGGCCCTGTTGGCCTCGGCAATTTTGCTGGAGCAGAATCGAGCGCCGGGGCTGGCCCAGGCGGAGTCATTGCTGGAGGGCCTGTTGGAACGCAATGAGTCTCTGCCCACGCCGCTCATGGAAAAGTATTTGCCCGAGACCTCCATCCAGGTAAACATCACTCCGAGTGTCAAAGCCAATGTGCCCATGGGCGCGCTGGCGGCAACGCTGTTGCTGGCCGAAGTGTATCAGGCGCGAAACAAGCTCGACGAAGCGATGGATGTGCTGGAAGCGATCCGTGAAGTGGAGGCTGATCCGGCGCTCATCTTATCTATTTGCGAGTTGTACGGCTTGCGCGAAATTTGGGATGCGATTGTGGAGCGCGCCAGTCAAACGGTGGTGGCCGACGACGTGACCTTTGAAACAATGGTGTGGTACGGGCGGGCGATGCAGGGCAAGGGCCTGCACGACGCGGCCCTCACTATTTTTACCGAACTGCTGAAGAAGAAAAAAGATCGCGGTCCTGATCTGCTGGCTGAGGCGACGTACTGGCGGGCTGTGTCGTACCAGGCCTTGGGCAAGAACAGCCAGGCCAATCGCGAGTTCCAAAAGGTGTACGCCCTGTCGCCAAACTTCCGAGACGTGGCGGCGCGGATCAACGCCTCGATGTAAAGGAGCCTATGACTGCTGTTTATTTTGCAATCGGCTTGCTTAACTTGATTCTTTCCGTCATCGTGGTGGGCGCGGTGGCCCGATTCTGGTGGCGGCATCGCCGCGAAGGGTTGAGCATTGGCTGGTGGTTGTTGGCGTTGGCGTTCGGCACATTCGCCGCGTCCCAGTCGTTTGAGTTTTATCGCCTCATCTCGAGCGGCGTGGGGCTAAATAGCCTGGAGATGGCAACCCGCTTCGTGTTCATGAGCATTTTGATTTACGGCCTGTCGCGGCTCTTTGACGACGTCCTATCGGCTAAACAGAAACTGCTCGACGAAGCGCAGAACACCATTCGTTTGCAGGCCGAGGCCATGCGCCAGGGCCAGGAACTGCAATTGCTCCATAACACCTTCCAGTCGTTGTTGAGCACGCTGGAGCTGGAAGGAGTCTTACAGGAACTTTGCCGCGCCACCCGCGAGTTGATTGGCGCCGATAGCGTCTCGGTGCGCCTGCCAACGCCCATGGCCGACGGTTTTCGTTTCGCCGTCGATTTCGCCTCCGCCCTCAAATCGAAGCCCAACCGCCTCGACCCGCACATTGATGCCCTGTGTTGGAAAGTGGTGCAGGCTGGCCGCCCGGCCCTCATCGAGGACGCGCCCAGCCACCCGATGTTCGGCCCCGAAGTGCCAGTCTGGCTCAAGGCCTTAGGGGCATTTCCTCTGCGGCATGGCTCGCAAGTCATCGGCGTGCTGACAACCGTGTTTGAGAAGCCGCGCGCGCTGACGATGACCGAGCAACGACTGCTCTCGGCCTTAGCCGATCAAGCCTCCATCGCCGTTTACAACGCCCAACTGCTCGAACGCGCCGAGCGCAACGCCCGCACCGACAGCCTCACCGGCCTGGCCAATCGCCGCCACTTCGACGAAACCCTCAACGCCGAAGTCCGCCGCGCCCAGCGCAACCAGACTCCGATTTCGCTGATGATGATTGATATCGACGATTTTAAACTCTACAACGACAAGTACGGCCATACTGCCGGTGATGCCGTCCTGCGAGCGTTTGCCGATTTGCTCAAGCAACAAGCGCGGGTGAGCGACCTGGTGGTGCGGTACGGCGGCGATGAGTTTGTGGTTCTCATGCCCGAAACCAGCCAGGCTGAAGCCGAACACGCCGCCAGCCGGATTCGCGAAGCGGTTGGCAACTACAGTGTTGAATGGGATGGCGTCCGCATTCCGATTCGGGCCAGCGTGGGCGTGGCCGGTTGGGAAGAAGGCCACATGCCGGAGCCTGAGGAACTGGTCGAAGCCGCCGATGTGGCCCTGTACGCGCATAAAGCCTGACGGAGTCTGCCAATGCTGCTGTGGGAAATTTTCGTCCTCTTCACCCGCGTGGCTTTGTTCTCGTGGGGCGGCGGCCCGGCCTCGCTGGCCCTGATGCAACGCGAGACGACGGCCGCCGGGTGGGTGACTCCGGCTGAATTTGCCGATGCGGTGGCGGTGGGCAATGCCTTGCCGGGACCGATTGCCCCGCAAGTGTCGGCGTATGTGGGCTATAAACTGGCCGGGGTTGCCGGGGCCGTCGCCGCGGCGGGGGGAACCGTCTTGCCCACCACTCTCCTGATGCTGGTGATGGTCGTCTACTTCTTCGGCATCAAGGACAGCCCGAATGTCAAAGCCATGCTCACGGCAGTGCGCCCGGTGGTGATTGGCCTGCTCATTTGGACGGCCTATGATATGGCCAATACGGTGTTTGGCGTGAAGAAGCTGGGCTGGGGCACGGCCCTGGCCCAAAGCTGGGACAAGTTGATCATCGCCGCCATTGCCTTTGGCCTGCTCACCTTCACCACCCTCAATCCCGTCTTCATCATCATCGGCGCGGCGGTGGTAGGGTTGGTTGTCTACAGATAGGCCCGGAAATGTAACCACGGATTTCACGGATTACACTTCCTAGAGCAGATTCCTAACTGGTTTACAATGCCAGACCTGTCAGGTCTTAATCGGATCGCCGGTGTTGCCAGCTATTTGGTGAGACCTGACAGGTCTTTCTCCATAAATCGAAAAGGAATTCGGGCTCTTCCGGGTTTAACGGGAAAGCGCCCCTGTCATTCTGAGCGAAGCGAAGAATCTCGGCGCAACCAGCCAGAGACCCTTCGCTTCGCTCAGGGTGACACCCATAAATCCCGTCAAAAACGGGAGAGACGGAATTCGCCCTAATCCGTGAAATCGGTGTAATCCGTGGTTAAATCCTAGGAGGTCGCTATGATCGTCACAGGAGGCGGTAGCGGAATCTCATTTCCATTTGGCGGCGTCGCCGGGCTGTGCCTGGGGGCCTTGTTCATCCTGGCCGTCGTCTTTGCCGTCAAATACTTCTTGGACAATTGATGGCCCTGGCCGGCTCCCGCCATTTCATCGTCGCCTGCGATCGCTGTGGCCGTGCCGAGTTCTCGCTTCTGCCTGCTTGGGCCAGTGGCGAATGATTAGAACGCGGATTCGTGGAATTTAACGGATCGGTATCCGTTGAATTCCACATATCCGTTGTTCTGAAACCAGTGACAGGTGCGCGACTCGGCGTCTACATGTATACTTTCCCTCATCATGGACGCCGCATCCCTCGCCGTCGCAATCGCCAAGTCGCTTCTCCCTCAGTTGAAGGCCGGGAGCGAACTGCCCGAATCCGCCCGCCAGCTTTGGGCTGAGATCGTTGCGCGCCCGGCCCTCAAAGAGATTGCCCTCACCAATGACGAAGCCGCCTTTCGCGACGCGCTCACTCGGACCCTCAACTCCGACTCTGCTTTTTCTGCTCAACTGTTGTCTATCACTCAAGGCGGAATTACGCTAGGACAAGGCGCGCAAGTCACCGTTGGCAGTGGCGACGTGACGGGACAAAATAAATATGAAGCAGGCGGCAGTATCTTCCACGCCGAATCAGGCGCCACACTCATCGTCAATCTCCAGAATTCGCCTGTCTCATCTTCAGCCTCTGACCTCCAACCTCCAACTTCTACGCGAAGCGTCCAACCTCCAGCCTCCAACCCCTTCTACACCAGCGGCCGCATCAACGACCCGGCGCAGTTCTTTGGCCGCGCCCAACTTGTGCGTGAGATACGGGCCGAACTTAAGAAGCGCTCCAGCGTCTCCATCGTCGGCGGTTCGGAGATGGGCAAGTCGTCACTGCTTTACTTCTTATACGTCACTCGCGCCGAGGGGTTGCCCGGCCTGACGGTTGAATACGTAGACTTGCAGGGCGTGCTGGACGAAGCCGACTTTTGCGAGACGGTGTTGAGCAAGTTGGGCGCGCAGGGCGATAGTTTGCGCCAGTTGAAAAAAGTGCTGGAGAACCGGGAAGTGATTTTGCTGTTTGACGAAGTGGAGCGTATCGCCGAGCAGGACTTCAACCCGCGCCTGCACGACCTCCTGCGCAGTCTGGCTCAAGAGCAGGGCAAGCTGGCAATGTGCCTCGTCACCCAGCACCCGCTGGAAACGGTCTTTCCGGCCCGAACCGCTGGCGGCGTCTCGCCCTTTCATAACATCTTCACCCGCAAAACCATCGGCCCCTTTGCCGAAGCCGAAGCCCGCGCCTTCCTCGCCAGCCGCCTCGAAAGCGCAAGCATTGCTTTTACGCCCTCTGAGATTGAACGCCTGCTGGCCGAGAGCCAGGGCCAACCGGCGAAACTGCAACGGTTGTCAAAGGCATTGTTTGACGAAAAGACGACCTGAGTTTCCACTCTTTATTTTTCGTTCGTCGTTCGTCATTTTTTTTTCATTCGTCATTTATTTCCCATGCTCTCCTTCCCTCCCACTCCCCCTGACGTTCCCGCAGTCCTCAACCCTCTCAACCCACGCCACTACTGGCTGTTGTTCAAGTGGATTTACTTCCAGCCGGGCAAGTTGAAGCATTATCTTCATCAAGCCGACCCCGAACTGTATCAAGCTCGGGGACTGGCCATCTTCACAACCCTGCGCCTGCCAGCATATCGAAACCTGTATTGGATTTCGATGATTCTTACAACGTTGTTATCCACCTTGTTATCTATCGCCGTGGCCGTGGCCGCTAACGCCGCCCAGGGCACGCCGATGAATTGGCCCGGATTGGCGTTGGGCGTGGTGTTGGGCGTGGCGTTGGGCGTGGCGTTTGGCGTGGTGTTTGGCGTGGTGCCGGGCGTAGCGTTGGGCGTGGCGTATGGCGTGGTGTTTGGCGTGGCGGTTGGCGTGGCGGTTGGCGTGGCGGTTGGCGTGGCGGTTGGCGTGGCGTTTGGCGTGGCGTTTGGCGTGGCGTTTGGCGTGGCGTTTGGCGTGGCGGTTGGCGCAGGCGGTAGCCGCCTTATTTTTTATCTCTTTGAATGGCCTCTGGCCTGGCTGGCCTCACGCTCTGCGCGCGCTGTTCGCGATCCTTTCTTGCGCCTCCAGGGACATCCAGTAGTCTGGGATGAGCTGGCAGTTTGGCCTCTGCCCGCCGCAGACCACCTTCTGCGATCGTGTTTAGCCGCAGATTTGAATCGCGGCCTGATGCTGGCCGCTCAAATCGCCGCCAACCCGTTTCAACGCTGGGTTGTTCAACGCGCTCTGTCCGATTTTTTGGCTGAACATGACAATCCACTCACCGTGCTATATCATCTCGCGCACCTGCCCGTGTTGGAAGATTATTTAGTGGTGCCGGCTGGCCTACTTCAGTTTCGCGCCTTTCCCTCGGCCCGGCTGGTTCTGTTGGCTGAAATCGGCCAGCAGTTCATCGCCGCTTCCAGTGTTTCCGGCGACACTTCGGAGCGGCTTGCCTGGCGGCTCACCTGGCGCTGGCGGTGGATGAAGGAGACTCCGCTATCTTTGTTTAGTAGTTTGTTGTACGAATTCTTTGCCTATCAATCTGCCCTGGAAACAGTGGAAGTCAACAAAATTAAGTTAGATGAAGATTTAGTTCGGGCTGAACCGATTCGCAGATTTCGGCATGGGCCGGAGATCGCCAACTCATTTGCCGCCTTTGTTGCCGCTCTTGATATTACTAGCCTGACCGGGTTGGCGGCTATGCCGCAGCATTTGGATTGGCTGGATATGCTGGCCGAGTCGCCTCTGCGCCCTACAGTGGTTGAAAGTCTCAAGGCGCTGGCTGATGTCAGCGCAGAAGTCGCTGCTGGTGAAAGCGCCACCAACCCCGGCCAAAAAGCCGCCGCCCTCAACCGCGCCGCCGGGGCGCTCAACGAACTGGCTGGATACATCGAGAAAGAAGTCCTGCCGCCGGAGCGTGTTCTGCTCAAGCGTATTGTTCAACTGTGGCAGTCTATCATCGCCGAAGCGCAGGGTAAATTAGGCGAAGCCGCTTTGCGCGAGATGTCGCCTGCCATGCGCCGCGCCACCGGCGTCGCCGAGCGTACTTCGGCGGTGTGGCAACGCCCGGCCACCCCGTTTGATAACCCTTACGTCGTCGGCAACCCGGTCAAGCCGCCGCTCTTCGTCGGGCGCACGAGCGTCTTCAACCGCATTGGCGAAGTGTGGTCGGCGAAAGCCACGCCCGACTCGATCATCCTCTACGGCCACCGCCGCATGGGCAAGAGCAGTATCCTGCGCAACCTTGATCAGGCCGCGCCGCCGGGCAGTGTCATCGTCTACGCTGACATGGCCGGTGAGACCAGCTTCGTGGCCTCCACCGCTGACTTGCTGTTGAATTTGGCCGATAAACTTTATGCCGCCGTGCGCCGTGCTTTTCCAGAGTCGCCGCTAGCCGAACCCGACCCGGAGAATTTCAACACCCCAGCCCGTGCTCAATTTCAGTTTGACCGCTTGCTGGGGCAGGCTCGTGAAGCCTTGAACGGGGCGCCGCTGATTCTGGCGCTGGATGAATTTGAAGCGGTGGAGCGGGCGGTGAACGAAGGCAAAGTTGGCAAAGAGATTTTCCAGTTCTTGCGAAGCAAGACGCAGGAGGGCGGCGTCACCCTGGTCTTTGGCGGTTTGCACACCCTAGACGAGATGAGCCGCGACTATCAACAGCCCTTCTACGGCTCGTACGCCAACATCGTCGTCTCATATCTTGCCCACGACGACGCCTGGCGCTTGATTACCAACCCGACTCCCGACTTCAACCTGAACTACGAACCCGCCGCCGTCGAGCGCATCATCGCCGAAACCGGCGGCCAGCCCTACCTTGTTCAGCAGGTCTGCCGCGACGCGCTCGACCACCTCAATCACGAACTGTTCGATCTCAACCCCGCTTCGGGCGGGGCCAGCCACGAGCGCGACGCGCTAATCACCCTGGCCGATGTCGAAGCCGTCCTGGCCGACGACTTCTTCCGGCGGGGCACGGTGTATTTTGACGGGGTGTGGACGCAGACGAACGACGACGGCCAGCGGGCGTTGCTCAAGGCGATGGCCAAGCGCGATGAACCGTGGCCGCTGGCCGAACTGGGAGCCGCCACCAGCCTGGCCTCGGATGCGCTTCAAAGCGCCCTCCGTTGGGCCGGGCGGCACGACATCATACGGAGTAGCCAGGGTGACGCCGGGTGGGAGTTTTACGTGCCGCTGATGCGGCGGTGGGTTGGGCGGATGGGGTGAGGCTTACGCCGTTTGCGGCAAATAGCTTTGAACCAGTTGCCCCAGCCGGGTGAAATCAAACGGCTTGAGGAGATAATCGTCGCACCCGGTAATCATGGCGTCGCAACGTTCGTTGAGGCGGATGGCGCCGGTGAGGGCGATGACGGGCGTGTTTTCAGTCCGGGCGCTGGCCCGCAAATGCCGGAGCGTGTCCAGGCCATCCATGCCGGGCATGTCGTAGTCGAGCAAAATCAGCTCGGGCAGGCCGGTGTCGGCCAATTGGATGCCCTGCCAGCCGTTTTCGGCGTAGCAGAAGATAAATTCCCCAAATCTTGCCAGACATAACTCCACGATACGTCGCAAATTAGGGTCGTCGTCGATTACTAAAACCAGATGGGGAGAAGTTTTTGGGTCGTTTTGGGGCATGATGATTTCCACCGTTTGTTGGCTATATATATATCGTTATTAACCCAAAAAAGTTAAGGTTTGGTAAAAATAAAGCCACTCTTCCCGCTTTTGGGAAGAGTGGCTTTATTTACAGTCTCATCTTATGTAAGCCGCTCTGGTGTCATTCCTGCGTAGGCGGGAATCCAGGGGCGAGTTGCCAACTCGCCCCACAAACCAGGTGTCATTCCCGCCCCCGATAGGTTCAATCGGGGGCCAG
This sequence comes from uncultured Anaerolineales bacterium, assembly GCA_964431175.1. GTDB lineage: Bacteria > Chloroflexota > Anaerolineae > Anaerolineales > VGOW01 > VGOW01. Next base: position 9,778 of record CAYSIV010000202.1, read on the forward strand.
GAATCCAGGAGTGGCCGCTTACTCGGCGGCGGGTTCGTCCAGGGCGGCCATTTCCGGGGCGGCCCCACCTTCGATCTGGTCCCTATCGTGATACACCCAGAAGCCCGTTCCACACGGGATGAGCTTGCCGATGATCACGTTCTCTTTCAGGCCAAAGAGTCCGTCCGACTTGCCTTCAATGGCGGCTCCGGCCAGCACCTTGATGGTGTGCTGGAAGGACGAGGCCGAGAGGAAGGAGTCAGTGGCCAGCGAGGCCCGGGTGACGCCCAGCAGGGCCGGAACCGAGGTGGCCGTCTGCTTGCCACCGGCGGCCAGCTTCTCGTTCATTTCCTTGAACTCGCCGCGGTCAATCAACTCGCCCGGCAGGAGGTTCGTGTCGCCGGGGCGGACGATCTGCACCCGCGACAGCATCTTGCGGACGATGACCTCGAAGTGCTTGTCATTGATGTTCTGACCCTGCGAGCGGTACACCTTCTGCATTTCGGTCAGGAAGTACAGTTCGCACGCCTCGCGGCCCAAAATGCGCAGGATGCGGTGCGGGTTCTGCGAACCTTCAGTCAGGCTCTCGCCGGCGCGCACTTCCTGGTTATCCACCACCAGCAAGCGCGAGTTGGTCGGAATGTCGTATTCCTGCTCCTCGCGGATTTCGCGGATGATGATGATTGTGTTTTCCTTGCGCTTCACCTTGCCGCCGTGCTCGGCCAGCACCTGGCTATCGCCGCGCTGGGCCAGCAAAGCGCCATCCGGCACCTCGTCGCTGTCTTCCACTTTCACCGCCCAGTTGCCCGGCACCTCGTACTCGTCGCGCAGGGTGGTGCTGTTGACCACTTTGACGATCTTCGAGCCGCCGGTCCGGTCGGCGCGGATGACTTCCACGACGCCGTCAATATCGGTGACAACGGCCTCACCCTTCGGTTTCTTGCGCGCCTCAAACAGTTCTTCCACCCGCGGCAGACCGCTGGTGATGTCGCCGCCGGCGGCCACACCACCGGTGTGGAACGTGCGGAGCGTCAACTGCGTGCCCGGCTCGCCGATGGATTGGGCGGCCACAATGCCAACCGCCGAACCCACTTCCACCAGCTTGCCCCGGCCCAGGTCGCGCCCGTAGCACATGGCGCAAATGCCGCGCCGTTCCTGGCAGTGAAGCGGCGAGCGCATAAACACCTGATCAATGGACGAGGCCTGAATCTTCAAAGCGATCGCTTCGCTGATCTCCTCATTGCGATTGACGAGCAACTCGCCGGTCTTGGGATCGACGATCTTGGCCGCCGCCATGCGGCCCAGAATCCGGTCGTACAAGGTTTGGCCGGCCACATCGTCCCGGCGCCGGATGTAAGCCCCGCCTTCAGTGCCGCAGTCAATACTGTTGACGATCAAATCCTGGGCCACGTCCACCAGACGGCGAGTGAGGTAACCGGCGTCGGCGGTGCGGAGGGCCGTATCGGCCAGACCCTTGCGCGCGCCGTGCGTCGAGATGAAGTATTCGAGCACCGTGAGGCCTTCGCGGAAGTTCGAGCGGATGGGCAGGGGGATGATGCGGCCTGATGGGTCGGCCATCAAACCGCGCATGCCGGCGAGCTGGGTGATTGGGCTGAAGCCGCCTTTGGTGGCCCCGGATTTAGCCATCACCGCCAGAGAACCGATCGGGTCCAGGTTGGCCGACACCGCCTTGGCGACTTCGTCGCGGGCCTTCGTCCACAGTTCGATGACGCGGTCGGTCTGTTCCTGTTCGGTGAGCAGGCCGCGCCGGAATTGCTTCTCGACTTCGGCCACTTCTTCTTCCGTGCGGCCAACGATCTCGGCTTTGGCCGGCGGAACGGAAAGGTCGGATACGGCAATGGTGGTGCCGGAGCGGGTGGCATAGGTAAAGCCGATGTTCTTGATCTCGTCCACCACATCGGTGGTGCGCTCACTGCCCACCACCTGGTAGCATTTGGTCACCAATTTTTGCAGGCCGCTCTTGTCGAGCAGGTCGTTGACGAAACGCATTTCTTCCGGCAGAACCCGGTTGAACAGCGCCCGGCCGACGGCTGTTTCAATCACCCGCTTGCGCGGCTTGCCATCGGCGAAACGCTGGCCCTGCTCGTTGTAGTAGGTGGGCAGGTACAGTTTGATCTTGGCATGGATGTCTAGCTGGCTGAGACTGTAAGCCATCTCCACTTCATCCAGGTCGCCAAACACGCGCCCTTCGCCCTTGCGCCCGTCACGCATCATGGTCAGGTAGTACACGCCCAGCACCATGTCCTTGGCCGGGCCGACGACGGGTTCGCCGTCTGCCGGTTTGAGCAAATTCCTGGTGGAGAGCATCAAGGTGCGGGCTTCCTCCACTGCCTTGCGCGAGAGCGGGATGTGAATTGCCATCTGGTCGCCGTCAAAGTCGGCGTTAAAGGCCGAGCAAGCCAGCGGGTGCAGGTGAATGGCCTTGCCTTCGACCAGCACCG
>CAYSIV010000203.1:0-12180 GCA_964431175.1 uncultured Anaerolineales bacterium
AGCCTGTCGTGCGCGGCCTGAGCCTGTCGAAGGCCGCTATTTCCGATAGAGTCTACTATAGAATTGAGATCAGTCGGCCACAAATTCGCGGATGGCGTGCCAGGCTGGCACATCGTTGAAGTCGTAATATTTTGTTTGCCCCAGAGTCACATCGCCCTTCCCCATCAAGCCACCGGGGAGGGTGGCGTTGTGAAGCCGGAGGGTGGCATAGTAACGCGGCGTCAGTTCGCGCACGGCATATTGATGGGTAGGGCTGGCGCGCCAATGATCGCGGGCCTCAGGCAAGCCAAGCATCACCAGGTTGCCACAGTTGCCATCGGCCAGCATGAGCGAGGAATAACTGAGTATACCGGGGTGTTCCGAAAATTCGCCAATCAACACGTCGTCAACCGCATTCACGGCAGTGGGGTCAGCGTCAGGCCGTTTATGACCGAAGAAGCCGACCACGGTCAAGGTGTGATTGGCCAGTAAGCCGGCGCGATTGGCAATGATGATGCGGTGAGAACGTCCGCCAGGTTCTTCTATGTTCAACGTCAGGGGAAGCACGAGGCCGACGTATGGGTCCAATTGGCTTAAGGCTAAACGCAACTGATGGCGCATGTGTTGTAAGGTGACGACATCATCGAGACTTCGGCCGGGGTGGGTGAACGGGCGATTAACGACAATTTCGGGCTGGCTGAGGCGAATGGGGTTGTCCATAGTAACCTGTGGGGAACGAGTCAGGTCAACCGTGCCCTAACACCGGATGAGGCTGGTAAAGCTCGTCAAGGAACTTGCATTCGTCCGTCGAGAGTTGAATCGCTAACGCGGCCACCGCTTCTTCCAGTTGATACATTTTGCTCGCCCCAATGATAGGGGCCGTCACCCCGGGCCGCTGTAGAATCCACGCCAGAGCGATTTGCGCGGGGGAAACCTCGCGGCGCTTCGCCAGTTCGGTTACCCGATCCACGATCGCAAAATCGCTGTTCTGATAATACATCTCATGGGCGAAGCCATCGCTCTTAGAGCGAGTTGTGTCGCCGCCTTTGTCCTGAGTGCGGTTGCCGGCCAGGAACCCGCGCGCCAGCGGACTCCAAGGGATTACGCCGATGCCTTCGGCGAGGCACAAAGGCAGCATCTCGCGTTCTTCCTCGCGGTAGACGAGGTTGTAATGATTCTGCATCGAGGCGAATCGAACCCAACCGCGCTGCTCAGAAATTTGGAGCATCTTGGCGAATTGCCAGGCATACATGCTCGACGCGCCGAGGTAGCGGGCTTTGCCGGCCTTCACCACGTCGTGCAGGGCCTCGAGTGTTTCTTCCATAGGCGTGTCTGGATCAAACCGGTGAATCTGGTAGAGGTCAACGTAGTCGGCGCCGAGGCGCTGGAGCGAGCCGTCGATGGCGTGCATGATGTGTTTGCGCGAGAGGCCGCCCTGGTTGGGCGACTCGCCGGTAGGAAAGAAGACTTTGGTGGCGATGACGACTTCATCGCGTTTGGCAAAGTCGCGCAAGGCGCGGCCCGTGATCTCTTCGCTTACGCCGTTGGAATAGGCGTCGGCCGTATCAAAGAAGTTGATGCCCAACTCTAGCGCCCGCTTGATGAACGGGCGGCTATCCTCTTCCGGCAGTACCCAGTCGCGCCATGAGCGCGCCCCATACGTCATCATGCCCAAGCAGAGTCGTGAAACTTTGAGACCAGTGTGGCCGAGATTGATGTAGTCCATGAGAAAAGTATACCCGATTGCTCCCTTTTTATCAGTGCTAAAATGTAGCTATGGCGGATCATGACTCTCAAACCGAGGCAAAAACTGTAGAGACGGTGTGGCAATTCTTCCGGGCGCTGGTGGACGACAACCGCATCCGACTGCTGGGTTGGCTGATCGAAGGCGATTTGACTTTGCCGGAGATCGCGCGGCGGCTGGGCCTGAAGCCCAACACGGCCCAACGGCATGTCGAGTATCTTGTGCAACTGGGCATTGTGGCCGAGGTGGCCGGGGCCAGGCCGCCCGCTTATCATTTCAGCCGCGAGGCGTTGACGGCGATGGCGCGGGAGACGCTGGCCCGCGCGCCCAACCTGACGGCCGCCGAACTCGACATGAGCACTTTCAATCGCAAAGTGATCACCGACTTCACCAACCCCGACGGGTCGCTCAAATCCCTTCCAGCCCAGGAAAAGAAGTTTATGATCATTCTCTATTACCTGATTGACAAGTTCCTGCCGGACGTGGATTACACCGAGCGCGAGGTGGTGGAGATTTTGCGTCGCTTTCACCCCGACACGGCCACCCTGCGCCGGGCGCTGGTGGATAACGGGCTGATGGAGCGGAAGAATAACATTTACCGGCGGCGGTAGATAAAACCGCGAAGACGCAAAGAACGCGAAGAGATCGCCGAGAATCGTTTTCTGGCTCTATCGGGTATAACGGGAAACCGCCTTCTCTACCACGAATTGCACGAATTTCACGAAGGGAATAAGCCAAATTCGTGTCATTCGCGCGAAGCGATTCGCGGTTAATTTTCCCGCCAAAGTTGGGAGAGCCTGTTTTCTTTGCGCCTTTGCGGTAGAACTGTTTTGCTCTACTCTCTCACCAACACCGGCTTGGGACGCCGCAACTCATGGCGAGTAAGCAATATCACAGCCGCCAGAATCAGCCCGCCGCCCAGCAAGGTGATCGGCTTGGGCAATTCGGCGAAGAGCAGAGCCGACAGCAATACCGTGACCACCGGCTCCAGCGTGGACAGCATCGCCGCATTGGTCGGCCCAATGCGCTCCAGCCCGCTGAGGAAGGCCACCACCGGCAGAACCGTCGCCAGCACCACAATTGAACCCGTGGCGGCCCAACCTGCGCCCGTCGCCGGCAGGTGCGGCCCGTTGATCAGCATCAGCAAGCCAGACGAGACTCCCGCCGAGGCAAAGATCACGGTCGACGATTGCACCGCCGAGACTTGCTTCATCACTTGCGTGCCCACGATGATATAAACCGAATAGATGGCCGCCGCCGAAATGGCCAGCAGGATGCCGAGCAATTGGCCGCCATCCGGTTCAACGGTGAGGGCCGTGCCGGCCAGCGCCAACCCCAGGGCCAGCACTTTGAGGCGGGTGATCCGTTCGCGCAAAACGACGGCAGAGAGGATGACGACAAACATTGGGTAGAGATACAACAGCAGGGCCACCAACCCGGATGAGGCATATTTCAACGCGGTGAGGTATGAGAATGCCTGGCCGACGTAGCCGACCGCGCCCATGCCGATGAGCCGCGCCAGAGCCGGGCCGCGCGGCAGACCCTCGCGACGGGCAACCCACAAGATCGCCATCACGCCTGCCGACAGCGAGAAACGGAAGAATAAAATAGTGAGGGCGTCCATGCCATCGGCGTAGGCGTAGCGGCCAAAGATGGCCAGCGTGCCAAACGCCGCCGCCGAGAGGGCGACGAAGAGGATGCCGAGGAGTCGAGTCATGAAGATGGAAAGTGTTGATACTTCTCAACATTGCTTTTCCATGCGGCAAAGGTCCTCAAGAATTCGGGTTCGTTTAGACTGCCCGGATGCAGACTGAGCCATTCAACATACCAATCGTACCCGGCCTCTAATATTCCTTCATTCCGGATGCCGGTTTCGACAATGGCCAGCAGTGGTTGCCCCAGAGTGTAGGCCATGGCAGCCTCTATCTGGTTCCATACGGTGGGCAGGTTTACGTCCGCCAGGTTGGCGGCGTCTGAGAGTTGGTTAAACTCGACCCCATCGGCGATGTGAAGGCGCTTCAAGGCGACGATAATCGTTCCGGAACATTCGTGCAGAACCTCGGCGATGCGTTGGAGCGGCTTCTGATGGGCAAAGTCTGTGCGGCCTACCGTTCTAGGCGTGAGATCATTGGCTATCAATAGAGCCTCGATTGCGGCTACAAACTGTTCTTGCTCGGGCGATATGGTGCGTCCAACACTGAGAAATATATTGATGGGCAAAGGGTATTCTCCATTTGAAGACCCGCCGAGTTTTACGAAGCACCCCCCCGAAGGGGCGAAACGGAGTGGGCGAAGCGCCCGGCGGGCCTATTTCTGTCCCCCTCCCTGAGCCGGCGCAACAGACTTGGATTCGGTCAGGGTGGTCATGACTCTCAAGGTGGAGGCGCTTTCGGCCTCGATGGCTTCCTCAATGCGATTGACGAATAAGGTGAAGGCCACAGGCTCATCCAACTCGGCATAGGCCCCGGACTTGGACGTAAACAGGAAATATTCGTTGCGCAGGTTTTGCTCGGCAGAGCGGTAGTTGGTCCACTGCTCACGGTAGCGGTAAACGGTTTCGAGCGAGACGAACAACACGACAACCAGGCTGAGGGCCGTGGTAAGAATGTTGACGTAGGGCAAGTTGACATTGACCAGCACCGGCACCAGCGCGCCGCCGATGACGGTGATGGCCCGCATTTGCAGATAGCGTTGTTTGGCCAGTCCCGCGTTCTTATTGTAGTAGCTCATTTCCGCGTTTAGCCGTTCGCCGATGTATTCCTCCGGCGTCAGTTTGGCAAAGCCGCGAAGCGGAAGCTTGGCGCTCCATTCCGCTTTCTTTGGCGGCTTTGGGGTTGCGGATTGTTCATTGGCCATAAGTCACCTCACACATTTTTGCAGAAGTATAGGCCGGTCTCTCTCGCTGTCAAATCATTGCCAAGCCAAGGCCTGCCCGAGCCGATGCGCCGGGCCGCTAGGCGTGCAAGCTTGCGTGTGGGGAGAAGTTGCCAATTGAAGCGGGGGAACAGCCGAGGTTGTTTTGAGAGCAGAGAAAGCTGGCAGTGTGAAGGAGGTCACACCTGGTAAGGGACACGAATGCCGTCCCAATTGGTGTCAAAGACCGCATTCACGAGCAGCTATCCCACTCTGCGCGCAGTTTCTGCTGATATTCCAGCGCGTTGATGTTGCGCCCGCGCCACGAACCGAAGGCGGTATGTTTGCGGAGTGAACGCCCCAGAGCAGGCCGGGGTGAAAGCGCCAACCGGTGCTGTAAAAATGTAACAAAATCCAGCACCTCGCTTTGTTTTTCAGGTGGCAGTTGGCGCAGTTGGCTTTGAATTTGCTCTAACAGAGTCATATCAACCTCCTTCATGACGACTGTTTCAATTATACCCGTTCTGCCCGAGCCGGGCCGCTAGGCGTGCAAGCTTGCGCGTGGGGAGAAATTGCCAATTGAAGCGGGGGAACAGCCGAGGTTGTTTTGAAGAGTGGGTTGAACAGTTTTTCTAATAAACACTAAAACGAATTGGGGGATGCTTCGCGAACGAATTCGTTACTTCCCTGAATTCGTTGTAGTGTTTTGGCCGGTTTTGAATTTTGGGCTTATTCCCCAGACCCCATCCCCTGCAAAGCACTGCTGCGCAAAGCGTAGCGAAGTTGGCAGAAAACAGCGATTCAGAAGATCGGAATTTCAGAAAACAGAATACCAGAATCAAAGTGAGCGGGCGCAACGGAAGCCGAAGTTGCTGAAGAAGCCCGGCTCGCCCCCGCCACGGTACGCCGCGCGGACGCCGTCATCGTCGATGCCGCCCCACGACCCGCACCGCAGCACGTAGTTGTTGGCATCATACTCGCTCGATGTCCATTCCCAAACGTTGCCAGCCATATCCACACAACCATAAGGGCTGTCTCCTTGCGGGCTGTACTTGCCGACCGGAGTCGTGCCGCCTTCGTTGCTGTTAAAGTTGCAAAGGGATTTGTCAGGTTGTTGCTCGCCCCAGGGATACTTACGGCCATCCGTGCCGCGAGCCGCCTTCTCCCATTCTTCTTCGGCAGGCAGGCGCGCGCCCGCCCATTTGCAATACGACTGGGCGTCGTTCCAACTGACCAAGACAACGGGGTGGTTGGATTTGTCCGCCGGATGGCGGCGCTTGGCCTTGTCCCAGTTGTAGGGCTTGGCCCAACTTTCATCACGGTAAGGAACAGGGTGGTTCGGGTTGGCGTCAATGAAGGCCTGATACTGAGCCTGAGTGACCGGAGCGCGCATGATCTGAAAGACTGGCAGTTTGCGCTTTTCCTTGCCGTCGCCATACAAGAACTCGCCCGCCGGAATCGTGGCCCACTGCATTGACCAATGTGCTGGCCACGCCGGCAAACGGGTCGGTTGGCGAGATGCGCGCCCCTTCGCAGGCATTGAGCACCACCAGCCGCAGTGATCTGTAGTCGCGCAAAATTGTTGCCAAGTGGAAGGCGCTCACTTTATGGCCGTCGCCATACTCGTCCTTGAACACCAGCAGGTCGTCCTGTCCCGCCTCATCCCAGCCGCCATGACCGATGAAGTGAAAGATGTGCACCGGGGCTTGCTGGTGTGGCCGGTGTAGCGGTCAAACTCTACAAACAGATGACCGTTAGACGCATAGATAAAAGGGACGTTGAAGCGTTTGCACTTGGTGTAGGCTTTGGCTTGCTCAAGGCCGTAATCAGGGAGATAGTCTTCAGCTTTAGCTTCAAGAATGGCGACGGGTTGAGTCTCGGCGTTGACTTCGACTCGTAATACGTAATCCAGATGAACGGTTCGACTCTGGCGTGGTTGGCCGCCCACAATGTCAACCCGCTTGCTGCTCTCCTCGCGCCTGACGTAGGGCATCACCCATCCTTCTATCAGATACAAGCAAACAAAAGGCCGTAGGGGGTTAGTCCTACGGCCTTGCTGGTCAAAGAAGTTGGCTTTCCAACTCTACCGCTCGAACATTGCGGTATCCCTCGCTGAAGGTGGCTTTTGTATACGCTCCATTTATCTCGGGCCATTGAGGCCCACTCTTGCTCAATTAGCTGGGACAGAACCAATCAAGTTCGATAAAATAAACAAACCTATGTAGAAGATTACAGTCACCATGCCCGCTATGCCAACCACCTTCCAATCAATACTGAATTCCCATTCTCCCACTGAGATTCCTTGTCTTAATTTCTTGGCAATACCATATGCGTCACCTACCCCGATGCATCCGAAAGGTATTGCTAAAAATGCTCCAATAACAGTGAAATATAGGAAAACAATTGCTACCACCAACACCAGACCTTTTTTCCACTGCCCCAAATAAATTTGTCCTGTGCCACCGAATAGAAAGAAACTCAACAAAGCTGCCACAATAGGCGATTTCTTAGATGCCGCTATTAATGGCTTCGCAGGCGTAGGCGCAGGCATTGGCGCTGGTTCATTTCGCGCCTTGAGTTCCGCCTCTTCTTTAGCCTTGCGCTCAACGTCGGCGCGTGCTTTCGCTAACTGTTCCTGTCTCACCTGTTCAGCTTCAGCCCGCTTCGCATCACGTTCGGCCTTTTCGCGCGCCAACTGTTCGGCTCGCCTTGTTTCTGCCGCCAGTCGTTCCGCTTTGTGCGCTTGCGCGAAGTCAAAGAGCACGCCGTCGGCAGAGCGCATGTAAAGCACCGGCGTTCCCCATTCCAGATCATTGCCGGAAGCGGAGATCGCTTTGCGGGCTTCGGCCACCGCGCCCTCCAAAGGCAGGCCGTCGGCCAGGGCTTCGTAAAACTCTTTGGCGAGTTGAATCGCGGCCCCGTCGGTGATCTCAAACTGCATAGCCAGCACGGCCGGCAAGCCCGAATTGACCAATGTGCTGGCCACGCCGGCAAACGGGTCGGTTGGCGAGCTGCGCGCCCCTTCGCAGGCATTGAGCACCACCAGCCGTAGTGATGATCTGTAGTCGTGCAAGATCGTCGCCAGGTGGCCGGCGCTCACTTTGTGGCCGTCGCCATACTCGTCCTTGAACACCAGCAGGCCGTCCTTTTGCGCCTCATCCCAGCCGCCATGACCGATGAAGTGAAAGATGTGCACCGGGTCTGGCTGGCGCAAGCGGCGCTGTAGTTCAGCCAGCGAAGCCGTCTCCAGCCATTCCACTTTGAACAGGCCACGTTCTTCCAGCCCGCGCACCGCGTTCGCGATTTTTGCCTTCTCGCTTTCGACATTCAGTTCGGCGTAGTTGCCTTTCGGGTTGGAGATCATCACTGCCAAATGCAGGGGCGGGGCAACGATGAGCGGCTTGCTTGGGAGCGACAAATTCGGGTAGCGGACAATCGGCGTTTCGACAGACAGGGCGACAAATTGCCGTTGCTGCTCGCGGTAGAGATATTCCCAGGGCAGGTTGGCCAGTTCGGGCGCGTCGGTCAGCCGTAGTTTGATTCGCAGGCCGGTGTTCTGGTCGAGCCCGTTGAGGCTGGAGGTGAAGGATTCGCGCACCGCGCCTTGAAAGACGGTCTCAAAGAGACGATGGCCGAAGGCTTGGGCGGCGATCATTTGCGACGAGCCGATACTGCGCTTTCCGGTTCGCATGTGCCCAACCTTGAGGACGAAGTTTTCCAACTCCAGGTCGGAGAAGGGTTGGGAGAACTCGGCGTCGGAATCACCGGCAGGCGAGCGCACGCCGACGCGGTAGCGGCCAGGCGCGAGGCGGGTGATTTCCAGATCGAAGTCGAGGTAGTTCATGGTGAGCGTCAACGCGAGCTTCGAATGGATTGTAGTGGTAAAGGCTTAAGGTGTCAAACGAACTTCGGGGGGTGCATTTCAACCAGTGGTGATACTTTTCACTTGCCACCCCGAGCGACGCGAGCGACGGTGCGATCTAACCTCTGGCTTGGCAGAGTGGCAGTCGCGAGGGGTCTCTGAGCTGGCTTTAGGGAAAGCCAGAGATGCCTCACTTCGTTCGGCATGACATTGCTGATGCTATCGAACGATCACTTCTGCGTCATCAAAAACACCACCAGCGCCTCAATCTGATCCTGGCTTAAGTCAACCGCATAGTTTGGGTACATCGTTCCGGTCTCGAAGCCGGGAACTTTGAAGGCCGAAGGGTTCATGATGGATGCCCGAATGTAGTCGCGGGTCGGTTGGCCGGAGACGCGGGTTGAAGCGGTGGTTGCAATGTGTTGCAGTGACGGCCCGACCAGCACCACATCGTCGAGCGAGTGGCACAAAGTGCAGGCTGGGGCGCGGTCGGCTCCGGCGGCAAAGATGCGCTCGCCAAGCTGAATCTGCTCGTTCACTTTCTGGCTGTTCCCCGTAGCGCGAATGATGTTGGTGCCAACCGTCAGCGCCCACACGCCAGCATCATCCCAGCGCAAGACGTAACCGGTGAAGTCGGCCAGCAGGGTAAGTACCAACAAGGCCATGCCGAGCAGGTAGTTGAAGCGCCGCTTCTTGTAGCCGCCGCTGAAGACCACCCGCGCCGCGTGCAGGCTCACGCTGACCACCATGCCTTGCCCGGCCCAAAAGTGCAGGTTGCGCAGGAGCCAGCCGTAAGGGGCAACGTAGGCGATCAGCTTGACGCTCTGATAGGCGCCGGCGAGGCTGGGCGAATAGAGGAACATCTCTAGCAAACCGGTAACCAGCAGAATCAGAAACAGGGCGACGCTGATGCCGCCCATGCCCCAGGTGTAGCCGATGCCGGACTCGCGCTGGGGGAGGTGAGGCGGGTGAAGGTGGGAGAAGAAGGAGGGGCGGTGAGACATGGAAGAAGATTAGAGAATTGGAGATTAGAGATTAAAGAGATGCTTCCTGGCAGAACACAGGGCAACTTAAGGCCAAAGGTGATGGGCGGATTAGAGCGCTCATGTTGAATCTGTCAGTCAGGATTCGTCCTTCGACTATGTTTTGGGTGGAAGCCGGAAACTGCTCTCCACCCGCTTACTTCGGTCAACGACGATTTGGCCGGCGGTGTCCCAGTGCAATTCAAGGTAGGGCAGGGGCAGGACCGCCGGGCCGGTGATCACCTGGCCGTCGGTGTTGAAGCGACTGCCATGACAGCGGCAGGCAAAGCCGCCGCCGTCCTGAGGCCGAACCAGACAACCCAGATGGGTGCAAACGTTGTCGAGGGCGTAGTAGCCTTGATCGTCCTTCATCAAATAAATTCGGGCGCGTTCGATGGCGGCTGGCAGGGGCGGCAGGCTTTGCGGCGCGCCCAACGGGATGAGGGTCGGGTCGGGCGCAGGCGGGCGATAGCTGATGAACTCGATGATCTGCTTGAGGCCCAGCGCCGCCGGGATGGCCCAGACCCAGCCGAGCAGTTGCAGGAAGTTGCGGCGAGAGAGTTTATTGAAAAGGTTGGGTATCATATTGTGTGTCTGCGGAAAGCATCAGGGCGTCGCATGGCATTCGCGGCAGGTGCGCGCCTCTTGTTGATCGGGTTTTTGCTGACAGGCCGAGCCTTGCACGGGCGGCACTAAAAACGTTTGCCCGGTGATACGCGAAGTGAGCACCAGCCGGTTCTCCTGCCAGCGGACAGCGCCCAGCGCTTCGCCGTTCGGGGCGCGCACTACGGTGTCGCCCTCTTTCAGTGTGTAGTTGTCGTTGAGCAGGTCGCGACGGAAGGCCGAGTCGTTGGGATCAGTGAGGGTGACGAGAGTTGGCGGCTCGGTCAGAGTCCCGTGGCAGGTGCGGCACTCGACGATGGGCGACGCCTCAAGGTTCGGGTATAGGTGACTGTCACCCATCGCCTCGGCGGCGTTGTGGCAGTCAATACAATCCAACTCTCGTTCACACAGTACAGCCGTTGGATCGCGGTGCGGCTGATAGCCCGTCTCACGCTTGCCGGTCAGGGTCGCCGGATCGCGCGGGGTGAACGTCGTTGTTTCGATTGAATACGTTCCACGCCCGTGGCATTGACTGCATTGAGTGTAAGGCATGATCAGGGTGAGGGCGTGGCGCGCCGGGTGACCGGCCTCATCCTTTGGTATCACGGGGTCGCCGCCACCGTATAAACCACTGTTTGTGTACGGGGTGTGACAGGCGGCACAGCCCGTGCCACGATAAAAATAAGGTTGCGCAATGGGTTGAGCGCCCAGGTGGCAGGAGAGGCAGTCCTTGGCAAACGCAGTGACAGCAGAATGATTGAAGCTTGAAGGCTCGAACGCGGTGAGCGTGTCCACCGTGTCGGTTGGCCCGTAGAGGGCGGCCTGGGCGGCGCTGACCCCGTAGAGCGGGCCGGCGATGCCTTGTGCTTGCAGAACAGAATTGATCGCGCCCGCGTAAGTGGCGTGCAGACTGAGTTTGACCCGAACGATGTGGTTGCGATTGGAAGAGATGTCGCCGCCGTGGCAGTTTGAGGTGCCGCAGGTTTGCTCGACGACGCTAAGGTCGGCGGGGTTGCCGCCCGGGCCGAGCAGACTCTGATGGGCCGTCGTCTGATCCAGCGAGAGCGGGTCGCCGCCGTGACACGACACACAGCCGAACACGTCCACCGGATGCGACTTGCTGATCTCTTCGATGCCGTAGTGACAGGTGAGGCACAGTTCCGGCTGCTTGCTGATGGCAGGCGTAATGACGCGAACCTGCGGGTCGGGCTGGTAGACAGCCCAGGGCGGGTTGGCCTGACGCCACTCGGCGAAACCCAGAGCGATGGCCACGGCCAGACTGCCGAGAAGAAGAGGGAAGTAGTGGCGAAAGTTCACAGTGGACGAAGGACGATTGACGATTGACGAAGGCACAACTTTCATCCTTCGTCGTTCGCCTGTCGTCATCTCATTGCGGCCCGGATCGTCAGCCCGACAACGGCAACGGCGACGACGATAAAGATAATCTGCGCCAGACGGCCCTGGCGGTTGAACCAGATGGCGATGCCGTCATCTTTGCGATCAATGAAGGGCAGGGCGGTGATGAGGGCGGTGACGACGAGCGGCACGAGTACCCCGGCAATCGCCGGCGGCCAGAGGCGTAACAACTCCTGCACCCACAGGAAGATCCACGGGGCTTCTATTTTATCGGCCGCCAAACTTTGATCGGGCGAGTTGCCGAGGGGCGCATTGACGAAGGTCGAGAGCACGATCAGAGTTGCCAGAGTCAGAAAGAAGGCGACGGTCTCGGTGCGGATGAGTTGCTCGCGGTCAATGCGGGGGGCGGCGGGTTCGCCTGCGGGCCGCTGGCGGTGTGAGATGCCGCCGTCGCGCCGCACCCGGAAGCCGTGCCAGGCGATGAGAAACGCCATCGGCACGATCAGGCCGACGATGTGCCAGACGTAGAAGCGCAGAAGCGTGGCTTCGCCAATCGCCACTCCGCCGACGATCAGGCGATAGAGGGCTTCGCCAAAATCGACTGGCTCGCCGGGAGCGGCAGAGCACGCGGTGAGGGTGAGGGCGATGAAGGGCAGGAAGCGTTTCATAAAATAGATGGTATAGGGCTTACGCAGATGAGGCAAATTCACCGCGAAGATACCGTATTGAAAGTCAAGCGGCAACTTGCGCTCCTTGCGCTT
>CAYSIV010000204.1:0-12131 GCA_964431175.1 uncultured Anaerolineales bacterium
TTGGGGCACAATTCGCATCGGATTGAGGTGACATATGCTTATGTGCCGGGGCGGACAAATTTGCCGTGAAATTGGCATGCATTTGTAACGCGACTCGTGACATTGCCTATGGAGATCAGCCGATAGATGCCATAGAATAGCGAGTGTTTGACGCTGTTGCCGTACCGGAAACACCCAGCCTCTATGCTGTGAGCAAATCTCACCCGGAGGCAATTATGTACGGCAACAAGCAGGAAAAGCAGGAGCGTCTGCAAGCGATTTTGACAACCGTAGCTCGTTCGGGCGGCGCGTTAACGCAAGCGGCGCTGGCCCGGATGTTGGGGGTCGCGCGATCTACGATCAACAAAGACCTGGTGGCGCTTCAAGAGCAGGGCGCACTGCTGGCCGAGGATGAAGACGGCCACCTTTCTCTGCTTTCGGGCGATCAATGACTTTTGGGGGGTGTTTCCATTTTTGCACACCGCCTGTGCTAAAGTGCAGCTGGAGAAAACTATGTCTCGTTCCAAAGCTTTCAATCGCGCCGAACGCCTGCTTCAAGTTCAGGAGATTTTGTATAACGCCTCGCCAGAAGGCCTGACAATGATTGAGATTGCCGAGCGATGTGGGGTGAAGCGCTCGACGATCTGGAAAGATATTCGGGCGCTGGGGAGCGGCGATGACCCTGTGCCAATTGAGGAAAACAACGGGCGCTATAAAATTTTGCGCGGCAGTTATCTGCCGGCGGTGCGGCTCAACTTGCACGAGGCCACCGCCCTTTTCCTCGCCGCCCGTCTGCTCACTCGTTACGCCGACTCACATCATCCCCACGTAGCACGAGCCATCGAGAAACTGGCCGCTGTCATGCCCCGCGACTTAATCCAACGGCACATGACAGAGGCTGCCAAAGTCGTTCGCGCCCGTCATGAACAGCCCGGGTTGACTCGCATTCTCGAACATCTCACCGAGGCCTGGGCTAACCGCAAACGAGTGCGATTGTGGGAGAAACCCCGCGAGAACAAGCCCGCCCGTGAACGCCTGTATGAGCCATATTTTTTGGAGCCGTCCGGCGTCGGCTATTCACTGTACGTGATGGGCTACGACCACTATCGCAAAGACATTCGCACCTTCAAGATAGATCGCCTGGCGCGAGTTGAATTGACCGATGAGCAGTTTACCGTGCCAACCGACTTTGACCCTTACACCTACCTACACAATGCCTGGGGCGTGAACTGGGGCAGTGGCAACCAGCCGGCCGAGGTGCGCCTGCAGTTCCCGCCGGGGCGCGTGGCCGACCGGGTGCGCGAAAGCGAGTGGCACTATTCGCAGAAGCGCGAAGACCTGCCCGACGGCGGCTGCATCCTCTCGGTGACGGTGGGGAGCACGCTGGAGATGAAGCCGTGGATCCGGCAATGGGGCAAAGACTGTGAAGTGTTAGCGCCCGAAGACTTGCGCCGCGAGATTGCGGAGGAGATGCTGGAGGCGGCGAGGTTGTATGGGATGGTAGGCGATGAGGGAAAGGAGTGAGCATGGAGTATCAAAAGTTTTTCCAAAAGGCGACAGGCAACCCGCCCTATGATTATCAGGTGAGATTGGCGGAAGCCGACCCGTGGCCCGACTTGCTGGAAGCGCCCACTGGCGCGGGGAAGACCGAAGCCATTGTGTTGGCATGGTTGTGGCGGCGGCGTTACGCCTCACCTGCTGTGCGCGCCACCACGCCTCGGCGCTTGGCCTACACCCTGCCTATGCGCGTGTTAGTGGAGCAAACGAAAAAGCGCGTGCATGAGTGGCTGGCTGCGTTGGGCGAAGCCGATAATGTGGGCGTGGAAATTTTAATGGGCGGCGAGACCGACAACGATTGGGACTTGTACCCGGAACGCGAAGCCGTGTTGATTGGCACGCAAGATATGTTGCTCTCGCGGGCGCTCAATCGCGGTTATGCACTGGGCCGCGCCCGCTGGCCCATGCCTTACGGCTTGCTTAACAATGATTGCCTGTGGGTGTTTGATGAAGTGCAACTCATGGGCAGTGGTTTGGCAACTACGGCGCAACTGGCCGCCTTCCGCGAGAAGTTCCAGACGTGGGGCAATTGCCCGAGCCTGTGGGCTTCTGCCACGCTGCGCCCGGATTGGCTGGCGACAGTGGATTTTCGGGAGCGGGTCAAGCAAGGACTCAAGCCCCACATTTTGGGCGATACCGAATGGAATGAGGGTCTTTTGAGTGAACGCTTGAACGCCAAGAAGGTCTTGAAGCGAGCCGAAAACTTTGCTGATGACTCGGCAAATCTGGTGCAGGAAATTCTTAGTAAACATCAGCATGGCACACTCACGCTTGTTGTGGTCAATAGAGTGGACAAGGCCAAGGAAATTTACAAGGCGTTTATATCGAAGGGCGAACAAACGCCTAAGCGCAGTAAAAAATCAGTTGTTACTGAACCAGCCCAACCCGTCGAGAAGCCTTTGCTCTTGCATTCGCAATTTCGCCCAAAAGAACGAGCCGAAAAGATGAAGCGGCTTGAAGAAATGAACAAGACAGGCGGCATAGTCATTTCCACTCAGGTGGTCGAAGCGGGCGTAGATATTTCGGCGCGGGTGATGTTTACAGAGATGTCGCCATGGTCGTCATTCGTTCAGCGGGTGGGCCGATGCAACCGTTACGGCAAAATACCTGACGCACAGGTCTTCTGGATGGATTTGGAGATTGACACAGAGAAGAGCGCGGCTAAAAACGCACCACCTTATACTCCTGATGAATTGAAGGCGGCCCGCAATGAACTTGGCGCAGACGCTCTGAAAGTGAAAGGTGTTGGCCCGCGCGCCTTGCGCGATCACTTGAAGAAACAGACCGAAGAAAGGCTCAAGCAACTTTATCCGCGCCCAACTGGAGAAGTGATTCGCAAAACCGATGTGCTGGGGCTTTTCAACACCACCGCCGACCTAACCGGCGGTGATATAGATATTGCGCGTTTCATTCGCGAAGGCGATGAACGCGACGCACAAGTGTTGTGGCGAGATTTTGGCAATGACCCGAACAGCCCGGAGCAACCCGCCGCTCAGCGCGACGAACTTTGTCCCGTGTCAGTGAGAAAACTGGATGAGTTTGTGAATCCCAAAAGTGGGAAACGCAAAGACATCTATCGCTGGGATTTTCTGGAAGGCAAATGGGAACGTCCAGAGAAGATTGTGGCTGGGCAGATATATTTGCTCGCGTTATCTACAGGTGGTTATGACCCAGAGATAGGCTGGAGTCCTGACTCGAAGAATTTTGCGCCTACCTTTAACCCCCAAAAAGCCAAGCGCAATAACGCTAACGACAAAGACCCCGACTCGCAGGACAAGGAATGGCAAACGCTCGCTGAACATGTGGACGAGGTGGTAGACGAGTTGGAGGCTATTTTGAAACCGGAAGCGTTAGGCGGATTGGTATCGCCTGAAGAGCAAGCCGTTTTGCGCCACGCCGCCCGTTGGCATGATTGGGGTAAGGCACACACTGTTTTCCAAGAGGGTTTGCTTAAAGCGGGAAAACTAACGCGTGTTCTTCCGGACCCTCAAGTTGATAAGTGGGGCAAGTCCGGGAAATCCGAGGCGCATGTTCCCGACCCACAAGTTGATAAACAGGCTAAGCCCAAACGCTACAAGTCTAATTATTCTCGCCCCGGCTTTCGGCATGAACTCGCCAGCGCCCTGGGGATGTTGGCCCTCCAAGCAGAACATTCTGAACATTCTGATTTGGCCTGCTATTTGGTAGCGGCACATCACGGCAAAGTGCGGATGCTCATTCGCTCCATGCCGAACGAAAAGCGCCCGCCGGATGACCTGCTCTTTGCGCGCGGGGTGTGGGAAAACGACCCCTTGCCCATTGCGAATTTGGGCGGCAAAACCACCACGCCCGCCGTCACGCTTTCATTGGAGTATATGAAAAGCGGCGTGAGTGCCATTGGCCAGCCGCCGAGTTGGGCCGAGCGCGTATTGAGCATGTTGGAATGTTATGGCCCGTTCCGCTTGGCTTATCTCGAAACCCTGCTATGCGCCGCTGATCGCCGCGCCAGTGCCAAACACGGAGGCTAATTATGAGCCGACTCATTTTGCCCGGTTGCCGTCCCGAACCTCTACTTTCTTATCTCAAAGCGTTGGGCGTGTTTCGCTTGGTGGCCGAACAGGCCGACGAAAACGCCCGTGCGACGTGGGAAAACGACGCGCTGGTATTACACACCACTTTAAGCGAGACGCAGTTGCTGGAGTTTTTCATCCACAAGTACAAACCCACGCCTGTTGTGGTGCCGTGGAGCGGAAGTTTCTTTGTCGAGACAGCTCAAGGAACATTGTCGCCTGCAACAGACCTGCGGCTCAAAAAGACACCCAGCAAAGAGGAGACCTTGCAGGCTTTCGTTAGCACAGACTCAGCCCGTTTAGATTTGTATCGGGCCGTCATCAGTTTTTGTCTTACAGCATTCGGTAAGGTCGGCATCAAAAAGAAAAGCGACCTGAGCAAGAAGAAAGTTGCTTTGCTAGAGTTTTTGCGCTCCGAATTGCCTGATGAAGTCATCCCGTGGTTGGATGTGGCTTTCCTATTGGATGAAAACGCCAACAAACCCTTTTTCAATACTTTGCTTGGGAGCGGGGGTGGAAATGAAGGCAATGCACATTTCTCTGACAATTTTATGCAGAACCTTTGGGAGGTGTTGCCAGATTTTGACGCCCAACGCGCGACACGTAATCAACTTGATGGCATAACGATTAGTCAGTCGTTATTGCAGCATAGCTTATGGGATAGAGCGACCAATCAGATGGTTTCTGGGCGGACATCATCTTTGTATGATGTTGGCGCTTCAGGGGGCGCGAACACATCTCAGGGAATGCTACGCGAGTCGCTTGCTAATCCGTGGAACTTTATTCTTGGGCTGGAAGGTACGTTGTGTTTAGCTGGGGCGGTTAGTAAGCGTTTAGGCGCAAGTCGAGGTATTGCATCTTTCCCGTTTTCGGTTCGCGGGCGTGCAGTAGGTAATGGCACTCTGGCCGCGAAAAAGGAATCAGGACATTGGGAAGTTTGGATGCCTCTGTGGTCAAGACACATAAGTCTGAATGAATTGACATTGCTGTTTGCTGAAGGGCGGTCAGAAGTTAACCGAAAGCCTGCGCAAAATGGTGTGGACTTTGCGCGGGCTATTGCTACTTATGGTACAGACCGTGGTCTAGAAGCCTTTGTGCGGTATGGCATTGTCAAAAATCGCATTGGTCGCGACGCCAATTCGGCTACGGCTTTAGGGCGTTTTGTTGTCGCGCCTCAACCTGCCGCAGATTTGCTCAATCCGATTGGTGGCTGGCTGAATGTGGCCCGGCGCGCGTGCGATGACAAGGAATCGCCTCCGCGTTTCCGCACGGCCTATCAACGGCTAGAAAACTGCATCATGGCTTATTGCCGCTATGGTGATAAGTCGCGGTTTTCAGATGTATTAGCGGCCTTAGGCGCGTTGGAGTGCGAGTTAGGGCGCACGGGCAAAAAGCCAGGTGAAGTCAAAGGTAACAAAGTGCGCCCGGCACCGTTGCTCTCGCTTCGCTGGATTACGGCCACGAATGATGGTACTCCCGAATGGCGCATTGCGATGGCGCTGGCTTCCATTCAAGGTGCAGGTAAGGTTGGCCCACTCCGCACTCATCTTGAGCCGATTAAGCTTAATCTGCGTGATTGGGAATCGGGTAGCAAGTCGGTGGTGTGGACGGGCGGCGATTTGGCCCGCAATCTGAGCACAACGCTAGAGCGGCGGCTGATGGAAGCCGAGCGCGCCGGGTTAGATGAGATGCCGTTACAGAGTCAACGCTTTGCTTTGCCGCAAGATGTGGCCGCGTTTTTGGCCGAGCAGTTAGATGAACAACGTCTGGAAGATTTGTTGTGGGGAGCAATGCTGATTAACTGGCAATCTGCTAAACCGTTAATGCCCAAGGCCTCCGCCGATGCGGTGCGCGCTTTGCCGTGTTTGTTTGCCTTGCATAAATTGTTTTGCCTCGCTGGCGAACACGCGCTCACTCGCGCCAACGACGCCCCCATTTGGCCGGAAGCCGCAGTGCTGGCCGCCCTGCGCGCCAACGATTTGCCCCGCGCTAATCAGCGGGCCGTGCGCCGCTTGCGAGCGTTTGGGTATATCCCGCTGGCCCAAGCCGATACAGCCTGGGGACGAACTATCACGCCCACCCGTTTGGCCGCCGCGTTGCTCATCCCGTTGGCGTTGCCATCCCAACCGAAAGACCAATCCGGTTTGCCCTTGCTTGCGCGCCTGGTATTGCGTGAGCCGAAAAACCAAGAAGCGGCCCAACCTTAACTCTGTTTATTCAAGATGGGCGAAGGCATTGTCGTCGCCCATCCACAACTCACCTTTACAAGGAGATTTTCACCATGACCCCACTCGATTTTTCCGCCCTACGCACTGTGCCCCGTTTGTTGTTGGAAGTGAATTTGAAGCCGATTCAAGGCGAACGCTTTCAGCCCACTGGTTTTGCCGACCTCGGCCACGCGCAATACAAGTTGGCCGATGGCACCGAAATGCTGTTGGTGGAGTCGGCCCAATCCATCGCCAACCGGCTGGAAGCCGCAGTGTGGGATGAAGCCAACGGCGATTTGATTCCCGAATTGAAAGGCTTGCCCTACATCCGCATTCACATTGAGACCAAGAAAGGCCTGCTGGGAGTGACCACCACCCTGCAAGAAGCACATCGTTTGAACTCGGGCTACCTGTGGACGATTCAGCCAGATGAACGTTTGACCACCTTTCGCAAAACCCTACGTGAAGCGCTCGGCTTGAAGGAAGAAAAAGAGAAACCTGCTAAGGCTGGCAAAGGCAAGGGTGCGAAAGACAAAGAAGACAAGGAGCCCAAGGGGATTTTGGACACGCGTCAAATTGCCTGCGCGTTGTTCAAGTATGATCCGAACAGCATTTTGCATGGCGTTTTTTTGACCAAGCTGGATGGTCGGATGCGAATTACCCGCGCAATTTCTGGTTTTATTGAGGCGCGCGATGTGCGGGTAGCTGAAAGCGGCGGGGTGAAGACCGACCGGGTTGACCCGCAAGGTAATCCAAAACCCGATTTTGGGATGATTCCTTTTCATCGGACAGAGTACACGGCTAAGGCTGAAGCCATCACTGCATACTTCAGCCTCGACTTGGCACTCCTGCGGGGCTATGGTTTGGGTGAGGCGGCGACTAATTTGCTAATTGCGTTAGCCTTGCTCAAAGTGCGGCGCTTCTTGGAGACTGGCCTACGTTTGCGTACCGCGTGCGATTTTGATGTGGTTGGCGATGTGCGCGTCACTCGCCCACCGAATGGATTCGCTCTGCCTGCCACCGCCGATTTGTTGGTAGCTATCCCCGGCTATATTGCCGCCTGCAAAGAGTTGTTTCCAGACTCGGCGATTACTGAGGTCGGCGGGATGTACGAAAGCAAAGATAAAGACGAGAAGAAGGGCGAGTCTGGCGGTGACTCTAGCGCTGTGGATAGCGAAACCAATGATGATGGCGAGAGTGAGGAGAACTAACTTATGGCGTTCTCTATCGCAATTTCCTTGGTGAGTGGGCGTTACCACGCCACACCGTGGGGGCGTCATGCCAACGAAGGCGTAGTGGAGTGGCCACCTTCGCCGTGGCGTTTGCTTCGCGCGTTGGCGGCAGTGTGGAAGCGCGTTTTGCCGGATGTCTTAAGTCGTGATAGCGCAGAAGTGTTGTTCGCTAAACTGGCCGCGCCTCCAATATTCAAACTGCCGCAGGCGACCATCAGCCAGCTGCGCTATTTCCAACCATGGTACAAGAACAACAAATACGATTCGTCGAATCGCACATTAGTATTTGACAACTTCGTGGCGCTCAACGACAAGGCAGTTTTGGGTCTGCTGTGGCCGGAGGCTGACTTGACGGAGGGTGAGCAAGAAGTTGTGGCGCGGTTGTTGGCGAATCTCAACTATCTGGGGCGTTCCGAAAGTTGGTGTGAAGCCCGCATCTGTTCGGATTGGGCAGGCTTACCTGGCGATGAGTGTGGTTGGCTCGACCCACTCACAGCCCGCACACAAAACACTGAGCCAGTGCGTGTGTTGTGCGCCGACCCGGAGACTTGGTGCGTTTGGGGGTACGCTGAAGAAAAATCTAAGCCTATCCCCGACTGGAATCTGCTGGCAGAAACCAAACACTTGCACGATGAGCGCTGGTCAGACCCGCCGGGCGCGCGTTGGTTAGTGTATCTGCGCTCACGCCGAGCGTTTGCGGCGCAACCACCCTCGAAGGGCGAATCGTCAGCCGAGGGGCAATGGCTGGGCTTATGGGGCGCTTCATCAACGAATCCGCCAACGATTGCCCGCTACGCGCTGGATAGCACAGTGTTGCCAAGCCTAACTGAGGCGGTGTATGTGGGAGAAATTGCCCGCAAGTATGTGCAAGGTATTTACGGTAAGCGGTTTGAGCAACAAGTCTCATCTACTTTTTCTGGTAAGCAGGCTGAGGGTGACCCGCAAACACACGGGCATCAACACGCCTTCTTCATCCCCACTGATGAAGACTGTGACGGCAAACTCGACCATCTGACTGTGTATGCACCCGGAGGTCTGAGCGTGAAGGAGATGAAGGTTTTAAGCGCCTTTCCAAAGATGCACAGCCCCGGCAACTCAGTAGAAATCTATCTCTTGTTGCTCGGCTTTGGTTTCCCGTCGGATTTCCCCGATGCAGCTTTTCTACACAGGGCCCGCCTCTGGCGCTCGGCCACCCCCTTCATCGCTACACGCCACTACAAACAACGCGGCACTAAGAAAGATAACTTTCCGCCTCACCAACTGGCGGAGATGAACTTACGCGAAGAGCTCAAGCGGCGCGGTTTGCCAGAGCCAGTGGATGTGCGGTCGCTGGAGCATCTGAAGCTGGATGGCCGCCCGCTCAATTGGCGCGAGTTCCGCCAACAGCGCGTGTTCGGCGACGGGCGGCGCGGCAGCGACTTTGGCAAAGGTTTTGAAATTGAGTTTGCCGAAGAAGTCTCCGGCCCCATCGCCCTCGGCTATGCCTGCCACTTTGGCCTCGGCCTGTTCACGCCCGCGCCCGATTAACCATGCTCAAGCTGTTCTTCAATTTCGCCAACGAGAAAAGGCAGGTTTGGAGCCGTGAACGTCAGGCCAGGCGCAGGGAGACGGTGATGTTTGATGTCGGGCGGGATATGCTTGTGGTGTGGGTGGGTGCTCGCCAGGGCGGGGTCGTTGGGGTGTGGCTGGGAGTCATACCAGTACAGCTTTTCGCTTCCCCGCCACACCTCGTAGCCGTAATCCTCGATGTGGATTTCCGCCTCGGCCCACGCCAACCGCTCGTAGACACTCAGGCGATAACCCTCCTCAAAGAAGACCTCGCCTGTCAACTCGGCGTAATAACGTCCCCGCTGGGCCACGACCAACGTGGTGTTTTGGATGGAAGTGTACTGCGGTTGGAGCGTGTAAACGAATCGCTCGTACTCACGCAGAGATTGGAATGGGTTCATGCCGGGCGGTCTTCTCAATCATCGCGGCCGTGTTGGCCGTCTGGGCGCGCAACTCTTCAATCACGTGCTGATACTGCTCCCGGTGGCGCAGCCACAGCCGATAGGCGCTGGCCCACGCCGCCCAATCCCGCACCCAGGCGTCGTTCGGCGGCTCCTCCCCGCTGGTGTATGACTGATAGAACGTCTCCGACAGCACGCCGTATTTGCGCTCGTAGACCCGCATCTCGTCTTCCAGCGCATACAGGTCATACAGCAAATCACTTAGTGTCATGGGTCACCTCGCCTCACCTCAACTCCGGCCCAATCGTATGCCGGACGCAGTTGAACGTCAACAATTATAGATCGAATGGGTGCAGGGCGATTTTGAAGACAATGCCGACACCGCTGAGGGCCGCTTCAAGCATCGGGTCGTAGACGACAGTGGCGGCCCCTTGCCAGAACCCGAGGCCGCCGAAGGTAGCGAAGCGCGTATCCACGCCCGGTCGGTGTGGCTGTCCGCCCCGGACGAGTTCATCACCGCCCGCATGGATCTGATCGAAGGCAATGGCAAGTCAGTGACGCCGGTGGACTACAAGCGCGGCGCGGCCCCTACCCATTTGCCCGAAGGCGCGTGGGAGGCTGACCGGGTCCAACTGTGCGCCCAGGGTCTGGTTCTGACGGTTACCAATGTGAGCGCGGGGTGATCTATTACATCGAATCGAAGACGCGGGTGACGGTGGAGTTTGACGAGGCGCTGATCGCCCGCACTCGCGAGTTAGTGAAAGGTTTGCGGGCAATGGCCGCCGGCGGGCAGATGCCGCCGCCGCTGGTGGACAGCCCCAAATGTGTGCGTTGTTCACTGGCCCCGCTGTGCCTGCCCGATGAGACGAACCTGCTGGCGGTTCAGACCGGCGCGGTTTTGCGAAGCACCCCGGAGCAAAGCGGAGTGGGCGAAACCGCGTCGGTCTTGGACAATGAGGATCGGGTGCGCCGCCTGATGCCGGCCCGCGACGACGCCCAGCCCTTTTACGTGCAAGAGCAGGGCGCGCGGGTTGGCAAGAGCGGCGAGACGTTGGAAGCCTGGCTCAAGGATAAGAAGCTCGGCGAGGCGCGGTTGTTTGAAACGTCGCACATCGGGCTGTTTGGCAATGTGCAGGTCACCACCCAGGCCCTCAGCGCCGCGCTCGACGTTGGCATTCCGATAGCATTCTTCTCGATGGGCGGCTGGTTCAAGGGGTTGGCGCAAGGCCTGCCGCACAAGAACATCGAACTGCGGCAGGCGCAGTATCGAACTGCGTTTGACGACGGGCGCAGTCTGGCCCTGGCCCGCGAATTTATCGCCGCCAAGATTCGCAACTGCCGCACCCTGCTCATGCGCAACCACCCGGCCCCGCCAACCGAGGCGGTGAACCAAATGGCCCAGATGGCCAAAGACGCGCTCAAGGTGGAGGGCGCGGCCAATTTGCTGGGAGTGGAGGCGTTGGCGGCCAAACTGTATTTCGGCGCCTTCAACGGGATGATCAAAGTTCACGCTCCGGGCGCAAACGGCTGGGCGTTTGACTTTGTCCATCGCAATCGCCGCCCCCCGCGCGACCCGGTCAACGCGCTTCTCTCGTATGCCTACGCCCTGCTCGCCAAAGAGTTCACGGTGACGGCCCTGCTGGTAGGATTCGACCCATACCTGGGATTTTTCCACCGCCCCCGCTATGGCCGTCCGTCGCTCGCGCTCGACCTGATGGAGGAGTTCCGACCGTTGATCGCCGATTCGGTGGCGTTGAACGTGATCAACAACGGCGTTCTCACGCCCGACGATTTTATTCGGCGCGGCCCGGCGGCGGCGATGACCGACACCGGGCGCAAGAAATTTTTGCGCGCCTACGAAGCCCGGCTCGACACCCTCATCACCCATCCCATCTTTGGATATAAGATTAGTTACCGGCGGGTGCTGGAGGTGCAGGTGCGGCTGTTGGGCCGGGTTCTGCTGGGCGAGATTCCCGAATACCCGGCGTTTACCACCCGGTGACCCTGCCTCGGCTTTCCCTAATAGAGATTGGGTGATAGCTTTGAAGTTTGAAGTTTGAAGCTTGGAGTTTGCAGTGCGGTTGCTATACATTGTGGCCTACGACATTACCGACGACAAGCGCTGGCGCAAAGTGTTCCGGCTCATGCGGGGCTATGGCGACCATTTGCAGTATTCGGTGTTCCGCTGTGAACTGTCGGATCGGGAGCGAATTGAGTTGATGGAAAAACTGACCGAGGTGGTCAAGCACGATGCCGATCAAGTGTTGTTCTTTTCGCTTGGCCCGGTTGGCGGTCAACGCGAGCAACTGGTGTACACGGTGGGCCTGGCTTACAAATCCACCGAACATGGGGCCGTGATCGTTTGACCCGCGAAATCCAGGGCCGCTTTGCTGTTTTGCACCTTAACAATTGAATTCTGGGGATTACAACTTTTCCGCGAGAGGCGAGGTGGCGCATCAACTACCCGCCGCCTCTCGCGCTCACAAAAACGGAGGATATTATGGAAGAAACAATCAGCTCCTCTCTCAATCCAGTCCGGTCGCACCACGAAAACAAGCTCAGTGTAACCGCCTCTCGCAAGAGTAGTGTAAAATACCAGCAAAACAAGGCGATGTAAGAGGCGCACTCTCCACGCTTGAAAAAGCGTGGCCCCATTGA
>CAYSIV010000205.1:0-7197 GCA_964431175.1 uncultured Anaerolineales bacterium
TCATCACCCGGTCGTTGCCGCGCCGCGTGCCGTACTGGTTGAAGTCTTTCGGTTGCACGCCGCGCTCGATCAGGTACTTGCCCGCCGGAGACTCCCTGGCAATGTTGCCTGCCGGCGAAATGTGGTCGGTGGTGATGCTGTCGCCGAACACCCCCAGGACGCGCGCGTGCTTGATCTCGGCCAGCGGCTTGAGGTCAGGCGTCAGGCTGGCAAAGAATGGCGGGTTCTGGATGTAAGTTGACGCTTCGCTCCAGCCATACAACTCACCGCCGCTCACCGGAATGGCGTTCCAATCGGGATTGCCGTCGAAGACGTTGCCATACGAGCGGCTGAACATATCCGGGTCAATCGAAGCCGCAATTGTGTCGGCAATCTCTTTTTGCGTCGGCCAGATGTCTTTGAGGTATACCGGCTTGCCGTCTTTGCCAGTTCCCAACGGCTCAGTCGTCAAATCAATGTCGGTCGTACCGGCGAGCGCATACGCAACCACCAGCGGCGGCGAGGCCAGGAAGTTCGCCTTCACTTGCGGGTGAACACGGCCCTCAAAGTTGCGGTTGCCAGAGATCACGGCGCTCGCCACCAGGTTGCCCTCGGTCACAGCCTTCGCCACCGCCTCAGGCAGTGGGCCGCTGTTGCCGATGCAGGTCGTGCAACCATAAGCGGCCACGTTGAAGCCGAGCTTTTCCAGATACGGCAGTGTGCCAGACTTGGTCAGATATTCGGTGACCACTTTCGATCCGGGCGCAAGACTCGTTTTCACATACGGTTTGACCGTCAACCCGGCCTCCACCGCCTTCTTCGCCACCAGCCCCGCCCCCAACATGACGCTAGGATTGCTGGTGTTGGTGCAAGAGGTGATGGCGGCGATGATCACCGCCCCGTGGCCAATCGTGGCCAACTTGCCATCGTCTTTTACATCAACCGTCTTTACAGTGGCGGCCTCGTCCAGTCCATAACCGCGTTCCTTCACCGGCGCGGTCAGCGACTTGCGGAATGTTGTCTTCAAGTCCTTCATCGGCACGCGGTCTTGCGGGCGCTTGGGGCCGGCCAGGCTCGGCTCAACCTCGGCGAGATTCAGTTCGAGCGCATCGGTGAACACCGGGTCGGGAGTGGAGTCGGTGCGGAAGAGACCTTGCTCTTTGGCGTAACGTTCGAGCAAATCGGCAGAGGCCCCGCGCCCGGTGCGGCGCAGATAGCGCAGAGTCTCGGCGTCGGTCGGGAAGAAGCCGCAGGTCGCGCCATATTCAGGCGCCATGTTGGCAATCGTCGCCCGGTCGGGCAAAGACATGGACGAGAGGCCGGTTCCGTAAAATTCCACGAACTTATCCACCACGCCCTTCTTGCGGAGCATCTGTGTCACGGTGAGAGTCAAGTCGGTGGCAGTCACGCCGTCGCGCAGTTCGCCATAGAGCTTGAAGCCGATGACTTGCGGCGTGACCATGTAGAGCGGCTGGCCCAGCATCACCGCTTCGGCCTCAATGCCGCCCACACCCCAGCCCAGCACGCCCAGGCCGTTGATCATCGTGGTGTGCGAGTCGGTGCCCACCAGCGTGTCGGGGAAGATTACTTTCGAGTCGGCTTCGGGCTTGCTGAGAATGCCCTGAGCCAAATATTCGAGATTCACTTGATGCACGATGCCGGTGGCGGGTGGAACGACACGGAAGTTGTCGAAGGCCTTCGCGCCCCAGCGCAGAAATTCGTAGCGCTCGCCGTTGCGCTCAAACTCAAGTTGTGAGTTGCGAATGAGGGCCAGTTCAGTGCCGAAGTAGTCCACCTGCACCGAGTGATCAATCACCAGATCAACCGGCACCAGCGGGTTGATCTTCTTCGGGTCGCCGCCGAGCCGCTTCACTGCGTCGCGCATCGCGGCCAGATCAACCACGCACGGCACGCCGGTGAAGTCTTGCATGATGACGCGAGCGGGCAGGAATGGAAGTTCGCCCCCCGCCCCCCCTTTCATCCCCCCCGCGAGCGGGGGGGATGAAAGGGGGGGCGACCAAGTTGCCAGCCGCTTGACGTCATCTTCCGAAACAAGGTAGCCGTCGCAATTTCTCAAAACGGCTTCGAGCAGAATCTTGATCGAGAACGGGAGCCGATCAAGCTGGGGGGCGAGGCCAGATTTGGCGAGGTGGTCAAGGCGATAAATGTAGTAGTCGCCTACGCCGAAGTTCAGGCGCTCGCGCGCGCCGAACGAGTTATTCAGTTTTGCGTTAGCAGTCATGGGAAACATCCTTTCGTCGAGCCCGCTTCGCGCAGGGGCCCTTGAGTTTGGATGCCTGGATTATAGCACCCGCGCCGGTTAACGCTCGGCTTCAACCCACAACTGCTCACCGTCAGTCGCAAACTCAATCGCGCCATGCTGATCCGTCCTCAACACGGTGCGCCCTTCAAATAGCGCCAGCGTCTCAGGCTGGGGATCGCCCGCCGGGTTGCCCGCACCCACCGCCACCACGACAGCTTGCGGATTCACGGCGTCAAGAAAGAGGGTGCTGATCGAGTTGACGCCGCCGTGTCGCGGCGCAAGCAGGGCAGTTGCCGGGGCAACCGCCTCTGACGTGGCAATTTGGGTGGCCGTTTTAGCGTCCAGCCCGACGGGGAATAGAAACGAAGCATTGCCGTATTCGAGTCTGAGCAGTGCGCCCTCGTCTCTCACCTCAACCACTTTCAACATCGCCCCATCGCCCAAATCGAATTGTTGGCCCGCTTCAGCATTCAGTGTCGAAATGGATCGGCTTGCCAATCCTGCCGTCCACTCACGATACGCCGAGTTGCGACCCGGTTCACCCGCCATCACCACCTGGGTGAGCGTGTAGCGATCAAAGAGTCCGGGCAGGCCGCCAAGGCTGTCCGGGGCCGGAGAGGCGGCCACCACCAGATCGAGAGTCCGTGCCCCCACCGGCAAAATGCGCCCCAATGATTCGGTCAATCTGTTTGGGCTGGGGCCGCCGTCAATTAACGCATACCGGCCTGAAGGAGTCTGAATCAAAATCGCGTCGCCGTGCCCCACATCAAAGAACGTCACCCGCAAGTTGCCATTGGGCGAATGCAGGTAAATGTTCCACGCCGCCAGCGCGCCAATGGCAACTGTGGCGACGGCAATGTTGCCCAGCCAGCTTGAAGCCAGCGACCGCCACCAGTTGGGGCGTTGCTCAGGCTCGCGCCACGCCAGCCAGGTGAGGCCGAAGATCAGGCCGTACAGGCCGACCAGTACGACGAATGAAAAGCGGTCAAGCGGAATCGTCGCGCCCGGAACTTGAGCCAGCAATTCCACCATCGCAATTGTGAAGGTGGCAAACGGCCAGGCCAGCCAGGCCAGCAACCAACCAAGCGGTTGAGCGATGAGGGCGCCAATCGTGGCGATGCCTCCCAACACCATCACCTGCGGCTGAACGGGCAGGACGAGAAGATTGGCGGCGAGTGAGATGAGCGAGAGCTGATGAAAGTAAAACATCATCAGCGGCAGGGTGGTGACCTGGGCGGCCAGGGTGAGAATCGAAAACTCGCCAACCGCGCCGACGAGCCGGTCGGCGTTTTGGGCTGAGGTGAAGCGGGCGAGGAGCCGGGTGGCAGTTTGGGTGAACGGCTCGGCGTAAAGGATCAGGCCGAGGGTGGCGGCGGCGCTCAACTGAAAACCAACGTCTAACAGCGTGCCGGGGTTGAAGGCGGTCATGATAAAAGCGGCGGCGGCCAGTGAGGCCAGTCCGTTTGAGGGCCGATGAAAGCCATCGCCAACCAGCACAATACTCCCCATCAACGCGGCGCGCACCACCGAGGCATCGGCCCCGGCCAACACCGAGTAAGCGGCGATGGCAATGATGGCCAGCGGGATGGCCCGCCGCGCGCCGAAGAGGCGTCGAAATAAGCTGGTGACGATTCCGGCAATTATGGAAATATTAAATCCTGAAATGGCGACGATGTGCGAAGTGCCGGTTTTGCGGAAAGCTTCCTGGAGTGATTGAGGAATGGCGGAATCGACGCCGAGCAAGATGCCGGAGAGCAGTGAGCCTTGCGGCTCCGGGAAGGTGGCGGCGATGGCGGCCAGGGCGCGAGCTTTGAAGGCGAAGATGGGTTTGAAGACGGCGAGTTGAAAATTGAGGAAGGGATCAGCAATTGGCGTGTCGGCGATTGATTGGACGGTGGCCCGGCGCAGGAGCGAGTAGACTCCCTGACGGGCAAGGTAATCGGCGTAGGAGAAATCTTCGAAGACGGGCGGCGATTCCAAAATGCCAAAGGCGCGAATGCGGTCGCCATAGTTGAAGGCCGGGAAGCGCGGGGCTTGCACCAGGGCGGTGCCGTGAACCGGAATCGGGTTGTCCGCGTCGCCGAGAGTTAGAGCGTCCACCTCTATTCGCAAGTTGACGTAGGTGTCGCGCACATCCGGCTCATCCAGCACGATCCCTTCAAGCACAGCTTCACCTGCGTCGTTGTAGGTGGCGATGAACGTCTTGTCGAGTGCTGGTTGCGCCCAAACCCAGCGCACCGCGCCTAACCCGAGCATGACGACGGCAATCGCCAGGTTGCGCCAATTGGCGTTGCGTCGCGCGAGCAATGCCGCAATCAAGCCCACTGCTGAAACTACAAGCCAGGCCCACCACGGCTGGTTCAGCGCGGGCGCAAGGCCAATGCCGATCAGCCAGCCGATGGCGAAGATGGCGAGAGGAGGGAGGTAAGGCATGGCGTTGAAATTGTAGTCGTGAGTCGCGCAAACTCAAAATGATACAATCGCCACATGTCCCTCCGTCTCCTTAGAACCGGCCTCGCTTTAGCCGCTCTGCGACTCGTCGGTGGCCTCATCGCCTTTCTCGCCGCGCCCATCATTGCCGCCCGCTTCGGGCTTGACCCTGCCCTCGACGCTTTCTATGTCGCCTCTTCGATTCCGTTCGTGCTGAGTTCAGTCGCCCTCGTCGGCGGGCTGGAGACGGCAGTGCCGCCGATCTTTCGACGATTTGGGTCAACGGACGCTTCGCGAGCGAATTTAGCGGATGATGAAACTGAATCTTGGAGATTTGTGAACTCACTGTGGTCGTTGGCGTTGGTCGGTGTGGCCGTCGCGGCGGCGATCAGTTTTTTGTTGATGCCGGCCATTTTGCCCCGCCTCGCGCCGGGGCTGGACCTTCCACGTCAAATCGTCGCCGTGAACATGGCTCGCGTTTTACTCATCGCTCCCATCATCGCCGCGCCGGTTGGCGTGTGGCGCGGCGCGCTGACGGCCAAGAGCCTGCTGGTCGGCCCGGCGATCATTTTGTTTGCCGGTAGTGCCGCCTATTTTGTTGTGGTCGCGGCCACGCCGGCCTCGCTCGGCGCGTGGACGTTAGTGGTTGCCACGCTCTCGGCCAGCCTCGTCGCCCTCATCGCCCTCCCACTCTCTTTTCCAAAAGCGCTCACGGCCAAGCTCAAATTCACATTCAACCTTCGCCATCCGGGGCTGGGCGCGGCGCTGGCCCTGCTAGTGCCGTTCGCTATCAGTGACCTGATTTATCACTCCGACTTTGTGATCATGCGCGGCTTTGCCAGCGGGGTAAGCGGCGGCGCGGTGGCGGCCTACGAGTTTGCCATGCGGCCTATTGCCGCCGCCAGCACGTTGCTGTTGGCCGGTGCCGTCACGCCCGCCTTCCCCGAACTCGCCCGCACTGCAAACGACCCGGTTGCGTTTCGAGCCGCCCTCGACCGGGCTCTAATGCTTATGCTCGTCGCCGCCCTGCCGCTGACGGCGGCCTTCGTATTGTTGCGCGAGCCGGTGGTAGCTGTGCTGTATCAACGGGGCCGCTTCACAGCTGAGGATGCAAGACAAGTATCGTCAACACTGGCCGCGCTGGCGCCGTACTTCTGCCTCACCGTCCTCAGCCAGCCACTCGCCTACGCCACTTACGCCCGCCAACAACCGTGGTGGACAGTGGCCGGATCCATCATCGGTCTGGCTTTCAGCGCCGGCGGCGCATATTTGCTCACGCCGAGTTTAGGGTTGACTGGGATTGCAATTGGAGACGGGCTGGGGGCCGTGCCGGTGGCGGGGTTGCTGTTGGTGTGGTGGTGGACGACGACCTGCCGGAACCGCAAAGACGCAAAGAAAAGCATCATCCCTTGAATAGCACAAACACTCCCGCCGCGATGATCGCCCCCGCCCCCGTCGCCAAAAAATTCACCCAATCATTGTCCAAAGGGAGCCACTTCCAGCCACGAAGCGGGCGGGTGCGCGCGCCGCAGTGATGCGCCGGGTGGCGCTCGGTTTCTTTGCGGCACTGGTCGCAGTAGTAAATGGCTTGCGCAGTTGCGCCGAGCAGGCTATCGAAGAGAGAGGCGGCGAGGCCGGCAAGGGTGATGATGGGCAATAGAGCAAGCGCAGAGGAGCGAAGAGAGAAGAGAGTTGAATCGAAGAGAACGGCGATGAGGGCCGTGAGGGCGATGAGGACTGATCCGGCGAGGGCGGCGAACGTGCCCCACCTGCTGACTCCGCCCGAGGCGCCGACTTCGACGGTTTGGCCGCTGGTGATTAAACGCGGCGGAGTCTTGCTGAGCACCCCAAGCTCGGTAGCCCAAGTGTCGGCGTTGGCCGCCGCAAGGGCGGCGGCGCAAGCCACCCACCAGGCCAGTTGCCCGGTGGCGGCCCAACCGACAATGCACAAGGCGGCTACACCGCCGTTCGCCAGCGCCTGACCGAGGTCGCGTTGCGATCCTTTGGAGAATTTCTCGAAGAGCGCCAGCGATTCCTTTTTCGACTCTTTGAAACGCGAGAGGGCGCTTGAGGAGATGAAGAAGGCCAACAGCAGGGCCGCGCCGGGCAAGCCGCCGAGGCCGAAGAGCAAGCCGCCGGTAAGAATAGCCCCCACCACCCCACTGCGGCTGAGGGCGCGGCGGCGATAACCCAGGTAGCCAATGACGGCGGCAAGCCCGAAGCCCAGAGCAAGTTGCTCAATCATCCACGTAATTTAACCACGAAGCCCGCTTCGCGAGACACGAAGTTACACAAAGGTTTTCTTTGTGAAGCTTTGAGACTTTGTGCCCTTGTGGTGGAGTCCTATAGCAAGCCGAGGGCCGCAATCCACAAGAAGGCCTGGACGAGGCTGGAGCCTAGCCACAGCAAATAGGCGGCGGGGCGCTCAACGCGGCGCACATGCATCACGCCGCCGATAAGTGAGTTGACTAACCACACCAGCCCGCCGATGACCGGCAGGATGAAGAGGCCGGCGGGCGCGCCGG
>CAYSIV010000205.1:7207-12105 GCA_964431175.1 uncultured Anaerolineales bacterium
TGAAGTGCAGGGGAATGGCCGGCGGCAAGGACGGGATCCGAATGGCGATGACCACCACCAGCAAAAACGGGAGCAGGAAACTTACCCCCACCAGCGCTTGCGCCCAGCGATCACGCCACAGTTCCCATTCGTAAAACTTTGGCCGGTTGTAGGTGTGTTCAACCGGTTCAAGAATGCCCTTGCGGCCTTCGCTCTCAAAGGAATCGATAAATGCGTCGGTGTTCTCCGGCGAGATGACGTAGCCGCCGAAGGTAGTGACGACAATGAGTTGCCCCTCTTGAGGGGTGGTGGCATAGTAGGCCAGGTCGCCGACGGTTTTGGTGTGGCCGCGCCCGACGAGGCACCCCGGCCACCATAAACCGCGCGGCGCGAGGTCGCCGGGCAGTTCCTTGCCGATGAGCAGGCCGGTGATTTCGCGCATCGGGATGATCTCGCGCATCGGGCCCCAGGCGATGACAAGCGCGTTCTGCGTGAAGCGGTATTGGGCGTTGACCAGCGAGAAAGTGCGATAGGCGATGAAGACGATCACGGGCAGACTGAACAGAGTCAAGGTGACCCACACCGCGGTGAGCAAGTTGACGGACGTGCGAGTCAGGATGACGACAAACAGGACATCGGCGGCGGCCAAAATGATCATGGCGGTGATGCCGATGACGATGCCGAGGGCGCGGGGCGGACGGGACATAAAAAGGGTGAAGGGTGAAGGATGAATTATGAAACGCGATCATTCATCCTTCACCCTTCATAATTCATCCTTTATTAGCGGGCAAGCGCGCGTTCCGTCTCGTACACGGGCGCGCACCAGTGGCGGTATTTTTGCACTTTACCGCGTACGACATTGAAGTACAGGTCACGCAATTCGGAGACGATGGGACCCATCTTGCCGGCGCCGACGAGGCGGTGGTCGACACGGGTAATGGCGGCGATTTGCACCCCCGTGCCGCTGAAGAATGCTTCGTCGGCAAGGTAGATTTCGGTGCGGTCAATCGAGCGTTCGATGACTTCGACGCCAAGTTCCTCGCGCAGGAGGCTCATCACCGTGCGGCGGGTGATGCCTTCGAGGATGTTGTCGGTGATGGGCGGGGTGATGACGACGCCATCCCGGACAAGGTACAGATTCTCAGCCGAGCCTTCAGCCATATGACCGTCTTGATTCAGCACGATGGCTTCATCGAATCCGGCCCGCTGAGCGTCGGTCTTAATGAAGGCCGAATTGACGTAGGCGCCGGCAATTTTGCCGCGGGCCGGGATGCTATTGTCGTCCACGCGCCGCCAGGAGGAGATGGTGACGTGCGCGCCTTCTTCGTTTTCGACGTAACGGCCAAAAGGCAGCGAGACTATCGAAATTTCCGGCGTGAGGTTGTGAAGGCGCACGCCGATGATTTCGTCGCTATAAAAAGCCAGAGGCCGGATGTAGCAATCCAAATGGTAATCTTCAGTGCGCAGCAACTCCATGAGATGGTGGGTGAGATCGTTCTCGGAGTAGCTGAACTCCATGGATAACAGTTTGGCCGATTGCAGGAATCTACGAAAGTGGTCGTGAGGTCTGAAGACGAAGAGTTGCTCTTCAGCCTCGTTCCAGTAGCCGCGCAAGCCGCCGAACGCGGCAGTGCCGTAGTTCAAGGCGTGCGAGAGGACGCCGATCTTTGCTTCACTATATGGAACGATTTTGCCTCGGAAGAAAGCATAGTTGGGTAGAACCATAAGTATCATCTCCTTTACCAAAAGATTATACCTGATGCGGCTGACTGAGTCTTGAGAGTGAGTTGGTACCTGAACTTTTACTGCCCATTCACCGCTTTTTGACTGCTGTGTATGACAGCTAGGCCCGGCCAAACACTGGAATGCGCGCGCCGTTGGTAGCTCCAGCTTCGTCACTGCACAACCAGAGCAAGGCGGCAGAAATTTCTTCGGGCGAACTGCCAGTTCTAGGCTTCGCGCCAGCGGGGTCTGGCGGGGCAGTTTCGATACTTCGCACCTGGATCGCGTTGGCGGTGACGCCCGAGCCTTTCAACTCCTGAGCCAGCACCAGCATCAGTGTGTCTTGCGCCGCTTTGCCAATCGCATACGGTGCTTGTTTGGCGTTGGGCGCTTGCGCCAGCGGGGTCGAAATGTGAACAAAGCGCCCCCAGCCATTGGCGGCCATTATTGGGACAAAAGCGCGGGCGACGTGTAATGTCGTCCACAGATGTTGATCGAGCATGGAGGCGACGTCGGCCACATCCATTTCGACGACGCTGGCTCCCGCCTTGTAACCGCCGACAAGGTGGATGACGACGTCGGCTCGCCCGAACTTTTCTGTTACAGCCCCTGCCAGCGTGTTTACCGAGGCCGGGTCGGTGAGGTTGGCCGCGTGAGTCAACACACGCCCGGCAGGCAGAGCCAGTTCGGCCGCCAGCGCTTCGAGCGGCTCGGGGCGCGATCCAACCAGCGCCAGAGATGCGCCCGCCTGCGCAAAAGCGCGGCACAAGGTTGGGCCAAGACTCCCGGCGGCCCCGGTGACGACGACGACGCGATCTTTGCTGAGCATGGCGATCTCCTTGTTAGTGAGCGGATCTCAGTTGGCGTTCCCACGCATTGAGATCGACGCGCGAAGTCAGATCAAGCGAGAGGGGTGTGACCGAGACAAAACCGCCACTGACGATGGCGGCCACATCGGAGTCCGGTTCAGGGTCGGCCTCAAGTTGGCGGCGATAGTCCACTTTGCGCCGGTCGGTTAGTTTCTCGCGTTCAGGTTTGATGGGCATGTAATAACGCTGGCGCGAGAGGCGGGTAACCTGCCACCGAGTCCCAAAAGTGGCCGTCGCCGGCACATCCACTTTCATCACGTCCACATCCGGCGGCAGATGTTGTTTGAAGATCAACTCGGCGAACAAGCGGGTGAAATAGGCGGCGGCGAAGTTGATGTCTGCGGAGTGAGAGAGATGATACTCTTTGGGCGTTTCGAGAGAGACGGCCAGCGCCGGAATGCCGAACGAGGCCGCCTCCAGCGCCGCGCCCACCGTGCCGGAGATGGTGATGCCACTGCCGACGTTTTCGCCGTAGTTGATGCCCGACACCACGAGGTCGGGCAGGCGCGGGACAAGTTCCAAAATACCGTGCTGTACAGCCTGCGCCGGCGTCCCGTCTACCGCAAATACTTCCCAGCGGTCGCCGCCGATTTGCTGGCGGTGGGCGTGAATCGCGCCGCCGGTGTTGGACGGGAGACTCCGGCCCGCGCCCGACGATTGTTCGCGAGGGGCAACAACGGTGACCCAACCCAGCGTTGAGAGCGCCTCGGCGGCGGCCCGCAGGCCGGGTGAGTTAATGCCGTCGTCGTTTGTCAGAAGAATTAGCTTTTCGTCTGGTTGCATAGCTCGGGTTATACTACCCCAACTTGGTTGAAGCTTCAATGCGAAAACCGCAAGTGACTTTATGTCCGCCAACCCCGCCAAGGTTTGATACAATGGCAGGCAATTTCAAGCCAGAGGCTCTTTGATGAAAAACGTTTTTTTTGACCACGATGCTGGTGTGGATGACTTGCTCTCGATCATTTTCCTGTTGGCGATGAAGCAGGTGAAGCCGATCGGCATCGGGGTGACTCCGGCGGACTGCTATCTTGAAACCGGCTTGCCGGCAACGCTGAAAATTCTGGAATTGCTCAAGCGGACGGAGATTCCGGTAGCGGGCGGCGTGCTTAACGGCCAGCATGAGTTTCCCAGCAAGTGGCGGCATCACTCCGACATGGTGGACGCCCTGCCCCTTCTCAACGAAACCGGCGGCCCGCACATCGCCGCCCAAACTCTGCCCGCCCACGAACTGCTCGTCCAAGCAGTGCGCGCCAGCAACGATCCGGTCACACTCCTGTTCACCGGCCCGCTCACCAACCTTGCCGCCGCGCTCGACCTTGCGCCCGACATCGAGACACGCTTTGAACGGCTGTACTGGATGGGCGGCGCGGTTGACGTGCCTGGCAACGTTTTGCCGCCATACGGCGACGGCACAGCAGAGTGGAACGTGTACTGGGATGCGCCGGCAGCGGCGCGGGTATGGCGCTCGGTGATTCCGATCACTCTGGTCGGCCTCGACGCGACTGACAGTGTGCCGGTCACGCTGGACTTTTTGCGGCGGCTGGCCCGTCAGAGGCGGTTTCCCCTTTCCGACCTGGCCGGGCAATGTTGGGCCGTCACCATCAACACCGGCTACCACTTGTGGGATACGCTGACCACGCTCTCCCTCGGCTTCCCCGACTTGATCACGGCGCGCGACGTGCCTTGCGAAATCATCACCGAAGGGCCGAGCGAGGGCCGCACACTGGCTACACCGAATGGCCGCGTGGTGCAAGTGGCCGGCCCGGTGGATGCGGCGCGGGTGTACAACACGGTACTTGACCTGTTGCGCCAGTAGGGGCAGGCGTCCATCGGCCCCTGCAAAATGATGCCCGACTACCTTCGCTGGCTTCGCTCGCGCATTGGCCCATGCAAAGTGATTCTGGCTTACGCCACCGCCCTCATCCGCGACAGCGATGGGCGACTGCTCTTTCAAAAACGCACTGACTTTCGCGAAGCGTGGTGGGGCTTGCCGGGCGGCGTGCTAGAGGTTGGCGAATCGTTTGAGCAGTGTTCGGTTCGAGAAGTGCTCGAAGAAACCGGTCTGCATGTTCACCCGACTCGGCTTGTTGGCGTTTACACCTCGCCTGATTACGACGTGCGCTACCCAAACAGCGACGAAGTGCAACAGTTCACCGTCGCCATCGAGTGCCGGGTGGCGGGCGGTAACTCTCGGCCTGACGGCGTGGAAATCGCCGAGCATCATTTCTTTTCGACAGAGGAATGGCGAAAGTTGACTCTGCCGCCCTGGTACGCGACGATGGCTCACGACTTTGCTTCGGGTCAGCCGCCACAGTTTGACCCGCCCGC
>CAYSIV010000206.1:0-12033 GCA_964431175.1 uncultured Anaerolineales bacterium
TGTACTGCCGCCACGCCGCAGTGCAACTGCGGCGCGAACCGTAAATAGATTAGGAATCCGCTCTAGTTATGCTGAATGTTCGCTAAAACAAAGATGGGAGATGCTGGCCTATCGAAAAAAAGGCCGCTCGTTGAACGCTGGCCAGCGTATTGCCGCGGTCCAAACCTACGAGGAATTTGAATTGGATGGCTCTCCCGACTTTGCTGTGAAATCGAGGAGGCAGGCATCCCAAGATGCCGGATTGCGCTGTGAGAGCCGCATCTAGGGATGCTCTCTCCACAATTTATCACGCTAAACCTGGGAGAGCCAAATGGATGAAGCGGGGATCGTTTGACTTAGAATGGGGGATGAGGAGTGTTCATAGATCACGCTTTGCCAATGCACCCGCCTGACAGGGATGTTAGCAAAGCGTGATCAAAGTCCAGATATTGAGCGCCATTTACGGGCGCAGTTTCCTGAAGCGTGTCAGGAGGGTTGTCTTTTCAACAA
The DNA here is from genome assembly GCA_964431175.1 of uncultured Anaerolineales bacterium. Taxonomy (GTDB): domain Bacteria; phylum Chloroflexota; class Anaerolineae; order Anaerolineales; family VGOW01; genus VGOW01. The sequence goes on from CAYSIV010000206.1 coordinate 490, forward strand.
TTTTTGGGAAGCCTGTCGTAATTCAGATTCTATTTGAGAGCATTCTGCGCTTGCCATTTCTCCCATGCGCCCAGGCCGTCGTAAGCGGCGTACTTATAAGCGTCGGCCAGCGTTGGGTAGTTATAAACAGCGTTGATAAAAGCATCGATCGCGCCGCCGGTCGCCATCACCTGCGCCCCAATGTGAATCAACTCCGACGACATCTCGCCGATAAGATGGACACCCAGCAGTTTCTTATCGGCGGGCGCGAACACCAGCTTAATCATCCCGCTCAGGTCGCCAATGATCTGCCCGCGCGGGTTGTTCTCATAATAGGCCCGCCCGACGAGACACGGGATATTTTTCTCCCGGCAATCAGCTTCCGACAGACCGACCATTGAAATTTCCGGGATGGTATAAATCGCCAGCGGCAGAATGGGCGACACCTGCTCTTTATAGCGCAGGCCAAAGGCCCGGACCATTGCCACCCGCGCCTGTTCCATTGAGGTGGACGCCAGCGCCGGGAAGCCAATCACATCACCCGCAGCGTAAATGTTTGGAACGGTCGTCTGGTATTTGTCGTTGACCAGGATCAGCCCGCGGTTGCCTAGCTGAACCCCAACTGTCTCCAGCCCCAGCCCCTGGGTGTTGCTCTGCCGCCCGGCCGCAAACAGGGCAATGTCACACGCCAATTGCTCACCGCCCTGCAAGGCCAGATGGACATGATTATCGCTCGTCTCCACCTTGAGAACGCGGTCGTTGAAGATGAAACGCAAGCCGAAAGCCTCAAGCCGCTTTTGCAAACGACCGGCGATTTCATCATCGGCAAATGCCAACAACCGGTCACGCGACTCGACCAGCGTCACCCGGACACCCAGCGCGGCGAAGATAGAAGCATATTCACAACCGATAACGCCGCCGCCGACCACGGCCAGCGTACCGGGAATCTGATTCATGCCGAGAATCGAATCGGAGTCGTAAACCAAACGATGGTCAAAGGGGACGCTGTCGGGGTGGTGAGGCGATGACCCCGTCGCGATCAGGATGATATCGGTTTCGAGATCAAGCTCCGCGCCGGATAACAGGCGCACGTGAACTGTGTGGGCATCTGTCAGAGACGCTTCGCCCCAGACCACCTCAATCTCATGGCGCTCCAGGTTGCGGTTAATAATCTTCCATTCGTTTTCGACCACAATCTGTTTGCGATACATGAAGTCGGCCACGGTCAGGCCGTCTTTTAGCGAGTAGTCGATGCCATATAATCCCCGTTGGCGCAGGCCGGAGAAATACAAGGCCGTCTCGCGCAGGGTCTTCGAGGGCACGGTGCCGGTGTTGATGCCCGCGCCGCCGGGGTGCCCGGCGCGCTCCACCAGCGCCACCTTCTTGCCAAAGTAGGCGGCCTGAGCCGCGCCCTTCTCGCCGGCCGGGCCGGAACCGATAACGACGAGGTCGTAGTGATTAGTCATGAGGCGAATTCTACACGATCTGCCATATAATGCTTTGGAATGAGGACATGAACAGAAATGGAAATTGAAGCCAAATACTCAGTGCCAGACTCTGCCACCTTTGCCGACTTGCTCGTGCTCGACCGGCTGGCTGACTACAAGTTCCAGGCCAAAAGCGAGAAGCAAGTGGCCGACCAATACCTGGACACTGCCAGCCGCGACATTTTACGGGGCGGGTATGCCTTGAGAGTGCGCGAGGGCGAGTCGGAGAACCGGAAAATCACGCTCAAAAGCCTGAGCGGCGCGGATGGCGCAGTTCATCAACGAGAAGAATACGAAGTTGAAGTTGTCTCGAACGCCCCTCCCGTGGCCTGGCCCGAAAGCCAGGCCCGCGAGCTGGCCCTTCGCCTGAGTGACGGCCAGCCCTTGGAAGAGCTGTTCGTCATCCATCAGCATCGTTCGGTGCGCGAAGTGAAGCAAGGCAGACGGCGGGTCGGCCTCGCTTCGCTGGATGTTGTCGAAGTAGAGGTCGGGGAGCGCACAGCGACTTTCCATGAGTTGGAAATCGAATTGTCGCCAACCGGCACGCTGGAAGACCTGCAAGCCCTGGGTGAGTTGCTGACTCCCTACCAGCTGGAACCACAAACGCTCTCTAAGTTTGAACGGGCGCTGGCGCTACGCGAGCAGCCGGTTGAGCCAAAGCCGCCCAAGAAGAAAAAGCACCCCGGCGTCCGCGCCGACGAGTCCATGGCCGACGCCGGGCGAAAAATTCTGCGCTTCCACTTCGAGCGCATGTTGGCCAATGAAGAGGGAACGCGTGCAGGCGCCGATATCGAAGCCTTGCATGACATGCGTGTCGCCACCCGCCGCCAGCGGGCCGCGTTCCGCATTGTAGCGCCGTACTTCAAACGCAAGGCCATCCGCGCCTTTCAAAAAGAACTGCGGGTTCTGGCCGGGCACCTGGGAGCTGTGCGCGATCTCGATGTGCTGATTGAAGCCTCGCAAACCTATGAGTCATCGCTCAGCCCCGAAACAGCCGGGGTATTCCAGCCGCTCCTGGAGAATTGGGGCCAACAGCGTAACTTAGCCCGCGAAAAGTTGTTAACTTATCTGAATGGCGCGGGCTACCAGACATTCAAGGAAAATTACAACAAGTTCCTTTCATCAACAGAGGCCGGTGTGAAAAAATCGGCTGCCGACGTCCCGCCCCGCCCCAGCCTGGTGCGCCACATTCTGCCGGCCGAGATCTGGAGTCACTACAGCAAACTGCGCGCTTACGAGACGATGTTAGACTGGGCCACCCTTGACACCCTTCATGCCTTGCGCATCGATGGGAAACGATTGCGATACCTGCTGGAGTTTTTTAGCGAGGCCCTCAACCCGGCCATTGCCGAGGCCATCGAAGCCATCGTCGCCCTGCAGGATCATGTTGGCGAACTGCATGATATCGATGTTGCCATTGGCTTGCTCCGTAATTTTCTCGCCCACCAGATTCAAACCCCGGCCGGGGCGGTGGGCAGATACCTGAAGTTTAAGCAAGTCCGGCTTCGCGCCTTGCTACGGACGCTAAAACGCCCGTGGCGAAAAGTGACTAGCAAACGTTTCCGGCATATTCTGGCTCAGGCTGCCGCTGAACTGTAAATTCGATTCCTAATGATGGCTATGCTACCCAGGAAAATCATCATTGACACCGATCCGGGCATTGACGACTCCCTGGCGATTTTGCTGGCCCTGGCTTCGCCGGAGCTTCAAGTTGAAGCCCTGACCGTGGTGAGTGGCAACTGCGCCGTGGAAGACGGAGTCAAAAATGCGTTGAGTGTTTTGGAGCTGGCCCGGGCGGCTCACATTCCAGTGGCCCAGGGCATGCGTTTGCCGCTCGTTCAGCCTTTGCTCATTGCGCCGGAAACGCACGGTGAAACCGGCATCGGCTACGCCCGCCTGCCGGCTCCCAAAACTTCTCCAGCCTCACAACCTGCCACTACCCTGCTCATCGAAAAGATTCTGGCCGCGCCGGGTGAGATCACCGTGGTTGCGATCGGCCCGCTCACCAATCTGGCCATGGCCCTCCGCCTTGAGCCAAGACTGATTCCGGCGGTGCGAGAGGTGATCATCATGGGCGGCGCGATCCGGCACGGCGGCAACACCACGCCCCTGGCTGAGTTTAACACCTATTGCGATCCTCATGCGGCTCACATCGTTTTCCATTCCGGCCTGCCTATCACCCTCGTGCCGTTGGACGTTACCTATCAAGTGATCCTGACCCAGCAAGATGTGGATCGGCTGTTAGCCATCCCTTCACCTGTCTCCCGCTTCATCGCCGACGCCACCCGCTTCTACATGGAATTCCACGACGAGTATCAGAGCATCGAAGGGTGCGTCATCAACGACCCGCTGGCGCTGGCCTTGGCCTTTGCGCCTCAATTCGTCGACACGCAAGACTTGTTCGTAGATGTAGATATTTCGGGCGGCGTAGCGATGGGCAAAACGTTTGCCGACTTTTATCATCTGCAGAAGAAGCCGGCCAACATGAAAGTGGCCCTGGGCGTCAAACCGCGCGACTTCATCGAATTTTTTCTACAACGCATGGAGCAACTTTGCCGGGCCCATCCGACGCAACTTGCGCCCGCGAAAGGAGGTTAACCGGCCCAACCATTCCATCAGTCATAAACCACCCGAAACCCAACGTCTAACACTAAAAGCGAGGAGGAACTCAAATGAAAATCATCGATTCAATCAAGAAAGACTTCAACACCATGACTCTGGTTCTGATCCCGGTGGCGATTGCCATCAACATCGTCATCGGCCAGATCGTCGTGCTCCTGAAACTGCCGGTCTACCTCGACTCGATCGGCACCGTGCTGGTGGGCGCGATCTGCGGGCCGTGGGCCGGGGCGCTGACGGGCGCACTATCCAACATCATCTGGGGACTGCTCATTGATCCGGGCGCCCTGCCGTGGTTCCCGGTGGCCGCGGCCATCGGCTTTGTAGCGGGCTGGGCGGCCTACTTTGGCTTGTTTAGGACCTGGTGGAAGGTCATCGTCGCCGGCCTGTGCATCGCCGTCGCTTCAACCGTTACCTCCACTCCCATCGGCGCATACTTGTTCGGCGGCATTACTTCCAGCGGCTCGTCGTTCATCACCGCTTATCTGATGGCCACCGGCCAGGGCTTGTGGGAAGCCGTGATCGGCACGAATCTGGTCACGGAACCGGTGGACAAGACTGCCACCGCCTTGCTGGCCTTCGCCGTCATCCAGGGCCTGTCAGTCCGGTATCTGTCGCGCTTCCCACGCGCCGAAAATGTAAAAAAGGAAGAAGCCAAGCAGAGCACGCTGTGGATCGTCATCTTCGCGCTCCTGGCGATTATCATCACCATTATTGCCGGCATCCAGGTTTCAACTGTCTACATCTGGGTCGGCCTGGTCGTGGCTGCAATCGTGATCGTCGCCACCTTGTTGACCTCTCGCCGCAGTAACGCTTCATAGCCAGGTCGGAGCCTGGCCTTAGTTGACGGCCAGGCTCCGACTCCTTGCACTCCAGTTCATGCGTGATCGCCTCTCCTTCTTCATTGATCGGGCCAGCCCCTTGCACCGTCTCAACCCTTTAACCAAGTTGACGCTGGCATTCACCCTCGTCATCCTGGCTTTCTTCGGCCCCGGTTATTGGTTGCCGACCAGCCTCTTCTGTTTGATCGTGATCCCGCTCAGCTTCTGGGGAAGGGTCAACAGCGAATTCATTCAAACCACAGTGCGGCTGCTTCTGCCGCTCTTCAGTTTTCTGTTCGCCATGCAAAGCCTGTTTTATCCTGGCGGGCGCACCGTTCTCGTTAGCCTGTGGTTTCTCTCGGTCAAGGCCGAAGGCGTGAGCTTTGCTTATCTCACCGCGACTCGCATTTTGGTCATGGTGACTTCCTTCCTGTTGCTTCTGCTCACCACCCACCCCAGCGCGTTGATGACCGATCTCTCACGCCGGGGCCTGCCGGGAGCGCTGGTCTACATTATTACCTCGACCCTGCAAATCATTCCCCAAATGCGAGTTAAGGCCAGCACCATCATCGATGCCCAGCGTTCGCGCGGCCTCGATACCGAAGGCTCCTTGAGGAAGCGGGTCGGGGCCTTGTTGCCGCTGGTGGGACCGTTGGTCTTTGGCTCATTGGTGGATGTGGAAGAACGGGCCATTGCCATCGAGGCCAGGGCCTTTAACTCGCCTCGCCCTAAAACCAGCCTCATTGAAATTCCCGATACCACTGCCGAAAAGGGCGTCCGTTGGATTTTCGTGGCGCTGATGATTCTGGCCCTTGGAAGCCGTCTATGGCTATCGTTGACATCCAGGAATTAACCTACACCTACCCGGCCACTCAGGCGCCGGCCCTGCACAACCTCTCATTGCAAGTTGAAGAGGGAGAGTTCGTCGCCATCGTCGGCGCCAATGGCGCGGGAAAATCGACTCTGGGTTATGCCCTTAGCGGCTTCGTCCCCCATTTCTTCAAGGGCGCTCTTAGCGGCCAAATCCAGGTGGCTGGACTCGACACTCGCACGACCAGCCTGAACGATCTGGTTCTGCGCATCGGCCTGGTGTTCCAAAATCCCTTCACTCAGATGTCGGGCGCGAAGTTTACCGTCTACGAAGAGATCGCCTTCGGCCTGGAAAATATCGGCTTGCCCCGCGATGAAATGAAGGCGCGGGTCGAAAAAGCCATGGCCCTGGCCGGCATCGCCGACCTGGCGAATCGTTCGCCTTACGCCCTGTCGGGCGGACAGCAACAACGGGTGGCCCTGGCCTCTATTTTGGCCATGGAGCCGAAGGTGCTGGTGCTGGACGAGCCAACGTCGCAACTCGACCCCGTCGGCACGCGCGAAGTCTTTCAGGTCATCAAAACGTTGAGCCAGCAGGGAGCGACGATCATCATGGCCGAGCATAAAGTGGAGTGGATCGCCGAATACGCCGACCGGGTGGTGGCCCTGGCCGAGGGCAAGATCGTTTTGCAGGGCAAGCCGCAAGAGGTGTTGGCCTCACCGCTCCTGCCAGAGCACGGCATCGGCATCTCGCGCTACACCGCCGTCGCCCGGCGCGCTGAGCAAGAGTCGCTCTGGCCCGCCGGGCGCCGCCTGCCCATCACCCTGACCGAGGCTCAAGCTGGCTTCTCCGAAGGCTTGCATGAAAATCGAAATTGAGAATTTGCGCTACACCTACCCAGGCGGTGTTGAGGCCCTGCGGGGCATCTCGCTGGAAGTTGAGCCGGGGGAACAGGTGGCCATCGTCGGCCAGAACGGCTCCGGCAAGACCACGCTCCTGCGGCATTTGAACGGCCTGTTGCAACCGGCGGCAGGCGTGGTTCGCATTGGGGGTTGGGATACGCACCAGCACACGGTGGCCCGACTCGCCGGCCGGGTTGGGTACGTGTTCCAGAACCCGGATGATCAATTGTTTTGCCGGACGGTTCGGGAGGAGGTGGCGTTCGGCCCAACGAACCTGGGCTACGCCGTAGAGCGCCGGGGGAGTTTAATCCAGGAGGCGCTGACTCTCACTCAACTCACAGACCGAGAAGAAACAAACCCCTACGACCTCTCACCGGCCTGGCGCAAGATGGTGGCTCTGGCGTCGATTCTGGCAATGGACACACCCATCGTTCTGCTGGATGAACCCACCACCGGTCAGGACGCCGCCGCCGTCACCCACATCGCCGACATTGTTCGGGCGCTCCGGGCGCGCGGCAAAACCGTCATCGCCATCAGCCACGACATTGACTTCTGTGCCGAAAACTTTGACCGCCTCATCGCCCTGGCCCAGGGAGCGGTTTTGCTCGACGGTCCACCGCAGAGGGTGCTTGGGCAAGAGGCGCTCCTGGCGGCCACTTACGTCGATCCGCCGCAACTGACGCGGCTGGGCCGCCGCCTGAATTTTACCGAGACGGTTTATACCGCAGAGCAATTTCTGGAGGCGTACCGGCGGCGGAAAGAGTCCCCATCACAGGTCACACCGGAAGCGCAGTCTGCTCGGCGGCAAAGCCATTCTTGAATTGCAGGTGATACAACCGCGCATACACCCCGGCCACGGTGAGTAGCTCAGCGTGGGTGCCCAATTCCACCAGCCGTCCCTCATCCAGCACCGCAATCCGATCTGCCTTTTGCACGGTCGAGAGCCGGTGGGCAATGATGATGGTCGTGCGATTCATCATCAAGCGCTCCAGCGCTTCTTGCACCAATCCCTCCGATTCCGAATCCAAACTCGAGGTCGCCTCGTCCAGCAACAAAATACGCGGGTCTTTGAGGATGGCGCGGGCGATGGCAACCCGTTGCCGCTGGCCGCCCGATAATTTGACTCCGCGCTCGCCCACCAGCGTATCGTAGCCCTGCGGCAGGCGGGCGATGAACTCGTCGGCGTTGGCGGCGCGGGCGGCGGCTTCCAGCCCGGTCTCGGTGGCATCCAGTTTGCCGTAGCGCAAATTCTCGCGCACCGAACCCGAAAACAGTTGTATCTCTTGCGGCACAATGCCAATTTGCTTTCGCAAAGAGTCCAGCGTCACCTGGCGTAGATCATGGCCGTCCACGCACACTCGCCCGTTCGTCGGGTCGTAAAAGCGCGGGATGAGATTGAACAGGGTGGATTTGCCGGCCCCGCTCGGCCCCACCAGCGCCAGCACTTCACCGGGTTGAACGTTCAGGGAAATATCATGCAAAACTGCCGAGGCGCGCTCATACGCGAAAGATACCGCCTCAAAGGTGACGCCGCCGCTGACGGGCGGCAGTGCTCTGGCCGTGGCGCTGTCCCTGATCTCCGGCACTTCATCCAGCAACTCAAAGATCCGTTTCGACGCCCCCAGCGCCTCTTGAATCTGGGTATACAGATTAGTGAACGAGCCAATCGCGCCGGCGATATTGATGCCATACACCAGAAAGGCGATCAACCCCCCGCCCGACAACTGCTTGTTCAAGACCTCGCGCCCGCCAAACCACAAGATGCCGGCCAGCGCCCCGAAGCCCAAAAAGCTAATCAAGGGTCCAAAGGCCGAGCGGACAATGGTCAGCGTCATCGTCACCTTGAAAGCGCGCTCCATTTGATCGTTGTAGCGGCTCACTTCGTAAGGCTCACGGACGAAAGCTTTGACGGTCCGGACTTCGCTCAAGGCTTCCCCGGCAATGGCGGTGCCATCAGCCAGTTGATCCTGCACCGCCGTCGAGAGCTTCCTCAATCGTCGGCCAAACACGGCCCCGCTCACCGCCACCAGCGGCGCGAGCAGTAGAATAAACAATGTCAGCCGCCAGTTGAGAATGAGCATAAGAATCAGCGAGCCGACGAAGGTCAGCGTTTGGCTGAGAACAGCGGCGACATTGTTGGTCAGCGCCGAGCGGATGAGGGTGACATCCGACGACAGGCGCGAGAGCAGTTCGCCCGTGCGCCGGTCGGCGAAGAAACGCAGGCTGAGGCGGTGCAAATGCGTGTACGTCTCACGGCGCAAATCCACCACGATGCGCTCGCCCACGTAAGCCAGCGAGTAGCCCTGGAAGTAGTAGAAGACCGAGCGGATGAGGAAGGTGGCGATGAGCAAAACGGTGATGCGGTTGAGTTCGGTGAAGTTGCTTTCGGTCAGCACCGTGTCCACCAATGTCTGCATGATCCAGGGAAAGACCAGCCCGGCAGACGCGCCAAAGACGAGCGAGATCACGGCAATCGTCATCCAGCCCCGATAGGGGCCGAGATAGCGAAACAGCCGCCGTAGTTGATCGACGGAGGGGCGAACGAACGGGTCGGGAGGTGTTGAAGGTTGAGAGGTTTGGCGAATGTTTCGGAACATATGACAGGTCAAACGACAAACGTGAAACGACAAACGTGAAATCTTGTCGTTTGACGTTTTACGGATACTCGTTTATTTTGGAGAACACAGTAGCAGCTTGCGCTTTCTCTACAATGGAGCCAATGGGGTGAAAGCCGATTCGCACCCGGTCGCGGGCGTAATCTACAGCAACGGCCATGCCCACCGCCTGCCCGGTGTACTGGCTGAGGAGGGGCGAGCCGCTCATACCGCCGGCGTCAAATAAGCCGCCGTCCATCAACGCCCAAATGCTTGTCGCGTCCACCGACTGCACCGTGCCTTGCGATTCCCGGCGCGGGCCGCTCTCGCCGCCCAGCCCGCTGAATAGCGACACGCGCTCGCCGGGTTGCGGCGCGCCGCGAGAGTCCGGGGTGAGGCGCAGAGATGGGTCAACCGTATCGGGCACGGTCACGCGCAGGAGCAGGTAGTCCACTGTCAGATTCATTTCGGCGGCGGGCCGGGGAATGCCGGGCGGGCCGTACAGTTCGTCGAACACCATCAAATAATGATCGTCTCCGGCCAGTTTGAAAGCCATGTGCTGTAAAGTGTTGGCCGGGTCGTGCAGGTCGCCCACGCTGTGAGCGGTGCTGACACCGACAGCCTGGCCGCCGTTCAACGCCAGGAAAAAGCCGCTCCCGGCAATTTCATACTCGCCGCCCGCGTCCTGTTTCCACTCCTGCACGCCCACTGGCCCATTTGGCATTTGACCGGGCGGCGCGGAGATAATGGGCGATGAGGGAGTAGCATCGGCGGGCGGCCCGGTGAACGACTGCGCCCACACCACCAGACCGCGCAGGATCGGCGGCGGGAGGAACGAGAGGGCGGTGAGGCTGGCCGCTGTGAGGGCGAGGAAGATGATGAAGAAGCGAACGATGAAGCGGGTGTTGAGGGAGTGTGGCATGGGTGGTTAGGTTGTTTGGTGGTTGGACAGTTGGGGATTATCGCATGTTTTGCATTACGAGGCTGATGGGACTACAATCTTGGCGGGAGTATAATCGTGTTTGGAGAGGATAATGGCCGACTTCGACTATATCATTGCTAATGACTTCGACCGGGCGTGGCTGAACTTCGAGCTGGATTTGCCCCTTGAACCAGGGCCGAACGGTGAGCCGAACCCGTTTTACGTGGATCGGCCAGACAACCCGGTGGCCGCGTTAGAACTGGAATTGCTCAAGCCCTTTCGCACACCGCCCAAGATTTTCTTCTCCGGCTTGCGTGGTTGCGGCAAGTCCACCGAACTGTACCGCGTGGCCGTCAACCCGGCAATCACGCGCAACTATTGGCCCGTTCACTTCAGTATCAAAGACGAGGAAGGCCCGGGCACGGATAATCTGGACTACCGAGACGTATTGCTGGAGATCGGCGGGCGCATGTACCGCTACTTTCGCGCAGGCGGCGGCAAACTGCGAGAGGATCTCGTCAAGGAACTGGACTCCTTTCGCGGGCGAGTAGAAAAGGAAGTGACGATCACGCCGGGACGGATGGTTGAAGCTGAAGCCGAAGCCAAGCTCAACGCCTTCTTCGCCGAAGCCGGGCTGAAGATCAAACTCGAACCGCACACCCGCACCGTTGTGCGCCAGGTGATCGAGCAAAACATCCGCGAATTGGTCGGGTTGATCAACAACATTGCCGCCGCGATCCTGAGTGTAGAAAAGCGCTGGCCGCTGGTGTTGATTGACGACCTGGACAAGTTAGACCTCGGGCGGAGCCGCGAGATTTTCCAAGATCACCGCGAGACGATGATCCAGCCGGCTGTGCCCATCGTCTATACCGTCGCCAGCCCGCTGTTTTACCAGCCGGGGATTCGGGATTTGTTGGGCACGCCTATCTTCTTGCCGAACGTCAAGGTGCACGAGCGCGGCCAAGCCGACAACCCAAACTCGGAAGGCTATCGCGTTCTGCGGATGTTCGTGCGTAAACGCATGAAGGCAGACTTGATCGCCGACGATGCCCTCAACGAGGCGATCCGGGTGAGCGGCGGCGTGTTTCGCGAACTGTGCCGCGTCGTCCGCACGGCCATTTCCTACGCCCAGCGCGCCCCCCGCCCCGACCCGCGCATTGAGAAAGAAGACGTGCAAAAGGCTGAGGCCGAAATCCGAACATTTTACTGGCGCTTTATCACCCAAGAACAGCGCCGCATCTTGCGGGCCATTCGCCAGCACAACCAATACAACGAGCCGGACAAGGTAGCTCCCCTGCTGGAAAGCCTGGCCGCGCTGGAATACACCAACGACAAGCCGTGGTGTGACGTTCACCCGGCGCTGATCAAGTTGTTGGACGAGACCGCTGAATACGACAATGCTTCAGACG
>CAYSIV010000207.1:0-11810 GCA_964431175.1 uncultured Anaerolineales bacterium
TCAAGCCCACGCCTCTCGTGCCGGAGATTTCGTGCGAGGCGTGTCCTGTTATCGCCGGACAAGATTGAATCTGTTACGGAGTTGTGCCATGAACAAACGCTCTCTCCTCTCCCTCAGTCTGATAGTCGCAGTTGCCATTGTGCTTACCTTCTTCAAAGTGCCGCTCGCCGGTTCGCAAGGGCTCACCCTCCTCGCCGTCCAAGTGTCGGGCGATCTGCCGGCGACCGACCCGAACTCTGATCTCTGGCAAAAGGCCACTGCGGTCGAAGTGCCGTTGAGCGCCCAGAACGTCACCCGACCCATGCTCCTCAGCACCAAAGTCAAATCCGTCACCGCGCGCGCCCTGCATAACGGATCGCAAATTGTGATTCTGGTTGAGTGGGCCGATGAGACGAAAAACGATTCGATGGTGCGGGTGCAGGACTTCCGCGACGCGGTGGCCGTGCAGTTCCCACTGGCCGAAGGCCTGCCGTTCTTCTGCATGGGCCAGCCGGGCGGCAACGTGAACATCTGGCATTGGAAAGCCGACTGGCAGGCCGACATCACGGCCCGGAACGACACGAATACGCTGTATCCCAACATGTATGTGGATCAGTATCCGTTCACCAGCGCCGTCGAGCCGGTTCTCGTCGCTCCGGGTGATTACACCGACCCGAACTATTTGCCCGCGCTGGTTTCGGGCAATCTGTTTGCTAGCGCGACTCGCGCCTCGCCGGTCGAAGACATCATCGCCGGCGGCTTCGGCTCACTCACCGCCCAACCCGCCGACGGCCAGAACGTGCAAGGGTTTGGCGCATGGGCGAATGCAAAGTGGCAAGTCATCTTCAGCCGCGACATCACTTCAAAAGAAACCGACGATGTAACCTTCACGCCGGGCAAAGTGTATTCGATGGCCTTTGCTGCCTGGGACGGCGCGAACAACGAGCGCAACGGGCAGAAGTCCACCTCGCAGTGGGTGTCACTCCAAGTGGAAGGCGCCGCGCCCGTTCAAGCCCCGCGTGTTCAGCCGACGGCAGCCCCGAACATCGAAGGCGCTTTCTGGGCCATCATCCCGATGGCGGTGATGGCCTTGCTCATCCTCGGTCTGGCCGGCACTGTCTTCCTGATCTCGAAACTGCCAGATAAGAAATGAACTCGCCAATCACTCACCCTCCCGAAGGCTCACAACCTTCGGGAGACTCTCTCCCGATCTTCTTTCGCTGGCTGACCGTTGCCGCTCTTGCCGACTGGCTGATTGCGCGGATGGTCACCCGCTCGGCGATCTTCATGCCCAAGTCGCCGCCGGTGATAGCCGCCTATCAGGCCCTCACCCTCGTCGGCCAATTGGCTTTCACTCTCACCGGCCTGTTGGCGCTTCTCGCCGCGATCTGGATCGCCTGGCACTCGCGGCGAACCCGGCGCGCAACCGGCCTGGCGTTTGCCCTGCCGATTCTGATCGCGCTCAACGCCGTCTCTCTTTTCGTCGCACCCGCTGGCTGGCTGGCGGTCGGCTATCAACTCCTGGTGGTGGCCGCCCTGGCAATGGTGGGCGGACAGGTCTGGCGCGAGGTCGGGGACATCAAAAAGAAAATCGCGTGGTCAATTCCGGCGCTGGCGTTGCTGGCCGGGGGGTTGTATCAGGTGCTTCCGGCCCTCTACCTGGCTCTGCGCTGGCCCGGCCCGCCGCCCTTCACAGAAGTGCTTTTCAATTTCGGCGAACTGCTTGTTGTCCTTAGCCCTGTTGGGTTGTGGTGGGCTGTAGGGCGAGACAGCGTCTCGCCCTACAAGTGGGCAACCATTCCGGCGCTGGCATTTGTCGCGGCCTATCTCCTCAATCCGGCGCTGACGGCCATCATTGCCATCTGGTCAACCGGCTTGACTCTGTATCTGCCGTGGCCGCTGTACGCCGTGAGTCTGTGGTTGGCGAGCGCAGTCGTGATTGCTTCACGGCGTCGGGGCGACGCGGCGGGCTGGGCGTTGCTTTTGCTGGCGGCGGGCGGTTATGCGCCGCAGATGAGCACGCAGGTTTTGCTTGGCCTCATCGCCCTGTGGTTGCTCACCCCGGCAGTGGCCGTAAACGGCGAACCGGCAACCGGGAACGGCTTGTGGCGGCCTCAGGCCGTGTTGAACGAAGGATAAAGATATGGATTACATCAAACGAGTGGAGCGGGTTGCGCTGGCGGTTGAGGATTTGGATAAGGCTCAGGCTTTCTTCGAGCAGTGGTTCGGGGCCAGGTTCTGCCCCGAAGAAAACATTGAAGACATGGGTATTCGCTATCGCCCGTTCGACATTGGCGCGAGCAAAATGGAATTACTTCAGGCGACGCGCGACGACAGCCCGGTGGCAAAGTTTATCAAAAAGACTGGCGGGCCGGGCGTGCATCACATTACCTTTGAAGTGGAAGACCTGGATGTGGCCGTAGCCGAACTTGAGCGGCGCGGAGGCCGAATTGCTTACCGCCACACCTACCCATCGGGCGTGACCTTCGAAGGCCAATACTGGCGTGAGGCGTTTGTGCATCCCAAGGATGCGTTTGGGGTGCTGATTCATCTGGCGGAGAAGAAGCCGGCGAGTAGTGAACAGTGAGCAGTCAACAGTGGACAGTTATCGGATGACAGATCGGATTTTCAAGTTGCTGGCGGCAGTTTTGTTGCTGGCGAGCGTGGCTTTCAATGCGTTGAAGGTTGCGCCGGTTCACGCCAACGAGTTCGCTTTTGGCGTTGGAGCATTTGTGTTGTCGCTGATCACGTTATCTGAAGTGAAGCAATAGAAAATGAACTTTTCTTTGACTGAAGAGCAAGAGTTATTCCGCAGATCGGTGCATGACTTTGTAGAGAAGGAAGTTATACCGGTTGCGGCCCAACTCGACGAGCGCGGCGAGTTCCCCAGGGCGCTGTTCCGGCGATGCGGCTACCTGGGTTACTTCGGCTTGCGCTATCCCGAATCGGTTGGTGGATTGGGCGCCGACTTCACCACCTTTTGCCTGATGGCCGAAGAGATCGCCCACGGCTCGCTGGCGCTGGCGGCGGCGGTCTCGATGCAATGCCTGATGGGCACAGACTTCATTTATCGTTTCGGCACAGACGATCACAAAACACGTTTGCTCACGCCCGCCCTGCGCGGCGACAAGATTGGCACGATTGCCATGACCGAGCCGGACTTCGGCTCCGACCTCGGCGGCATCACCACCCGGGCAGTGAAGAACGGCGGCGACGGCTGGGTGTTGAACGGGCGCAAGATGTGGATCACTTCGGCCACCGTGGCCGACTTTTTTACAGTGGCGGCCAAAACTGATCCCGAAGCCGGATTCAAAGGGATTGACATGTTCCTGGTCGAGAAGGGTCAGCCGGGGCTGTCGGTGGGAAAGCGAATCGAAAAGATGGGCGTGCGCGCTTCCGAGACGTCCGAGTTAATTCTGGAAGATGTGCGCGTGCCAGCGGAAAACCTGCTCGGTCAACAGGGAACGGGATTCAGGAACCTCGGCGCCATCTTGGCCGAGATTCGGACCATGACCGGGGCGTTAGCGCTGGGGCTGGCCCAGGCGACTCTGGAGGCCAGCCTCAAGTATGCGCACGAGCGGGTGCAGTTCGGCAAACCGATTGCGGCCTATCAGGCCATCGCTCACAAGATCGCCGAGACGGGCACGCAGTTGGAAGCGGCGCGTGGGCTGGTGTATCGCGCCGCGTGGCAGGTCGAGCAGGGCAAGCCGGACATGAAGCTGGCCTCGATGGCGAAACTTTTTGCGACCGAGATGGCGAACAAGGCCGCCGACGAATGCACCCGCATCTTTGGCAGTTACGGCTTTGCCATGGAATACGACGCGCAACGCTATTTTCGTGACGCGCGCTTTCTGTTGTACGGCGGCGGCACGAGCGAAATTTTGAGAGGCATTATTGCGAAGGAGATGGGAGTATGACTTACAAAACTCGCGGCTTGACCTTTGAACAATTCAACCTGGGCGACACGTTCACTTCACCGGCGCGCACCGTCACCGAGGCGGACGTGGTGGCCTTCGCCGGATTGTCCGGCGACTTCAACCCGTTGCACATTGACGAAGCGTTTGGCAAGACCACGCCCTTTGGCACGCGCATCGCGCACGGCATGTTGGTCGCGGCTATGTCAACGGGGATGTCGAACTGGACAGGCGTGTTTGAGGGGACGACTCTTGCGTTGATGGAGCAAGTCATCCAATATAAGAACCCTACAAAGTTTGGCGATACCGTGCATCTCGAACTCAAAGTGTTAGAGAAGAAGGAAACGTCCAAGCCGGATCGCGGCGTTGTCATCTTCGAGACGCACGTCTGCAATCAAGAAGGTAAAGCGGTGATTGAAGGGAAGTGGACGTTGATGATGAAGCGGGGGTGAAAATCCCAAGCCCCAGGCATGGCCCGCGAAAGGCACGCGAAACCCCAATCTCCAATTTCTAATCTCTAATCTCAAAGAGGCTGATATGAGACTCAAAGACAAAGTGGCATTGATCACCGGCGGCGGCAACGGCATTGGCCGGGCAACGGCGCTCCGGTTTGCGAAAGAGGGCGCTATTGTCGTGGTGGCGGATATGGATGAGGCTGGTGTAAACGAGACGGCCAAACTCATTGTCGATGGCGGCGGAAAATCCTTGGCGGTTGTTGGCAGTGTGTCGGCGCGGGCCGAAGCCCAGAAGATGGTCGACGCGGTGGTGGAAAACTTTGGGCGGCTCGACATCCTGATCAACAACGCCGGCATCACCCGCGATGCATTGACCGTGCGCGTGAAGGATGGCGAGGTGAAGATCATGACGGACGAGCAATGGGACACGGTGCTCCTGGTCAACCTCAAAGGCACGTGGCTTATGTCGCAGTTGGCCGCTGTGCCGATGATGAAGCAGAAGTATGGCCGCATCGTCAATACGGCTTCGGTTGGCGCTCAGGGCAACATCGGGCAGGCCAACTACTCGGCCTCCAAGGCGGGCGTCATTGGGCTGACCAAAACCCATTCTCTAGAATGGGCCCGCTACAACATCGCCGTCAACTGTGTCGCGCCCGGTGGGGTGAAGACACGCATGACCGCCGCCATCCCCGATAACGTCATGGCCGGCCTGGTCGAACGCATTCCCCTCAAGCGCATGGCCGAGCCGGATGAAATTGCATCCGTTCACGCTTTCCTGGCCAGCGACGATGCCAGCTATATTACCGGCCAGGTGATCTGGGTGGATGGCGGGCTGACAGTTGGAGCGTAAAGCGTAGAGCGAAGAGCGTGAAGCGACTCGCTCCACGCTTTACGCCCGACGCTTCACGAGGAGCGCATGTCATTTCAAAATGTCTTTATTCCCTACGGCGGCTACTGGTGCACGCCGTTCGTCAAGTGGCAGGGCAGTTTCGCCAACCTGCACCCGCTTATATTCGCCGCTGAAGTGACCAAACGCGCGCTGGCCGAGCGGAAGATTGCGCCATCGGTGTTTGAGGCGCTATATCTTGGCACCACCGTTCCCTCCAAAGGCGCGTTCTACGCCGCGCCCTGGGTGGCCGCTTTGATCGGCGCTGAGGGGATCACCGGGCCGACGTTTTCGCAGGCGTGCGCAACTTCGGCGCGCGTGATTGGCAGCGCGGCCTGCGAGATAGAGACGCGACATGTCGCGTCTTTACTGTGCCTCACCGCCGACCGTACCTCAAATGGCCCGCATCTCACCTATCCCAATCCCAACAACCCCGGTGCGCGGCCCGAGGCCGAAGACTGGGTGTGGGACAATTTGAACAACGATCCCTTTGCCCGCAATGCGATGCTTCAGACGGCGGAGAATACAGCCCGCGAGGAAGAGATCACTACGGAAGAACAGCACGAAGTGATGCTGATGCGCTACGGCCAATATCAAGAGTCGCTCAAGGACGAGGCGGCTTTCCACAAGCGCTACATGGTCACTCCGGTGGAAATAAACCCCTCAGGCAAAAAAGTGGTCGCCACCGTGAAAGACGATGAAGGGGTGTTCCCCACCACAGCTGAAGGGTTGGCGAAGCTCAAGCCGGTCCTGCCCAATGGCACTGTCACTTTCGGCGCTCAGACTTACCCGGCCGACGGCAACGCCGGCATGCTCGTCACCTCAAAACAGCGAGCGGCTGAACTGAGTCGTGATCCCCAAATCGAAATTCAAATTCTCAGCTTTGCCCAGGGACGGGTGAAGAAAGGCTTCATGCCGATGGCGAATGTTCCGGCCGCACAACAGGCGCTGGCGCAGGCCGGCATTACCATCAAGGATGTGAAGACGATCAAGACTCATAACCCCTTCGCCGTGAACGATGTTTACTTCTCACGCCAGATGGGCGTGAAGAAAGAAGCGATGAACAACTATGGCTCATCGCTCATCTGGGGCCACCCGCAGGGGCCGACCGGCACAAGGCTCATCATGGAACTGATCGAAGAATTGGTTCTGCTGGGCGGCGGCTACGGGTTGTTCACCGGTTGCGCGGCGGGCGATACCGCGGCGGCGGTGGTGGTTAGGGTT
Organism: uncultured Anaerolineales bacterium; assembly: GCA_964431175.1. Classification (GTDB taxonomy): domain Bacteria; phylum Chloroflexota; class Anaerolineae; order Anaerolineales; family VGOW01; genus VGOW01. The sequence continues at coordinate 6,459 of CAYSIV010000207.1, forward strand.
GGAAGTTAGAGGTTGGAAGTTGGAGGTTGATGGTGAGCGAAGTGCACATGGTAACGGGCGCGTTCGGTTACACCGGGCGATATATCACTCGGCGGTTGCTGGCGAGGGGAATCAAGGTCAAAACGTTGACCGGCCACCCTGACCGCCCCAACCCCTTTGGCGATCAGGTGACGGCGATGCCGTTCAACTTCGACAAGCCTGCTGAGTTGGCGAAGAGCCTCGAAGGCGCGACCGTGTTATACAACACCTATTGGGTGCGCTTCTCTCATGGCCAGAACACGCACGAGCGGGCTGTCGCGAACACCCAGACTCTGATTCGGGCCGCCGAAGAGGCGGGGGTGAAACGGATGGTTCACGTCAGCATCGCCAAACCGTCGCCGGAGTCCATGCTTTCCTACTATCGCGGGAAGGCGATTATGGAGCAGACTTTGCGCGAGTCAAAACTCTCGTATGCCATCTTGCGCCCGACCGTGCTGTTCGGCGTTGAGGCGGGCGAGGACGTGCTCATCAACAACATTGCCTGGCTCCTGCGGCGTTTCCCGGCGTTCGCCATCCCCGGCGCGGGCGGCTACAAGCTTCAGCCGATCTACGTTGCCGACCTGGCTGATATCGCTGTGAGCGCCGGGCAGGGATCGGAGAACGTGATCATTGACGCCGTCGGGCCGGAGATTTTTACTTTCGACGAATTGGTAAGGCTGATCGCCAAGGCAATCAACAGCCGGGCGTGGATCGTCCATATGCCGCCGGGCCTGGCGCTGGCTCTGGCGCAACTGATCAGCCTCTTCGTCGGCGACGTGATGCTGACCGGCGATGAAGTAGCCGGGTTGATGGGCGATCTGCTCTTCGTCGACTCAGTTCCGCCGGGCAAGACGCGCCTGAGCGAGTGGCTGACCCAAAACGCCAAAGAAGTTGGCGTGCGCTACGCTTCCGAGTTGGGGCGGCATTTCAAATAGAGCGGCGAGTTAGAGGTTGGACGCTTCGCGTAGAAATTGGAGATTAGAGATGACGAGACCCATTCGGGTGCTTATTGCCAAACCGGGCCTCGACGGCCATGACCGGGGGGCCAAGGTAGTGGCGATTGCCCTGCGCAATGCCGGGTTTGAAGTCATCTACACCGGCTTGCATCAAACCGTAGAGCAAATTGTGGAGGCGGCAACGCAGGAAGATGCGGACGTGATCGGCCTCTCGGTCCTCTCCGGCGCTCACTTGCCGATTGCGCGAAAGTTGATGGCGAAATTGCGCGAGGCCAAAATGGATGACGCGCTGGTGATGGTCGGCGGCAATATCCCGGAGCGAGATGTTGCGCCGCTCAAGGAGTTGGGCGTGGCCGGGGTGTTCCCCAGCAGCAGCCGGTTCGAGGACATCGCCACGTTCATCCGGGAGAATGTGGGCAAAGTGGCGATGCGACAGGCTTTCAAAGAGGTCGAAAGCTAATTGATGGTGAGATGATATGTTCCGGCGAATACCCTTGCGGCTTGTGATTCCGTTGACGGTGGTGACGTTCGCCTGCAACTTCGGGGCCGGTCCAACTCCGGGAACCCCGGTTGCAACGGGCGGCGCGCCGTTGGCTACGAGCGCCGTTAAGCCGACTCAGCCTGTCGTCGAGCCATCTCCGGCGGCGACTCTGCCAGAGTCATTCGGCGCAGTTTATTACGTTCGCCCGGATGGAGGCAACAGTGAGCAGTGCACCGGCCTCGCCGACGCGCCGTATCCCGGCAGTGGCGCGAGTCAGGCTTGCGCGTGGGATCATCCGTTCCGCGCTCTGCCGCCCGGGGCAGAGCCGCGCATCGCGGGAGGCGACACGCTCGTCGTCGCAACCGGCGAGTATCAAATGGGTTTCGGCGCGCCCGGCGCGGACAACTGCGACCAGGGGGGCTCTTTCGATTGCCACATGTCCCCCGTTCCGGGCGGCCCCGATCGTGATCACCCGACGCGCATTCTGGGCGCTGACTGGGAGTCCGGTTGCGACAACCCGCCTGAACTGTGGGGCTCGGGGCGACCGTGGTTCATCGTGAATCTCACCGACGCCAGCAACATCGAACTTGCCTGCTTCGAGATCACCGACCACTCGTCGTGTGTCGAGAATCATTCGGGCGGTTTGGCCTGCGAGCGCGACACGCCGCCGTATGGCGACTGGGCCGCGTATGGCCTGCACGCCGAAGACTCGGCAAATGTGCGTCTGAGCGATCTCAATATTCACGGCCTCGCCGCGGGCGGAGTCCACGCCGGACGGTTGACCGATTGGACGGTGGAAAACGTGCGCCTTGCCGGAAACGGATCGGTCGGCTGGGACGGCGACTTGTGGGATGACAGCGGCGACTCGAATTCGGGAACGCTGATCTTTCGTCATTGGGTAGTTGAGTGGAATGGATGCGGTGAGACCTATCCCGCAGGCGAGCCGGTCGGCTGTTGGGGGCAGGAGGCCGGCGGCTACGGCGATGGAGTCGGAACGGGGGAGACGGGCGGCGATTGGATCATCGAAGACTCGGCTTTCCTGCACAACACCTCCGACGGTTTGGATCTGCTCTATCACACGTTGGGTGGAAGCATTAGTCTCAATCGTGTGCGCGCCGAGGGCAACGCGGGCAATCAGATTAAAGTGACCGGCCAAACGACAATCACCAATAATCTGCTGGTAGGTAACTGCGCTTTCTTTGAGAATCAGCCTTTCACGTACTGGGTGGATCACTGCCGCGCGCTCGGCAATACGTTGACCATTGTGTTCACGGGAGGCGAACAGATTTCCATCGTGAACTCGACCCTCTACGGGCAGGGAGACGGCCTGGTGGGGGCAGGCCCGCGTGAAGGCTTTCAGTGCAATGGCTTGGAGACGGTCACGGCGCGCAACAACATCTTTCTGGGGGACGCCGACTATTTTGACCCGTCCGACATCACCTTCCTGTTTTATCAGGAAGGTTGCGCGAATCTCAAACTTGATTCGGACTACAATGTCGCGCACAACGCGAAGAACGTCGAATGCGGTGTGACGGGCGATTACACGGCCTCGGGCGCTCACGACTTTTGCGCCGACCCGCTGTTCGCCGGGCCGCTGTCGGGGATGGACTATGGAATGACGCCCGGCTCCGGCAGCCCGGCCATTGACGCCGGCGATAACGGCGTTTGCCCGCCCGTTGATATTTCGGGCGCGCCCCGGCCCGCAGACGGAAACGGCAATGGCAAGGCGGTGTGTGACATTGGAGCCTACGAAGGAGAAAGACCGTGATTGACGTGAGGCTTGGCAGTTGGATATCATTCCCGAAACGGAAACAGCAGGCGCGTAGCACAATTAATCCTGCGCCATATCTCTTTGGAGGAAACCATGCAAAAGGAAATGTTGAAAGTCGGCGCTGATACGATAGCCGTGTATCAAAGCAAAGGTGCGGGAAAGCCGGCCGTGCTGCTCATTCACGGAAACTCCTGTTCAAGCCGCTCGTACCAGCGCCAGATTGAGAGCGCGTTCGGCGAGAAGTTCCGGGTGGTCGCAATGGACTTGCCCGGCCACGGGCAATCGTCCCCGGCGTCCGATCCGCAGGCAACCTATTCCCTGCCCGGTTATGCCAATACGGTGGTCGAGGTTGCCAGGCAATTGGGCCTCACGGAAGCGGTCTTAGTGGGTTGGAGTTTGGGCGGGCACGCGGTACTGGAAGCCAGCGGCCAATTGCCAAAAGCCGCCGGCTGGATAGTTTTCGGCACGCCGCCGCTGGCTTTCCCTCCGGCGATGGCCGAAGCGTTCTTGCCTCACCCCGCCATGGGCGCGGCCTTCAAATCTGATCTGACGGAGGAGGAGGCCGCAGGCTTCGCGTCTGCGTTGTTCAAGCCCGGCGCCGCTGTTCCCGATCTGTTTCTGGAGGACATTCGCCGTACCGATGGGCAGGCGCGCGCGCTGCTGGCCGCGAGCATCCGGCCTGACGGCTATACGGACGAGATTGCGATTGTCGCCAATCTCACCGCGCCGTTAGCGATCCTACACGGCGAGCATGAGCAACTCGTCAACCGCGCCTACATCAGCGCCTTGAAAATGCCCAGCCTCTGGCGCGGCGCAGTCCAAATTGTCGGCGACGCCGGGCATGCACCCCACTGGGAGCAACCTGATCAGTTCAACTCGCTCCTTGAAGCGTTCCTTCAGGATACAGGCAGGTAGCGCCAAAGAGCAATGTCAGGATGACTTATGCCGTGACCAAATCAGTCAGCGTCGGTTTGCCGGGCGTGAGAATCAACTGTGTGGCAAGGATGTCGCTTAGGGGCGGTTTGAGGAGAACTTCCATTACGGCCACACGAAGTTCAGGGCGGAGACGCTTGAGGCGAAATGCCGGGATTGAGGGGATGTGGCCGATCTTCTGCAAGTAGGCCGGGTAGAGCACCGTGAGGCCGATTGCTCTGGGCGGCTTGCCGGGTTTGCCTTTTTCCAGGCGCAAAATTAAGTGATCGCTCAGTTCAATGTAAGTTGCCTGTTTGCTGCGGCCAAAGGAAATGTACAGGACATCGGCCTCTTTATCGTAGTTATACCTGGGTTGTTTCATTGTTCCGCCTTAATCATTCACGCTCTCTGAAGTATGCTGTCACCACAAAGTTCTCGCTTTGCTCACTGCCTTGCGCGCCAGCTACGCGCCAAAATACTACGGCGACGACGATGTGTGTTTTATCGCCAGGCAAATCGTCGAATGCAAGAGAGTATGTATATGCATCAGGGCGAAGCGCATCTTGCTTTCGGCGCCCGCGCCGGATCGTTTCGCGAACATGATCTGCGAATGGTTCAAGTTCGGGGTGATTCTCTGGATCGACAGTGTGCTTCCAACGTTCGGCAGTGAGATAAATGTCGTTTCCATATTTGTCCCGCTGTGTCCAGAGTCTCCCCTTGACCATCAATCATTTGCTCCGACTTGGATTCTACCATAGCGGATAGATGAGAGAGGAAAACATCTAGAAAAATGGCTGAGAAAATACGTGAAGTCATTCTCGAGTCGGGCATCCCCGTCAAGCCCGTTTACGGGCCGGAAGATGTGAACGGCATTGACGGCCTCGGCGGGCCGGGCGAGTTCCCGTTCACCCGCGGCATCCATCCGCTGATGTACCGCGCTCGCCCGTGGACGATGCGCCAGTACGCCGGTTTCGGCACACCCGTCGAAACGAACGAGCGATTCAAGTTCCTGATCTCGAACGGGCAGAACGCGCTCAACGTTGCTTTTGATTTGCCGACACAGATGGGATTGGACTCCGATGACCCGCTAGCCGAGGGCGAGGTGGGGCGGGTGGGCATGGCGGTGGACACGTTGGCCGACATGGAAACCGCCTTTGACGGCATCCCCATCGAGAAAATCAGCGTCTCGCTCACCATCAACGCCGTGGCCGCGC
>CAYSIV010000208.1:0-9685 GCA_964431175.1 uncultured Anaerolineales bacterium
CGCCGAAACATCGGCGCGCGATGGCTTTGTCATCCGCCACGCCGGCTATTATCGCGACGCCTGGGGCAGTTTCATCCAGTCCGGCCAGGCCCAGCCCTTCATCGCCGAAGTGGACGGGCAGGCCGTCGCCGCCATCATCGTTTTTCGTTTTGCCCGCCGGGCGCTGTATATGTATGGAATGTCGAGCGGCCAGCACCGGGAGAAGATGCCCAATCACCTCTTGCAATGGTCGGCCATTCAATGGGCCAAAGCTCAAGGTTGCACGATCTACGACTTCTGGGGCGCGCCCGATGTCTTCGACGAGTCGGACTCGATGTTTGGCGTGTGGAAGTTCAAAGAGGGCTTCAACGGCGACGTGATTCACACTCCCGGCGCGCTCGACTACGCTCCCTCGCCTCTGTTATATCGGTTGTATACTATCGTCCTGCCCCGCCTGCTCGACGTGATGCGGCGCAGAGGCAAAGCGCAAACACGACAGACCCTTGAAGGATAAAAAATTTCAAACCCCAAACTCCAAACTTCAAGGAGCGCAGACACTTCAATAATTTTGGAGTTTGAAATTTGAAGTTTGTAGTTTGTGTCTCAGGAGACTTCAATGAAACTCCCTCCCCATCTCAACTTCGCCCACCTTCCCACTCCCCTCGAACCCCTGCCCCGCCTCTCGGCCCGCCTCGGCGGCGCCGAAATCTGGATCAAGCGCGACGACCAGACCGGCCTGGCCGGGGGCGGCAACAAAACGCGCAAGCTGGAATATTTGCTAGCCGAAGCGCAGGCATTGGGCGCGCGAACAATCATTACCGGCGGCGCGCCCCAATCCAATCACTGCCGCCAGACGGCGGCGGCGGCGGCCCGCTGTGGTTTCCGGTGCGTGTTGGTTCTGCGCGGCGATCCGCCGGCCAAAGCCACCGGCAACATCCTGCTCGATCAACTGCTCGGCGCAGAGATCGTCTGGACGCACGGCGAATCGCGCGAGACCGTGATGCAAGCCACCTACGAAAAAGAAAAGGCCGGGGGCAACGATCCGTATCTCATCCCCATCGGCGGCTCCAACCGGATCGGCGCGGCAAGTTATGCGGCGGCAGTGCAGGAGTTGGTTAATCAGTTGCCTGAAGTTGGAGGCGGCTTTACGCGAATGTGTTTTGCCTCATCTTCTGGCGGCACGCACGCCGGGCTGGCGGTGGGCGCAAAAGCGGTGATGCCAACCACCGAAGTGCTGGGCTTCAGCGTGGACGAGCCGCTGGACGAGTTGAAGACCAACGTAGCCAGGCTGGCCACCGAGACGGCGTCGTTGTTGGGGTTGCCGTTCTCTTTCACCCCCGCCGACATCAGCGCCAACGCCGACTACATCGGCGCCGGCTACGCCATCATGGGCGAGCGCGAGCGGGAGACCATTCGGTTGTTGGCGCGGTTAGAGGGTGTTTTGGTGGACCCGGTTTACACCGGCAAGGCGTTCGGGGGAATGCTGGACTTGATTCGCAAAGGCGCCATCGGCAAAGACGAGCGGGTGCTGTTCTGGCACACCGGCGGGCAACCGGCGTTGTTTGCTTACTCGGAACAACTGGTGTAGAAATGAAGAGCAATCGGCTCTACCGGGTTTAGCGTGATAAATTGCGGAGAGAGATCCCCAGAACTTGTCCTGAGCTTGTCGAAGGATGCGGCTCTCACGGCGCAATCCGGCATCTTGGGATGCCTGCCTCCTCGGTTTCACAGCAAAATCGGAAGAGCCGAGCAATCACTTAATTCGGCGGGCGGGCTAATAATTCCTTAGCCAGCTACTTGCGGTAAAAACAGAGACGACCCAGCGGGTCGTCTCTTCGTTTATTTCTTTGTCCCCTGAGCGGCCTGAATTTTGAACCGCATGATCTGGGCCTCAATTAAGCCGTCCACCACGCTCAGGTCTACTCGCAAGCCGTGATCATCCAGATATTTCTTGGCCAGGCCCAGAGCGTATTGCTTTTTCTGCTCGGCAATCGAAGCGCCGGCATTGGCCGCCGCCGCTTTGAGACCGCTCTGCTCAGCGGCCAGTACCGCACTCTCTATCGCCTTATCAAGCAGTGCGGCGCGGGCTTGCGGCGTGTCGGCCGGCGGCGCGGCCCCGTTGAACTGCTTGAGCACTTCAGCCTCGATGACATTGGCAATGGCCGACACATTCACTTTAAGCCCGACTGAGTTCAGATAGTTTTGCGCCACCTGCAACGCATATTCTTTCTTGGCCGACCCGCCGGCGATCTGCTTGGTGAGCCCGGCTTGCTCGGCGGCCCGCACGGCAATCGCGCCAACGCTTTCCATGGCCGCCAATTGGTCTTTGGTCAGCTTGCTCTTAATCTCGTCGCCCTTTTGCTTGAGCCAGAATGCCGCCGCCGCGATTAGAATCGGCAGGGCAACGACTAGCAAAGCCTGCGACAGCATAGACAAAAAATCCGAGACGGCTTTGAAATCCATTCCCAAATCTCCAAATTAAAGCAGGCTCGTTCGCCAAGCGCGCAACGTCTCCGCTTTAATCATCGAGCCTCTTCAGCAACCGTGGCTTCCACTTTTGCTTTGGGCAATACAAAGATGAATCGACTGCCAACGCCCAACTCGCTTTCAGCCCAAATCTTGCCGCCGTGAGCTTCGATAATTTCTCGGCATAGGGCCAGACCCAGCCCCACCCCGCTATAGCGGCGGGTGGTGCCGCTGTCCACCTGATAGAAGCGCTGGAAGATGCGGTCGAGTTTGTCTTCGGGGATGCCGATGCCCGAGTCATGTATTTCTACCCGGGCCTGATTGTCAAGATCGATCAACCGCAAGACAATCTGCCCGGTTGGCCGCCCAAACTTGACCGCATTGTTCAACAAGTTGTCCACGACTTGCGCGATCCGCTCTTCGTCAATCGAGACGACGACTTCGTGCTCGGGCATCTCGACCTTCAACGTCTGGTCGCTTTGCTGGGCCAGGGTGCGCACCGCTTGAACGGTTTGGGCAATCAGCCCGTTTAGCGGCATGGGTTGGCGTTCAAGGTCGGCGATCTGCAGGCGTTGCAGAGTGACGATGTCGTTGACGACTTTGGTAAGCGCCGTGCATTTGCGCCGCACCACTTCCAGCCCTTTTGTTTGCGTCTCAGTGAGCGAGCCAAGTTCCTGCGACAGCAGCAGCTCGACGTAGCCCAGGATAAACGTCAGCGGCGTGCGAAGTTCGTGCGAAATGTTTTGAATCAGTTCATTTTTGAGCTGGTCGGCTTCCTTGAGTTCGTCGTAGGCCTGCTCCAGATTGGTGGTGCGAATCAGCAAATCGCGCACCAGGCGGGCGTTTTCAATGGCCACCGCCGCCCACTGGGCCAGAGTCTCGGTCACGCTCAAGTCTTCTTCGTCAAACTTGCCTTCGTCTTTGTTGACCAGTTCCAGCACGCCGATGACCTGGCGCTTGATGAGTAAAGGAACGGCCACCACGTTCGTCGTCGTCAGCCCCGTCGTCTGATCAATGCCGCGATAAAAGCGCGCGTCCTTTTTGACATCATCTACCAGCGCTGATTTAGCGTTTTGCGCCACCCAGCCGATCACCCCAAAACCGACCGGCACTTTCGTCTCCAGCAATTTTTCCACCCCGGGGCCGACAACGGCTTTGAAGACCAGCCCCGGCGATTTTTCGTCCACCAGCAGGATCGAGCCAGCCTTCGCGCCCAGCACTCGCGCCGCTTCTTCGAGAATGGTTTGCGGGATCGAGTCAAAATTGAGCGACGAGGCCATGATCCGGGCGGCGTTGTTGATGGCCGTCAACTGCCGGGTGCGCCGGATCAGCTCGGTTTCGCGGCCTTTCTGCTCCGAGAGATCAGTCACCACCAGCACATCGCCGATGTCGGTTTTATTGCCCGGCACGTGAACGGCCAGCACGGGCATGAGTGAGCCATTTTTGCGGACTAACTGCTTCTCAAACGAGCTGGTGCTCGTACCTTTGGTCAGCCAGGCATCGGTGGCCAGGCGGTCGTTTTCGTAGATCAAATCTGTCACCGGGCGGCCCATCAGTTCCGATTCTTCGTAGCCCAACATGCGGCACAGCCGGCGATTGACGAAATTGATGCGCGAGGTCTTGTCGAGCATCATCAGGCCGTCGCCCATCGTGTTGACCAGCGCCTGGTGGAATAGCTTGTCGCGCCGCGCCTCCTGCTCCCGCTTCTCAAGTTGCTGGAGCAGGCGCTGGTTCTCAATCGCCGTGGCCGCCTGACTGCCCAGGATGGTGAGCAAGCGCAAGTCGGAAGCGCTCAACCGGTTCTCGCCCCGGCGGGCCACCAGCATCACCCCAATCGTCTTGCCCCGCAGGGTCAGCGGCAGAAGGCTGGCTACTTGCGCGCCGGCCACTTCCAATCCTTTCGCCAGCAACTCGCCGCCCGTCATGCGCGAGATGGCTTTGGCGGTTTGCTCGATGAGGGATTGATCGGTAAGAGCAACTTCGCAGAGAGGGTTGAATTGTTTGGCCAGAGGAAAGGCGATCTCACCGGGGCCGCCGCGGATGGTGCGTAGAAACAGGCGCGACACGTCCTCACCAGCCATTCCGGCGATAGCCGCCGATTTCAGCATCCGGCTTTCGTCGTCCACCGCCAGAATCCAAACGAGCGATGCCGCCAGCATCATCACTGTGCCGTGAGCAATCTCCGACAACTGATCGCCAGACTGTTGATCGCCAGCCAGCCGGTCGGCGCGAGGCCGGTGAAGCACGGCTTTGATGCGCACCGCCAGATCAACCGGATCGATTGGCTTGGTAATATAATCATCCGCTCCGGCCACCAGACCTTCGGCCCGGTCGGCGGCCTGAGATTTTGCCGTCAGTAAAATAACCGGGAGTTGAGCAGTCTTCGGGTCGGCGCGCAGGCGGCGGCACACTTCGTAGCCGTCCATGTCGGCCATCATCACATCCAACACCAGCAAGTCCGGCTTGCTGGTGACAACTGACCGCAACGCATCTGTGCCAGATAAAGCCTCAGACACTTCATAGCCCTGTCCGCGCAAAATATAACCAATCAAGCGCAGTGTCTGAACATCATCGTCTACGACTAAAATTCGTTTCGCCACGCCCGTATATTAACCTCGAAACGGTAAAGCCGCAATAGTTGCTCGAACCCCATCAATTACAATTTCCGATCCAATTTCGTCTACTGGTTTAGCAAATCCCAATGCTATCCAGCCAAAGCGCGGCGATTCGACGACACTCGTGACCGGCCCGCCCGGTTTCAACGGGGAGGCCGCCTTGAGGCCGATGAGCCGCTTCGCCAGTTTTCCGCGGCTCTCCATCCGGGCAATGATCTCCTGCCCGATATAACACCCTTTGGCAAAGCTAACGTCATCCCACAACCCCGATTCCAGCGGGATGAATGCTTCGCCGATCTCGTGGCCGATCTCCGGCCGACCGGCTTCGACGCGCAGGATATCGTAAACCGCCGGACTCGTTTCAACAGCGCCCGCCGCCACAGTTTTGGCCCGCCACTGGGTGAGCTCCGATTTTTCGGCGATTACAAAAAAACTACTTCCGGCAACGGCGTCGGCGCGGCCAACGATCACCCCGCTCTGACTCAACACGTGATGTAACTTCAAGGCGCTCGCCCCTGGCCTCAACGACTCCACGACTGCATCTGCGTTGGGGCCAAACAACCGGAACTGGGCCAGCTCCGTTGAGGCGTCGGCAAAAGCAACTTCATCCTGAAAGAAGATGTAGCCGCTCAACCAGCGGCGAATCCTGGTTGCCATCCCGGCGCTTCCGAGCACGAGCGCTCGCGGCCCCGGGCCAAGGTTGATGACGACGAGGCGATCGACGATGCGCGCCAAGGGTGTCGTCAGCACCGTGGCTCGCCCTTCGTTCAGCGCCATCTCCGTCAAGTCGTTGGTGGACATGCGGTGGAGCAGGTCAAGGCGATCGCGCCCGGTGGCCCACAGCAGGGCGTGGTTAGGCAAGTCGATGAGGCCGCATCCTTCGATCACGGCGTTGTAAGTGTTGACAATAGTTTCATCCATAGAATTCCGGCTGCCAAACAACAAGACGCGCGGCTCTTGCTTCGCGCGTCTTATGATATTCCGCTGACCACAATCGCAGGCGTTTATTTCTGCGAAGCAAGATAGGCGATCAGGTCGGCGATTTGTTGCGGTGTGAGAGACTGTTTGAAGTTCTGCGGCATCAAGCCATCCTGAAAATCCTGAACCAAGTAGATGCTGGGGCGGGTGATGGATTCGTAGATATACAGTTCCGCTGAATAGCCAGTTTTGCGCGTGGCCGCGCGCGTGCCAACCCCAAGCAGTGACGGGCCAACAAGCACAGCGTCAACGGTGATGTTGTGGCAGGTCGAGCAAGGCGGAACCGCGCTATTGAACACGGTTTCACCGTCGGCGGCATTACCTGCCGGCAGGGCATTATACTCCGCTTGCAAAGCATCCAACGGGTTGACCACCGGCAAGGCGGTGGCCGCAGGCGTTGGATACCGGACCGCATCTACGGCGGCTACTTCGGTGAAACCGGGGAACACCCAGGCGGCGATGCCGCCCAGAATCGCCAGCCCAATAAACACGTTGCCGGCAATCAAGGCCTTATCCACCATCGTCATTTGCCGCGCCGTTTCCAGAAGGACTTCCGGTCTAAGCTTGGGTTCGAGAGCCGCAATTTCGGCGGCGGGCCACATGGGGCCAGCTTTGGCGGCTTTGTCCTTCTCTTCGTGCGTGCGGTAGAACCACAGGGCCAACCCGGCGCCCAATCCGCCAATCGCGCCAAGGATCAGAACGATGCTCCCAACCGGGATGATCCACAAAGGCACTTCGGCGTTTTCCTTGCCAGCCGGGACTTCAAAGGTCTGGGCTAAAAACGCCCCGCTGGTCTGTAGGAAGCCCGCGCCGTTGTTGGCGGCTACGTAAGCGCCCAACAGAATTAAGCCGATGACCGAGCCAATGATCCATTGGCGCGTTTCGACGTTTTCGGGCGCGGCTTTGTAGGAATAAGCCGGGACATAAGGGGCAACAGGATTCTCATCCGCTTTGGCCGCGCTGAGCGCGCCCGGTTTGTCTTTAGTGAGTTGGGTGTTAAGCCAGTTGAAGACAAAGGCCAGGCCGCCACCGGCAACGCCCGTGAGGACGAGAACGCCGATAATGGAGCCAATGAGCACGGCGGCCGTTACCGGATCAGCCGGAATGACGTAAGCGGCGCCCTCACTGCCAGAAAACCCGCCAGCAATGGCAAACACCCCAATGCCAAAGAGAATGACAAAGCCTAGAATCGTTAACGCACGTTGCACGGTAATTCCTCCATCACAGAAATTCTATGCTAAAAGTTCAACCTCAACCAGAGCCAAACAGCCCCGGCAATCAACAACCCCGGCGCCAGCCAGGTTGCCATCGCCAGCCGGGCATCGGTCTGCAACTGAAGCGAGCGCCAGGCGATCCAGCTCCAAACGCCGGCGATGACCAGCAGCAAACCGGCGGCGGCCACGGTGGCATAATGGTTCAGCCAGGCCACCACCAGCACCGGAAAGCCAATCGGCGTTTCCGGCGTTCGCACCGCCCGGTCGGGGCCAACCCAATAATTAAAGATCACGTAATCGGTCGCGTCTACTGCCAGCAAAATCTGCCAGCGGCCTTCGGTCGTCAGAGCCGCGCCCGAGGCCGAATAGATACCGTCGCCGATCTCGTCGAGCGCCAACTCTGAAACCACAGCGCCGGCATCCAACGGTTGAAACTGCAAGTCCGCTTCTGCTCCGATCAGCGGTTGACCATTCCTTTGCAACCGAACTTCAATCGTGTTTGTTCCGGCTCGCGCCGGCCAGAGGGTCACGGTTGCCGTCAACTGGCCGGCACTGCCGGTTTGCTCAACGCGCGTCGCCGCGCCGTCGGTCAACTGCGAGAAAGCGGGCGGCAGATTGGTGAGCGAGGCGGCCAACAAGATGATGACCAGAGCCAGAGCCGCCTCCAGGCTGGAAACGAGACGGTTGCCCCGCCTCAACAGGTTGAACGTTCCCAGCCCAAAAGCCAATCCCACCGCAACCAACTTGAGCAGGAGCGCCCGGCCATAATCGGTGAGTAAGAGCGCCGGCCAAGATTCCACCTGGCCGCCGCCCAGCCACAAGCCCGAGGCAATCAAGCCGCCAACCGCGGCTGTAGCCAGTATTGAAAAGTTCGCGAGAAACTTTGTTTCTCCATTAGCAATCGCGATTGCGGCGCACAAAGCGCCGCCCGACCAAACCGAGGTGGTGAGCAAATGCGCCCCATCGGCAACAACGCCCATTGGGCCGAACCTGGCAACACTGTGGCTGGTGAGCGAGGTGGTGAGTAATAAGAAACCGCCGGCCAGCAAGGCCGGCCCGGTTTCACCACCGCCCATCATCGAGTCAAGGCGAAAGGTGATCACCGCGATCATTACGGCCCGCGCCAGCCAGATCGCCCCCCACTGAGTCGTCAGCACCTCAATGGCCGAAGCGCCCAGGTCGTGCGACTGAACATAGAGCACGCCGAGTGCGCCCAATCCCAGCCCGGCCCGCGTCGCCTGCAGAACCCAGAACAACGAACGGCGAAAACGTTTCTCGTCGTCGAGTCGAACTGCCCAGCAAAAGACGGCAACCCCGACAAACACCGCCTGCCCGCCCAGCGATAAAAATCGACTCGCGTCGGCCAGCAGTGATCGTTCAGTGGTGACAGTCTGCGCCGGATCTGCCGGGACGCCGACCCCAAAGGCATAACTGCCGCTGGTGGTGTGGCCGTCACTCAGCGTCAACACACGCCAGATGACCGTGTATGAACCATTTGGCAAACCTGGCGCTAGCGATACAACCAGCGAGCGGTCGCCCACAAGTTGAGCATCGCCAAGATCGACGCGGCTCGAAGCGCCAGCGGTGTAGACTTCGAGAGCGCTAAAGCGTGGCTCAACCGGCTCGGTGAACCACACTTGAACGCGAACCGGAGCAGAGGCCACCGCCCCACCGGCAGGCGGCTCAGCCCGGTCGATCACGCCGTGAGCCAACACAATCGCCGCCGGGCTCAGAGCCAAGGCAAACGTGATTGTCAGTTTGAAAAGTGCGCGCGCCACGTTATTTAGGCGCGGTTGAATGCCGATCGGGACTCTGCTCCGCAGATTTGATCTGCCGGTAAACCAACAAAGACACCAAGCCGGTCAACCCCAAACCAATGAAAATGTGCGCGATCAACTCATAGGTCATTCCGAAGAAATCGCGGTCAACTCCCGAGAGGCTGTTGAGCCAGCTCGCGTAGGCCGGCACGGCCTGAGGTGGCAGGAAGTGATAGGTCACTTCAGCCAGCAAGCCAATCGTTGAAACTGCCAGCGAGAGATAGGCAGCAACCGGAAGCCTTCGGAAGTGGTCGAGCATGTTACGGGGCGAGGCGGGCAAAACCCAACACCATCGCCAGAATGAACAGCACGCCGAGCGGCAGTGATACCCCGACGAACAATAAGAACCAGCGGCTGTCGTGGCGCAGGTGCATGAAATAGAGCGCCACCAGCCCCGCTTTAACCACCGCCATCAAAAACAGAACCGGGTAGGTGATGATCGGCGGCAGAAGCTCATGCGGAATCGAGCCGAGGCCGACTTCCGCGGCCGTGATCACGATCAGCCAAACAAAAATGATGATGTAGTCGCGCGTTCTAACGTGCGGGTGCGATAGTGAATGAGTCGCTTCCACAGCAACCTCCTAATGCATCAAATAAATAAGAGTAAACAACAAAA
>CAYSIV010000208.1:9695-11768 GCA_964431175.1 uncultured Anaerolineales bacterium
ATCCAGACGATGTCGACGAAGTGCCAGTACAGCCCAAAGATTTCGATGCCGCCGTATTCTTTCTCGGTGAAGTTGCCTCTCAACGCCCGGGGAAGAATCGCCAGGCACCAGATGACGCCGATGATGACGTGCAGGCCGTGAAAGCCGGTCAGAGTGAAGAAGCTGGTGCCCAGCCCACTGCCCGTCCAGGTCAGTTTTTCAGCATAGAGACGCGAGTATTCCAGACCTTGCAGACTGACGAAGGTCGCGCCCAAAACCGCTGTCAGGAACAAAAACAGGTTGAGCAGGCCTTTCTTGCCTTTGACGGCCGAGTCGTGGGCCAGCACTACGGTGAGGCTGGAGGTGAGCAGAATAAAAGTGTTGAGGCCGACGAGGGGAATACTGCCCACCAACGGCTCAACGGCCAGGACCGTTGAACGGGCGCGGAGCAGAAGGAAGGTCGAAATCAGACCGGTGAAGAACAACACTTCCGAGCCGAGGAAGACCCACATTCCCATTTTGGCGGCGATCTCAGGTGTGATTGACGGCCCGTGTTCCCGGTCGCGAATGTTGCTGACCAGCCAGCCGCCGAGGCCGAACACCAGGACCACGACACCCACCAACCCAACCAGGCCGCCTCGGGTCAACGTTGCGCTACCCAGAGCCGTCACCGATGTTGAGGTTTTATTAAACACCAACCCAAACGCGCCAATCATCAGCCCAGCCGAGAAGACCATCGGCCAGAAGCTTGGGCCGGGGACGTGAATTTCGTCATGGCCATGATGTTCGGTCATTTCAGACATGCAATGATCTCCTTAGAGATGCTTGTCATTCCGAGCGAAGCGAGGAATCTCTACGGCAATCCTGGAGATTCCTCGCCCGCTTCGCGAAACGGCTCGGAATGACAAGTAGTTTACTTTACGTCGCAAAGTGATCCACCACCATCGCCAGAAACAGCAGAGCGAGATAGTAACTCGAATATTTATACATGCGCCAGGCTTGCTTGTTCGTGCCGCCGCGCAAAAGCACTCCGGCATGAATCAGCAGGATCAGCCCCAGCAAAGCCGCCGCCCCCAGATAAAACAAACCCGTAACGCGCGCCGGGGTGAGCAGAAGAGTCAGAGCCACCACGATCAGCGAGTACAGAAAAATCTGCCGCCGGGTTTCGGCCTCGCCCCATACCACCGGCAACATGGGAATTTGGCCGCGCGCGTATTCGTTGCGCTTGAGCAAAGCCAGTGCCCAGAAGTGTGGCGGCGTCCAATAAAAAATGATGGCGAACAGAAACAGAGCCGGGATGTTGACACTGCCCGCCGCCGCCGCCCAGCCTACCAGCGGCGGCATGGCTCCGGCGGCGCCGCCAATGACGATGTTTTGCGGCGTGGCCCGTTTGAGCCAGAGCGTGTAAAAGAGCACGTAATACAAGTTGCCCGCCAGCGAGAGCAAGGCCGCCGGCAAGTTCACGAACACGATGAAGACAACTAACGACAAAACACTCAATACCAATCCGAAGATCAACGCCTGGCGCGGCTTGATGCGGCCGGCCGGGATAGGCCGCCGCGCAGTGCGAGCCATGGTCGAGTCCAGGTCGCGGTCAAAGTATTGATTGAGCGCGCTGGCCCCGCCCGCCGCCAGCGCTCCGCCCAACATCGTCCAGCCGATGAGGGAAAGCGGCGGCACGCCGCTGGCGGCCACAAACATCGCCGAGAGCGTCGTCAACAACAGCAACGCCACAATCAGCGGTTTGGTCAGGCTCAGGTAATCAAGCAAACGTTGCCTCATCCGCACCGGCTTTGACAAGTGTGATGATTTCACCGCGAAGACGCGAAGAAAAACAAGGGTCTCTTAGCGTTCTTGGCGTCTTGGCGGTTCAAATATCCAACTCCCATGATCAGGCAGTTTAGTAGTGTCCTTGTTGGCCCCGATGAGCCTCAGCCCACAATGGGTTGAGGCCGGTCACGGTCGGGATCGTGTCGAAGTTGTGAACCGGCGGCGGCGAGGAGGTGGCCCACTCCAGGGTCCAGGCATCCCAGGGGTTATCGCCGGCCCGCCGTCCGCTGGCCATCGACACCAGCAGGTTGGCCACGAAAATCA
>CAYSIV010000209.1:0-1335 GCA_964431175.1 uncultured Anaerolineales bacterium
GCTGGCGGCGGCGCTGGTCGCTGGCCCGGCTCATGGCATGTTGACCCTCAACACCACCGACGGCTCCTTTGCCTACAAGCCAGCCGACGACTTCCACGGCGTGGACACCTTCACTTACGTCGCCAACGACGGCGTGGCCGACAGCAACCTGGCTACGGTGACGATTACCGTGACTCACGTCAACCATCCGCCGGACTGCTCAAGAGCGGACAAAGATATTGTGTCTATCTGGTCGCCGGACAAAACCTTCCGAGAGGTGCATATTGGCGGGGTAACTGATCCGGACGGTGACCCAATCACCATCACCATCACCGCCCTGAAGCAAGATGAGCCGACCGGCAGTAACTTTCCGGACGGCAAGGGCGTCGGCACTAGCACGGCTCTATTGCGAGCGGAGCGCGACGGGAACGGCGATGGCCGTGTCTACCATCTCGTCTTCAAGGCGGAAGATGGGCATGGCGAGTCATGTTCAAGCAGTGACGTGGGCGTGAAAATAGCGGTGGTCCCTCACGACCAGGGAGGCAATGTTGACCCGATAGACGGGCCCATTCTGTACGATTCGACGAAACGCTAGCCGCCTGTATCGGCCCCGGCAAGATTTCTATCCAAGACCCGTTTTCCTCAGATGAGGAAAACGGGTTTCTTTTTTACATTCAAGGCCCACACAAGATTCTCTCTTGACGCAAAAAGGGCTTTGGGGGTATATTGCTGACAGACCGTACTCGTAAGGCCTGTACATGGTTGCTCCTACGTAAGTAGGTGATAATCCGTCGGCGTTAGGCCCATCCGCTCTATGGAGCGGATGTGAACGGTGAGAATCGACCACCAGGGTGAGACGGTCCTTTTTATTCCAGCCACAGCTTCGTCTAAGACAGCAACTTTCACAACGGGATATTCCCGTGCTTCTTCTGCGGATTGCTGTCGCGCTTGTGGGCCAGCAGTTCCAGGCCGTTGATCAGGCGCGGGCGAGTCTCGCGCGGCTCGATCACGTCGTCAATGTAACCACGGGAGGCGGCTACGTAAGGATTGGCGAACTTCTCGCGGTACATCTGCACCAGTTCAGCTTTCTTCGCCGCCGGGTCTTCGGCCTCGGCCAACTCCTTGCGGAAGATAATGCTCACCGCCCCATCCGGCCCCATGACGGCGATCTCGGCCGTCGGCCAGGCCAGGTTGAGGTCGCCGCGAATGTGCTTACTGCTCATCACGTCGTACGCGCCGCCGTAAGCCTTGCGGGTGATCACGGTGAGCTTGGGCACCGTGGCTTCGCAGTAAGCGTACAACAGTTTTGCCCCACTGCGGATGATGCCGCCGTGTTCCTGCTTCACCCCCGGCAGA
>CAYSIV010000209.1:1345-1837 GCA_964431175.1 uncultured Anaerolineales bacterium
CTTCTCGGAGGCGTTGATGTCCAGCACCCCGGCCAGCACCGCCGGTTGGTTGGCGACGATGCCCACGCTGTGGCCGCCCAACCGGGCGAAGCCCACCACGATGTTCGGGGCGTAGTCGGTGTGAATCTCAAAGAATTCGCCGTTGTCCACAATTTTGCTGATGACGTCTTTGATGTTGTATGGCTTGTTCGGGTTTTCGGGGATGATGGTGTCGAGCGCCGCATCTTCGCGCAGAGGGTCGTCGATGCTCTTCACAAACGGCGGGTCTTCCATGTTGTTCTGCGGAATGTAGCCGAGCAGTTTGCGGATGAGGAACAGGCAGTCGGCTTCGTTCTCGGCCACGTAATGGCACACGCCCGACACGGCGCTGTGCACGCTGGCGCCGCCCAGCTCTTCAAATGACACCTCTTCGGCGGTCACGCTCTTCACCACATCCGGCCCGGTGACGAACATGTACGACGAGCCTTTGACCATGAAAATGAAATCGGTGAG
>CAYSIV010000209.1:1847-2561 GCA_964431175.1 uncultured Anaerolineales bacterium
TTGGGGGATGACCCCAGAGGCCAACGTGTTGCGAAGGAAGATGTCGGCGTAACCGCCAAGCGAGACGACACCCTCTTGAATCCGCGCCCCGCCCGAATCGTTCAACCCGATCACCGGGGCGCCGGTCTTGATCGCCATGTCCATAATCTTGCACACCTTCTCGGCGTGCACTTCGCCCAACGAACCGCCGAAGACGGTAAAGTCCTGCGAGAAGACGTAGACCAGCCGCCCGTCAATGGTGCCCCAGCCCGTTACCACGCTATCGCTGAGGAACTGCTTCTCATCCAGGCCAAAGTCGGTGGTGCGATGGGTGACAAAGGCGTCTACCTCGTGGAACGAGCCGCGGTCGAGCAGGAGGTCGAGCCGCTCGCGAGCCGTTAGCCGCCGGCGCTTGTGCTGGGCTTCAATACGATCTGCCCCACCGCCCAGCTTCGCCTCTTCGCGCAAACTTCGCAGGTGTTCGATCTTTGGGTCAATTGCCATTCTCTAATCTCCAATCTCAAATCTCTTTTTCACTGAAGGCCGCCCCAACACCCCCCAAGTCACTGCCAATACAATCACCGTCACGCCGAGGGCAAAGCCGGTGGAGAGTTGAGAATAGTCGGATCGGGCGAATAAGACACGGTCGAGCCACGCTTGCGCTTGCAATCCGGTTACGGCGCTGAGGGTCAGCCACCAACCCCACCGGGTTAGCCGCCTCAACCCAACCCCGGC
>CAYSIV010000209.1:2571-11755 GCA_964431175.1 uncultured Anaerolineales bacterium
TCAGCGCCCCGCCCCACACTGCCGCCGAGGCAATCGCGTAAGGCAGAGGCAAGGAAACTTTGAGTTCGGCTAATAGAGGTTGACGCGCATAGAGAACGACAGCCCGCGTCCACTGCGATAGCCCTAGTATAAACACCAGGATAGACAGCCAGGTTACATTGAGCGGGCGGCGCATTGGAATGACAAATGACGAATGACGAAGGTCATCGTCCTTCGTCTATCGTCCGTCGTCCCATTACGGGATCAGCACAATTTTCCCGAACAGATCCCCCTGCTCCATCTTTTCGTGCGCAAGGCGAATGTCGGACAGGGGGTAAGTCGAGTCGATGGGCGCCCGGAGTTTACCGGCAAACACCAGCCCCATGACGGTTGCAAAGTCGCCGCGAGTCCCCATCGTCGAGCCGATCAGGCTCAGGTGCTTGCCAAATATGAAGCGGTTGTCTATCTCAAATTTTGGCCCGGCCGTGTTGCCAACCGTCAACACCCGCCCGCCTTTTCGCGCACAGCGCAGGCTGGTCATCATAGTGGCCGCGCCTACGTTGTCCACCACCACGTCCACGCCGCGCTTATTGGTCAACTGGTAAATCTTCTTGCCCCAATCCTCTTTGGAGCGATCAATCAATACATCCGCACCGAGCGATCCGGCCAACACCAGTTTTTTCTCATCCGAGCCGACGACATAGACGACACACCCGGCCAGCTTGGCGATTTGGATGGCGGCTGTGTTCACCCCGCCGCCTGCGCCCACAATCAACACCGTCTCGCCGGGGCGAAGCCCGCCTTTGGTGATGAGCGAATGCCAGGCGGTGTGAAACACGAGGCCGGCGGCGGCGGCTTGTTCGAAGGGGAAGTCGTCGGGCAAGCGCAAAAGCTGTCGCTCGTGAATAGTGATGTATTCGGCGTTTGTGCCGTCAACCGTCTCGCCGAACAGATGCCAATTGAAACACAGATTGTCGTTCCCGGCGACACACATTTCGCAATGGCCGCAACCGACGTTGGTGTTGACGACGACCCGGTCGCCCACTTGTAGGGGCAACCCTTGTGGTTGCCCAGGGGCAGGCGCAAGGCCTACCCCAACGCGTGATTCACCGACGGCGGCGACGACGCCCGCGCCGTCCGAGCCAAGGATGTGCGGCAGAGTCAGCTTGATTCCCGGCCAGCCATCGCGCACCCACTTGTCCACCCGGTTCATGGCGGCGGCTTTGATCTGCACCAGCACCTGGCCGGGTTTGGGTTCGGGCATCGGTGCTGGCGCATCGCCGTAAGTCATTACTTCGGGGCCGCCGTGTTGGGAGAAGAATGCGGTTTTGATCATCCTCTCGGCTTACGGGCGACACAATAGATGAGCGAGCCGGAATATTGGCCGCTGGCTACTTCTTTGCTTACCAGCGAGTCAGCCCAAGCCTCGGAGATCAGCGATGCAAAGGGGCTGAAGCGATAAAACGTGCCGAGGCAGCCAATGTTGAATCCGGCCTGTTTCAATAAGTCGGCCAGCATTTCCGGGCCGAACTGCTGGATATGTTGCTCTGAGGCCATTTTGGGCACGAGGCCGCTGCGGTCAGCCAACGCCTCCAACAGCGGCCACAGGCTAGGGAAGGCGTAATTGGGGGTGGTGATAAAAAGTCTCGCGCCGTCTTTCATGATGCGCCTTATTTCTGAGAGAACCGCCAGCGGGGCGGGCAGATGTTCGATCACTTCAACTAACAACACTGTATCTGTGCAAGCGTTGCTCAAAGGAATCGCGTGGCCCATGGCCTGCGCCAAGACATGACTGCGCCCTCCCTCCGGAATCAAACTTTGGCAGAACCGGACAGCGGCCTCGCTCATATCTAACCCAATGGCTAACTGGGCCGGTTGCCGGCTCTGAAAGATCAAATTGCCCGACCCACACCCCACGTCCACTACTATTTCTGCCGAAGAGATCGGCAGGACTTGCCGCATGACGTTGAGTTTGTTGCGATGCCAAAAGCGCTGTATTCTCGGCCCGCGCTGGAGGGCTTGGTATTGGTAGTCCCCAGAGATCGTCGCGTCAGGATTCTTGTACACCGACTAGCCTTTGATTTCCTCACCGCAGAGAGCGCAGAGAAATAAAAAGAATCTCCGCGCGCCGCGGTAAAACTTTTGCTTAACGTCTCGTCAGAATCCCGGCCAGGTCGCCCCGGTCGTGGCGGGCGAAAGCGTTCAAGAGACGCTTGTTCAATTCGACAGCGGCCATAATAAACAACCCGCCGCCGCCCAGCACCAACAGCCAATCGCGGAGAGCGCGGGGCAAGAATTGCAGGGCCATAACATAGATTATCTGCTGCCATGGCGGATACAAAACCAGCGGCGTGATCAATTTACTCAGGCCAATGCCGAACAGCACCACGCCGAGGACCAAGGCGATCATCCATAGTTTAGTAGTGAAGCCGGGTTGTAACCAGCGCCAAAAACTGGCCTGGTAATAAATCGCCAGCGTGTCGGCCAACATCCCGGCGGCTTGGCGGAGCGTAATGCGACCCATGCTCCCGGCGCGGCGGTAGTCAACTTTCACCGGGACTTCGGCGATGCGATAGCCAAAACGGGCGACGGCGATGAGCAGTTCCACGTCAAACGCGAAGCGCCTGGCTTTGAGGCGTGGGATCGTTAACTCCAAGACTTCGCGCTTGAATAGTTTGATGCCGGTTTGCGTGTCATCGAGGGAGATGCCGAACAGCACAGCGATGAGGGCGCGATACATTCGACTCAGAATGCGCCGCAGTAATGGGAACTTGCTATCTCTTTGGGCTTTGATGCCAATAACGGCCTCCGCGCCGGTGGCCTGCATCTCGGCGGCCAGCCGGATCACATACTCCGGTGCAATTTCCAAATCAGAATCGAGAAAGGCAATCACGCCGCCAGTGGCCAAACCAAAGCCGCGAAACAGCGCCGCGCCTTTCCCGGTGTTGGCCGCTTGCCGGGCCACCCGCACCGGGTGGCCCTCGGCGGCGCGCTGGCTTTCGGCAAACGTAGCGTCAGCGCTGCCATCGTCCACCACAATCACTTCAAAGTCGTATTCTTTCAGCGTCGCGCAAACACGCCGGATGTTGGAATAGAGGTGATGGCCCTCGTTGTAGGCAGGCATGATGACCGACAGACGCCCGGCGGGTAAAGCCATCTTGGGATTGGTCATTGGGCGGAGGTGGGTCGGCCGCTTATGTCGGTCATGATCAGGCCGAGGGTGAGCGCCAGCGCCAATGGGCTGATCGTTAGGCCGATGTAATGCTTGAGCGGGCTGAAGATGAAGATGTAGGTATGCTCGCCAGGCAACATGACCGCCCCCAGGTAATCGTTGATAGGAGTGAGGGTTGCCGATTGTCCGTCCACCAACAACCGCCAACCAAGGTAATTGCTTACCAACACCACCAATCGGTCGTTGGGGTGGGCCGGTTGGCCGGTCACCACCACCCGGTTCGGCCCGTCGAGGCGGGCATAGGGTTGCAGAAGAGCCGGGTCGGCGCTGAAGGCAAACGGCAAAGCATCTGGCAAATACCATAAGCCAACGCCATCAAAATCTTTGAGCAGTTCGGCATTATCCGGGCGAGGTTGATCTGGCAGGGCCAACATGTATTTAGCAGTGGCAAAGAAGGGCGAGTCTTCGCTATGTTGAGCGTCGCAATACATCAGGTTGGCCTTTTCGTTATAAGCCGAGATAAGCACGCTAAGAACAGGTACGACGGTGGTCATTTTATCTGATTTTAGAGTGTAGCCCCTGCTGGCCGTGCGAGGCGATTTCGATACCAAAGAATAATACAGAGGGCAACGCCGCCCAATGTCAACGCCAAACCCAATGGCACATCCCACGGCAAATAGCGAAAGGTGTAAGTATGCTTACCCGCTAAAGCGTCTACAGTAAGCCAGGTCTCATCGAGCATCGGTGCGGGCTTGCCATCAACCCACGCCTTCCACCCTGTCCACATATTTTCTTGCACAGTAAGTTGGCCAGGGGCGGCAAGATCGCAGGTCACCTCGATCTGCCCCCAGCCGCCAGCGGCGTTGCAAGGTGTGACGAGGCCACCCAAATTTACAAAAGCATAATTAACACCGGAGTTGCGATAAGTAAAGAGGTCGGCCAAATTGCCGATCGGTTCCCATCCTGCCACGCTTACTTCAGTACGGTTAACAATCAACCGAGGCGGAGGGTTATCGCGTCCACCCCACATAGCAGGATACACTACATTGGTAAGCTTTAGTCCAGCATCTAGTGCTGGCTCTACCCAATAGTGTTCACCAAAGGGGGTGGATACCCATTCCAAACCTGGGGTGCGCAGGCTGCCAATTACATCGTAAACAGCTTTTATACTTGTCGTTTCAAAGAATGCCTGATTGGACTCATAAACTGTGTACAGACCCGAAGCCAATGGTATTAGCAAAAGCCAGGCCAGGTTAAATTCCATCTTACCCTTCGTCCCCGACGAAATGTGCAAGGCCATGCGGGGCCAGTTCCGCGTCCACACATAATCCAGTCCATAAGCCGCCAGGCCGATGAGGGGCGGCACGCCCAGCACAGCGATTAAGGGCGCGTGGCGAAAGCCGACGAGAGCCGGAACGTACTGCGCCGTCCATTCCAGCAACCCTCTGCCCGCTAGCACGAACATTGCCACTGATCCTGTTGCCAGATACAATAATGGGGCGTAATGACTGCGCTGGGTAGCCCGCAAACTGAAAACAGACAACAACACTGGCACCCAACCAATATACAAGTAGTAGAGTTCAGGATTGGGACGTTTACCAAGAACGTCGGTGATCATAAACTGCATATCGCGGATCACCAAATTAAGCGGCGCATATTCCAATGGTTGCACAACGCCAAACGCCAGATCGCCTGGCTTGGAGAAATTAGGCCAGTAGTGGATGGCTGGCACAAGGAAGACGCCGGTTAGCAACAAGCATAAGCCTACAGCCAAAGCATATTCACGCCAGATCGGGCGTAGAGACAGATCCTCGTCCAAGACAAAGAATAACAAAGCAGGGGCCCAGGCGATCAGGCTCAACTGAAGATAACCTTGCCCGGAGACAAGCGCTAACGCGCCAAAAACCGCCAGCCGAAGCGTAGCCAGGCGCTGGCCCGTCATGCCCACCTCCATGGCGGCCACTACTGCTAATGCACATGCCCCGGCAGACAACACCATGCCAAATTGCCCGGTCGCCATTCTTCCAGCCAGATGCCCGCCGGCCACGGCAAGCAACGCGCTCCACACCCGCCCCAGCCATCCCACTTTCAACAACCGCGCCAGCCACCACTGAGCTATTCCCGACATCCACAATGACAACACCAACCCCACTTTCGCGCCATTCATCACGCCCCAGAGTAAGGTGGTGACGATTACAATCGGATGCAACTTGCTTCCAAAGTAATCGGCAAAGGCCGGGACGCCGCCATTGATGCTACTGTTCCAAAGCGCACACTGGCCGCATTTCTGCAAATAGATCCAAAAGTGATGAGTATAAACTTGCACCCCCATCTCACTACCAAACGGCCAAATATAGGGTCGCAAATCTAAATAGTTGCGCCCCACCCACATCGCCCAAATTGCAATCACGCCCAACTCAGCCAACGTGCCGGTATGGGTGCGTAGCCATTCCAGCAAACCTACGTCTTGTTTCATCACCGGCATTCGCCTATATCTCAGCCACGTCAGGATTGGAGAATAGACGCCGAACAGCCGAGCCTGCGGCCCGCTTTCGTCGGCCCGCCAGAGGGCGCGGCTAAACGCCATCCAGACGAGGGCGAGAACGATGGCGGCGAGGACAATAGTGACGATGCCGGTTGTGGTCATGGCGGTTTACCTCAACCCCAACTCATTCCGCGCAATCACCATCCTCTGAATCT
This sequence comes from uncultured Anaerolineales bacterium, assembly GCA_964431175.1. GTDB lineage: Bacteria > Chloroflexota > Anaerolineae > Anaerolineales > VGOW01 > VGOW01. Next base: position 8,423 of record CAYSIV010000209.1, read on the forward strand.
CGCTCGTCCCTTCGTAGATTTCGGTGATCTTCGCATCGCGGAAGTAGCGCTCAACGGGCAGTTCCTTGCTGTAACCCAGGCCGCCGTGAATTTGCACCGCCTGGTGGGCGCAGAACATCGCCGTCTCGGAAGCAAACAGCTTGGCCATCGAGGCTTCCAACGAGTAACGCTCGCCGGTGTGCTTGCTCCGCTCCTTGGCCAGCGCCGCGCTGTAGATCAGCAGGCGCGAGGCTTCGATACGGGTCTTCATGTCGGCAATCTTGAACTGAATGCCTTGAAACTCGCCAATCTTGCCGCCAAATGCCTCGCGTTCTTTGGCGTACGCCACACTGGCTTCGTAGGCGGCCTCGGCGATGCCCAATGCCTGCGAGGCAATGCCGATCCGGCCGGCGTCCAAAACCGTCATCGCGATCTTGAAGCCTTCGCCTTCTTCGCCCAACCGATTTTCGACGGGACAATGATAGTCTTCAAACACGATCTCGCTGGTGGCCGAGGCGCGAATGCCCAGCTTGGGTTCTTTCTTGCCGCGCGAGAATCCGGGCTGGTCGGTTTCGACGATGAAAGCGGTGATGCCTTTATGTTTCTTTTCCGGGGTGGTCATGGTGAAAAGAATGATAGTGTCGGCCACCGGGGCCGAGGTGACCCACGACTTGCGGCCATTGATGACGTAGTGACCGCCATCTTTAACTGCCCGCGACTTCATCGTCCCCGCGTCCGAACCGGACATCGGCTCGGTGAGCGAGTAGGCGCCGATCTTCTCGCCGCTGGCGACAGGCGCAAGATATTTCTGCTTCTGCTCTTCGGTGCCGAACTTCAGCAGGCCATGGCAGACCAGCGAGTTGTTAACGCTCATAATCGTGCCGTGCGCCGCGTCTACTTTGCAGACCTCTTCCATCGCCAGCACATAAGCGATGGTGTCCAGGCCCGCGCCGCCATACTCTTCGGGCACTTCGATGCCCATCAAGCCGAGCGCGCCCATCTTCTTGATCGTTTCGAAGGGGAACTCGCCGGTTTCATCGTGGTCGGCGGCCACTTTGGCGATTTCCTTTTGAGCAAAGTCACGGGCCGTGTTGCGGATCATCTCGTGCTCGGCTGTGAGCGACAGGCTCAAGCCGGTCGCTTGCATTTCAGCAGTGGTCATGAGAGAGTCCTCCAAGGAAAGCTAGCAGGTTGTGAGGATTATAGCATGGGCAAACTGACGGTTAGTCTGCGGCTAATACCATTTTCCGCCGTCGTTCACGCAGCACCAACCCGATGATCAGCAAAAGAGTCAAGCCGCTCAGCCCGCTCCCGATTTTGAACGCCAGCGGATCATATTGAAAAACAACCTCGTGCCGGCCTGGAGTAAGTTGCACAGCTAATAAACTACTCACCGACTCTAGTGGAGCAATCCGGCCATCCACCCAAACTTTCCAGTCGATGAACCACGACTCTGAAATGACGAGGACACTCGTTTCATCAACGGTTGCTTTAATGACGATCCGGTTAGGGCCGTCGCGCCGGGCCGAGGTGGCCGAAGCAACTTCTTGTGAGTCAACGACAAACGGCTCCCGCGTCAAGCGATTCACAGGAATAAGAAAGGCGTAGGGGAACCCTGGCGCACGCCAGATTTGCAACGTACCAAACTGCTTTAGAAGTTCCGCCTGCGGGTCATCCACCGTTTCAACTTCCCAGATCAGCCAGTATTTGGGCTGGACAGTTACCGCCTCAGGGCGGCCCAACACGACATTGGTCGGCGCCGCGCCCCACCCGTCTGAAATATCTACAAAACGCATGCGGGAGCCATAAGCATCGAATGTGTGCAGGTTGGTGATGGCGGAGGTGGTGTGCATAGCGTATTCGGTTGAGTCCTGTGCCCGCAACCAGGCCAGGCCGGTGTCGACCTCAGGCGATGCCAGCGCGTCAAGATAAAAGAGATCGTGGTGCGCCGTATATACATCCTGCACCGACCAGCCAACGCCGACGACGACCAGCGCCAGCAGTACAGTGCGCCCATGAAAGGCAAAAATGGGAAGCTCACTTTCATCGTTCAGCACCAAGCGTCCTTGAATGGAGCGCAGGCGGCGCCACAACTCATCCAACCCATAACCGCTCAACAAGATCAAGTACAACACGCCAACATTCATGGCCCGCCCCGGCCAGCGGAACTGAAAGAGGATCGGGATCGCGCGATAGATTTCCTTGAAGAAAGAATAACGAATGCTGGCCCAGGCCAACATCAGCAAAAAACAAATGGCAAAAGCGATAATCTCTCGCCTGTTCCCCCGTTGGGCCGCTGGAATAAGCCAGAACAACAATACGAACGGAATCAAGCCGATGTAACGATAGCTTTCCTGGATGTATGGCGCTTTGTCAAGAATAGGGCTGTTGATGAATTCTTTATCGGAGACAATATAGTTCACGAGTGCGTTAGCGGGAGTTTGCGACCCATAAAACTCTTCGTCCTCGGGCACGAAGCCGCCAGCATTTCGGATGCTTGAGCGCGACGCTAACTGGGGCAGGAACTGAATGGCGACTAAACCCAATGAAACGATACCCACCAACGCCGTTTGCCGGATGGCTTCTCTGTTCAGCCGGACCGGCATCCACTCCATCATGTAGGCAACGGCTATCACCAACAGGCACGTAAAGCCGTACATTTGGTAATAGAAATTGCCGGTGAAGAAAAAGAGCGCTTGGGCGGCGCTGGCCCCGGCCACCGAGGCCCAGCTGCGAGTCCTGAGCGCCCACATAAACCCGGCCAGCGACCACGGTAACCAATCCAACGCAAAGGCAAGTTGCTCCTGCCCGACGGGCAAATGAGACACTAACGACCCTGAGAGCATATAGAGCAAGCTAGCCCACAACCGGGCTGGTGTGTCAAATTTCAACAGCCGCCCCAACACCCACATCCCCAGGCCAGCCAGCAGCAGGTTCAAAAAGACGGCTACCTTCGTGCCATTGACGACTCCCCAGAACACCATTGGCAGTGAGAGGAAGGGGTTGAAGACAAAAAGAAATGGATCGCCGATCCAGGAGCGGCCATATTCGACCACCGGGTTCCAGAGAGGAAACTCTTGCCCCTCTCGCAACCATTGCACGAAAGGGATAACGGAGCCGGCATGCGCCTGATATTCGTTGCCGGGCATACTCCGGCGGGAATCAAAGTCAAGAATAGGGCGGGCATAAAAGATTGCCACAACGGCGATGACGGCGATCTCAACCAGCGCCCGGCGCCAGTTCAGAGAGCGGGCAAGGTCAGGCACAAACTGCAGGGCAAGTTTGATCGAAGGGAAGACCCGATATTTCAGCCAGGTTAGAACGGCGGATGGCGCTCCAAAAACGCGCACGCCA
>CAYSIV010000210.1:0-8695 GCA_964431175.1 uncultured Anaerolineales bacterium
TGTCGTGCGCGGCCTGAGCCTGTCGTGCGCGGCCTGAGCCTGTCGTGCGCGGCCTGAGCCTGTCGGGCGCGGCCTGAGCCTGTCGGGCGCGGCCTGAGCCTGTCGAAGGCCGCTATTTCCGATAGAGTCTATTATATAGCACTGGCGTGAAGCATCAGGCTTTGAACCGCTGACGCGAAGCGATTGATGACGCTAAGTCCCTGTGCCATGCGAAATTCCCAATTTCAAATCTCAAACTTCAAAACACTTCAGGCTGGAGCGGCGCTTTGAAGTTTGGACGCTCCGCGTGATGTTTGAAGTTCATCGCCCATCGCCTCCGCCACCAACTGAATCACATCCCGCACTTCAATTTTGCCCTCGTTGCCCGTCGTCTTCACGGCGTCGGTGTACATCACCACGTCCTTCGGGCAGGCGACGATAAACAGTAATTTCTTCCTGCTTGCGCCGTTGGACGAGTGGCCGAGAGTTGCCAGGGCTTCACGGATGCGGTTCTCCGCCGGGCGCTCGCCTTCGGGCGTCGTGCCCATCCAGATTTGGCCGCCGCCTGCGCCACAGCAGTACGAGTTCTCTTTGTTGCGCGGCATCTCCACGAACTCACAGCCCGCCGCCTGAATCAGGGCGCGTGGCGGGTTGAAGCCTTTGTTGTAACGTCCGAGATAACACGGATCGTGGAATGTCACCCGATAGTCGAGTTTCTTGTTCAGTTTGATCTTGCCCTGCTCGATCAACTGCGCCAGCAGGCGGGTGTAGTGGATCGTCTCCCACTTGCCGCCGTAGTCGGGGTATTCGTTTTTGAGCGCGTTGAGGGTGTGCGGGTCGGTAGTGATGACGCGCTCGAACTTGCATTTATTCATCGTCGCAATGTTCTGCTCGGCCAACTGCTCGAACAGGCCTTCCTCGCCTACCCGTCGCACGTCGTTGCCGGAATTCTTCTCGGCCTCGTACAGGATGCCGAAGTCCACGCCGGCGCCGGTCAGCACGCGGGCGACGGTGCGCGTGATCTCCTGTACCCGCGCGTCGAAGGAAGCGTAGTCGCCGACGAACCACAGATACTCGGCTTGCTCTTTGCGAACGTCCTTGATTTTGAAATCAAGCCCGGTCTGCGCCCACTTGGCCCGGTTGCGGGCCGCCTGCCCGAACGAGTTGCCGGTCTTGCCGATCTTCTCCAGCGTAGACTGAATGCCGCTGTCCAGTTCCGCCCCGTCGTTCACCAACCGGCGGCGGATGTCAATGATGTCGGCCATCGGCTCGTTGCCGACCGGACAGACGCGCACACAGGCATAGCAGGTGGTGCACGACCAGACAGCTTCGGGGCTGATGGCGAATTCGGTGAGGGGCGGCGAGGCGGTTCCCCCGGCGAAGGCGGTGAAGTTGGCGTTGAGCCAGTAGCGTTTGTTGATCTCCAGCGCCGAGGGACTCAGGGGCCTCATCGAATTGTGCGCCGGGCAAACGTCCTGACAGCGATTGCACATGATACAGGCGTAAGCGTCGAGCAGGCGCGGCCAGGCGAGATCGTTCAACGCGCCCGCGCCGGGCAACCCTGAGCTTGCCGAAGGGTCGAGCCGGCCGCGCTCACCCTGTTTGGCCAATGCCAGGTTGACCGGCGCGACCATGATATGAATGTGCTTGCTGATGATGAAATACGGAAGGAAGACGACGATGAGGCCGATGGCGAGCCACCACGTAGCATGAATCGCCGCCGTGTAATCGGGCCAGCCGCGCAAAGCGAGCGACAACGTGCTGGCGAACGGTTGCATGGGATTGAAGGCCTGCGTCTCGGCCAGGCGGAAGGTTTGCCCCATGAAGCGTGAGCCGACGTGAAACAGGATGAAGCCGCCGACGATGAGCGAGTCGCGTTTGATGCCGCCCGCCTTGACCGGCGCAAACAACAGCACATCCTTGTTGTATTCGAGCCGCTTGTCTTTGGCAATGAAGCGGCGAACGAGGAAGGCGACGACGCCCAGAAGCGTGAAAATGCTCAACACGTCGGCAACGAGATTCAAAAGGCCGACGAGGCCGGATGAAATCTCAGCCGTGGAATAGCCGGGGAGGAAGCCCTCGAGCAAGTCGTTGACGTTGACCAGGAAGTAGTACGAGAAGCCGAAGAAAATGAAAGCGTGAAAGGTGGAGAGGATGGGGCGCGATTTGTAGATCGGCTTTTGCAAGCCGACTTCGAGAAAGGCCTTGATGGCTTGCGGGATTAGAGATGGAAAATTGGGGATTGGAGAATGCCGCCCGCGCCGGACGATGCGGTAGATGTTGAAGAAGCCCCAGGCGGTAAGGCCGCCGAAGGCGAGGGCGAGGAGGATGAAGGTGATCTTTTCTGATGGATAGAGCATATAACCTTGTAGAGTCTGTTTTTTGTAACTACTCAGCGTTAAGAGTCATTCCCGCGTGGTTTTGGCGGGAATCCAACGGTCAATGCAAGTCTGGATGCCCGATAAAGGCACTCGGGCATGACCGATGACCGCATCCCTTGATTGGCTGAGTAGTTACGTTTTTTTACCGCGAAAGCGCCAAGAGCACAAAGGCTTATCAGAAATTCTTCGCGTCCTTCGCGCCTTCGCAGTGAAAATCGGGTTTGCCTGCTCACACTTGAAGCGCGGTTTAGGTTGCGCTCAATCAATAAATTTACGCGCCCTCGTCGCCCGGCGGTATGCCGGTAAGTTCGGCTTTCATTTCCTCCCAGGCCTGCCGCGCCTCCTCCACCGAGCCTTCATCCTCAATCGTAGTGATGTCGCCCGGATCGCGCCCCAGGACGACGGCTTTGAACACCCGCCGCATGATCTTGCCACTGCGCGTCTTGGGGATCATTTTGACGAAGTTCAATTCGCCGATGACGGCCACCGGCCCCAGTTCCTGCCGCACCGTGTCGAGCAGTTCCTGCTTGAGTTGGGCCGAAGGCTGATAGCCTTGCTTGAGGGCCACGAAGGCTGAGATCACCTCGCCCCGCAACGGGTCGGGGCGGCCCGTCACGCCAGACTCGGCTACCGCCGGGTGTTTCAGAAAGGCCGTTTCGACTTCGATGGTGCCGAGGCGATGCGAGGCGATCTTGATGATCTCGTCGGCGCGGCCCGCAAACCAGACGTAGCCATCTTCATCTATATGAGCGCCGTCGCCGGTGTAATATCCGCCCGGAATGCGTTCCCAATAGTCGCGGCCATACCGTTCCGGCTCGCCCCACAGCGCCGGGGTCAGGCCGGGAAACGGGCGCTTGAGGATCATGATTCCTTTTTCTCCGCGCGGGACGGGCTGGCCCTCAGGCGTCACCACTTCGGCCACAATGCCCGGCATGGGCACGCCGGCCGAGCCGGGTTTGATGGGCAACAGCGACAGGCCGTACGGATTGGCAAAGATCGGGCCGCCCGTTTCGGTCTGCCACATGTGGTCAATGACGGGAACGCGATCGCCCAACACCTGCTTTTGCAGCCATTCCCAGGCCGGGGCATTGAGCACCTCGCCCGCGCACACGATCCGCTCCAGCGACGAGTGATCAAACTTGCGCGCCGGTTCAGCGCCGTAGCGCATCAACAGCCGCACACCGGTCGGCGAGGTGAATACGCCCGTCACGCCAAACTCCTCGATAATTTGCCAGAGAGTTTCCGGCCCAGGATGATCGAGCGCGCCTTCGTAGGCCACCGTCGCGCAACCGGTGATCAACGGCGCGTACACCATGTAACTGTGGCCGACCGCCCAGCCCAGATCCGAGGTCGCCCACCAGACATCCGTCGGTCGCAAACCAAATACCCAGCGGCCCAGGCTGTGAATCCAGACCTGATAGCCGCCGTGGGTGTGGATCACCAGTTTGGGTTTGGCGGTCGTGCCGGAGGTCGCCAGGATGTAGGCCGGCTCATTGGCTTCCATCGGTGTGTGCGCGCCGCTCTGCCCGGCCGCCCTCTCCAGAAACTCCGGCCACTCGAGATCGCGCCCCGCCGTCATCGGCATCTCCGCCTCAGTGCGGCGCAAGGCCACCACATGCTCGACGCTGTGGCCGCCCTGCGCCAGCGCCGCGTCTACAATTTCCTTCAGGCGCGTGTCTTTGCCTTTGCGATACGTGACATCAGTGGTGAACACCAGCCGCGAACCGCTGGCCCGAATGCGGTCGGCCAAGGCCCCGGCCCCGAACCCGGCGAACACGACCGAGTGAATTGCGCCGATGCGGACGGTTGCCAGCATCAGCATGATGGCTTCCGGGTAGACCGGCAGGTAGAGGGTGAGGCGGTCGCCCTTTTGGATGCCCATGCCGCGCAACGCGGCGGCGATGCCCTCGACGCCGTGCTTCAACTGAGCGTAGGTGTAGACGCGGCGCTCGCCCCGTTCGTTGGCGTAAATGAGGGCCGTGCTGCCGCCCCGGCCCTGGCTCACATGATAATCGAGGGCGTTATACGCCAAATTGGTCTGCGCGCCGATGAACCAGCGGAAGGTGGGGTAATTCCATTCGAAGACGCGATCCCATTTGCGGAACCAGGGCAGTTGATCGGCGGCCCGCGCCCAGAATCCGTCCGGGTCGGTCAAAGCATCCTGCTGCCAGCGCCGGACAATGGGGTTGACCAGGTCCAAGTCACTCTTCGACATATTACCCTTTCACTTTCTCCGTCAGCGCCGGAAGCAAGTCCAGCATGTCGCACGTCGCGCCGTAGTGGGCCACGTCGAAGATGAGCGAGTCGCGTTTGATGCCCCCTGCCCTGACCGGGGCGTACAATAACACGTTCTTGTTGTATTCGAGCCGCTTGTCTTTGGCAACGAAGCGGCGGACGAGGAAGGCGACGACGCCCAGAAGTGTGAAAATGCTCAACACGTCGGCAACCAGATTCAAAAGGCCGGCGAGGCCGGATGAAATCTCAGCCGTGGAATAGCCGGAGAGGAAGCCCTCGAGCAAGTCGTTGACGTTGACCAGGAAGTAGTACGAGAAGCCGAAGAAAATGAAAGCGTGAAAGGTGGAGAGGATGGGGCGCGATTTGTAGATCGGCTTTTGCAAGCCGACTTCGAGAAAGGCCTTGATGGCTTGCGGGATTAGAGATGGAAAATTGGGGATTGGAGAATGCCGCCCGCGCCGGACGATGCGGTAGATGTTGTAGAAGCCCCACGCCGTCCAGCCGCCGAAACCGGCGGCCATGAGGATGAAGATAATCTTTTCAATGAATGTCAGCATGAAGTCCCCGAAAAAAATTCGGCGGGTCAGATCATCGCCGGGATGCCCAGTCCTTTACCACCAATTTGCAAAGCCAGATGCAAAGCCTCGCGCCTCAGTCCATAAGGGGCCAGCCACCACTTCTCAAACACCACTTTGCCCACGTGCCAGGCCGCGCCGAGTTGTCGCAGCTCGATCTGCGGCGACGGCTCGGCGAAAAAGTTGCCGTAGGCGAACCCGGCCAGGCTCTCGCCCGCTTCGAGCATACAGTAACCGACCCCCGTGAAGTCGGGCGGCGCGCCCGCGCCCGTGATTTCGGCGGCAATGCGGCGGGTCACGATCTCGGCCTGCCCGTGGGCAAACACACCCGCCTTCGGCAACATCAGCGGCACATCCGGTTTCCACCGTCCGGGGATCGGGATCATCGTCACGTCGCCCAACGCATACACGTTTTCGTGCTTCGTGTTGAGCGTCGCGCGATCCACCGGAATCCAACCTGCGTCGTTGGTCAACCCGGCTTCGCGCGCGAGGCGTGGCCCGCGATGTGGCGGGATGGCGACCAGCAGATCGTATTTGAAAGGTTCTTTGCCCTCGAAGTTCAGTTCGCGCGCGGCGGCATTCACGCCGGTTAGTTTGTGCAGTGGATGAAAGGCAACATTCTGTCGGGCCAACATCTGTTTGACCGCCTCGCCCAGCGCGGGGCCGGCTACCGGCATGGGCTGGGGCTCCGGCGTGAACAGATGCATCTCGACTTTATCTCGCAGGCCGCGCCGCCGAAAAGTGTCGGCGATGAGCATCGCGCCTTCGTGTGGCGCGCCGGGGCACTTGTACGGCAAGGCGCTGATCACCACCGCCACCGTCCCACCGCCGAACGTTTGCAGTGTATCGCGCAGTTTGGCCGCGCCTTCAAGCGAGTAGTACGTGTGCGCCGCGTCGGCCAAACCGGGGATCGCCTCGGGCGCAAGTTCCGCGCCGAGGGCGACGATCAGGTAATCGTAATTCAGAGCCTGCGCGCTTGTCTGCACCGTGCGGTTCGCGAGGTCAATGGCCTGCGCTTCGGCCACGACGACCTCGACGCCAGGCCGCGCGAGTTGGCGCACGTCCTGCGTGATCTGCTCCGGCTTGCGGTCGCCCGTCATCAGCCACAGGAACGAGGGGGCGAATGCGTGGCGGGCGTTCTTCTCCACGAGTACGATGCGATGCCCAGTGGGCAGCAATCGCCGCAGTTCGTTGGCGGCGATCAGCCCGCCCACGCCGCCACCTAAGATGAGGATCGTTTTATTGTTCATGGCTCACCATTAGAACACCAATACCTGATCCGCTTCTAACGTCCATGCGGTGAACAAATCCATGCTTCCGGCCTGCACCCCCTCAATCGTCATTTCGGGCCCGATCCCGCGAGCCTGCGCGCAAGTGCCTCAGGTGGCAACTTCACCGCGCCGCGCTATCGAATCGATCATTCGCTCGATATTGTAATAGCCTTGCGGCGTTTGCTGTTTAGCAACCGCGCACTGCACGCCATCGCCGATCAAAAATAAGCGCACGCTCACATCGGCTTGTTTTACCAAATTCATCGCCAGCCGCAGGGCGTTGTAGGCCCGCTCGTTGCCATATGGCCCATCGTTGATGACAATCAGGAATTTCTTATCCATTCTTCACTTTTTCCGTCAGCGCCGGCAGCAGGTCAAGCATGTCGCACGTCGCGCCGTAGTGGGCCACGTCGAAGATGGGCGCTTTGGGGTCGGTGTTGACGGCGATGATCAGTTCCGCGCCGCGCATGCCTTCGAGATGTTCGGGCGCGCCGGAGATGCCGAAGGCGAGATACACTTTGGGCTTTACGGTGAGGCCGGACTTACCAACCTGCCGCGTCTTCGGCAACCAGCCGGCGTCGGTGATCGGGCGGGAGGCCGACACTGCTGTGCCAAGCGCCTCGGCGAGTTCCTGCGCCAGTTCGATGTTCTCCTGCCCGCCAATGCCGCGCCCAATCGAGACGAGGATCGGTTGTTGGGTGATGTCCACATCGCCGCCCGCCGGCTGAATCAGCTTGACGAACTTTACTTTCAAATCGCCAAGCGAAACCGGAGAGGCAATTTGCTCAACCGGCGCCGAGCCGCGGCCAGCGTCAGCAGGGAACGCGCCCGCGAGGCACGAGACGAGGCAGGCTTCGCCGTCGGGCACGGCCTCGGCCTGAATCTTGCCGCCGTAAATTTGCGAGGTGGCGACGAGCGTGCCGCCGTCGGCGGCCAACCCGTTGACGTAAGCGATGAGCGGCAAGCCGGTTATCACCGATAACCCCGCGCCCAAATCCATCCCTGCCGAGGTGTTGCCCATCATCACCAGTCGTGGCCCGCGCTCTTTGATCAGCGCGGCCAACACGCGGCTGTAGGTTTCAGGGTTGAATTCGGCCAGCGCCGGATCGTCCACAACCAAAACCGAGTCGGCGCCGATGGACTCGGCCAGCGACTTGACTCCACTGCCCAACATCACCGCCACCGCCTTGCCGCCAAATGCGCCCGCAAGCTGTTTGGCTTTGCCCGCCATTTCAAACGTGATGTCGGCGAGTTTGCCGTTCAGATGCTCTGCTAAAACGAAAACGTCACTGCTCATTTCTGGCCTCGGGAGACTTCTGGAGACTCTTCACTCAGGTGTCAACGGATAGGCAACGGATAAACGGATTTGCTGAAGGGCCCATCCGTTTATCCGTTGTGCGAAGCATCCGTTGACGCCAAACTCTAGCGCTTCAACAACCCTCTCTCTTTGATCACCGCCGCAATCTTCCCCGCAATCTCTTCCGGCGAGCCGTCCCACATTTGGGCGTGACCGGCCGCTTCGGGTTTGAACATGCGGCGGACGGTTGAACCGGCGCCAGCCGCCTCGCCGCCGGCGATCTCATCAATCTTGGCCGTCTTGGCGATCTGGCGAATTTTGCTCACCGGAGCATAACGCGGCGGCTGGTGCGCGGCTTGCACGCCGACCACCATTGGCAGACTCACTTCAAACTCGGCCATGACGCCGCCGGCATATTCTTTGTGAACGGTCGCCTTACTGCCGCTCACAGTCACTCCAGTAACAACGCCAACGTAGGGCATCCCCAGGTGCGCCGCGATCATCGGGCCGATTTGCCCGTCACGGTCATCGGCGGCCTGCACGCCGGTGAGTACCATGTCGGCGGACATCCCTTTGATAGCATCCGCAAGCAGTTTGGCCTGCGTATGCGAGTCGGTGCCGCGCGGGAAGTCGCCGGTGATCTTGGCGGCTTTGTCCGCGCCTTTAGCCAGGGCCGTGTGCAATGCGCCGTCCAGTTCGCCGGTCGTATCCACGCCGATAACAATTACTGCGCCGCCCGCCGCTTCTTTCGTCAGCACGGCCTCTTCAATCGCCTGCTCGTCAAACTCGTTCAGCACATACTGAAGCGCGTCATGATCGAGCTCGGTGCCGTCGCCGTTGATTTCCAGTTCGTCGGTGAGATTGGGGATTTGCTTAATAGGAACGATGATGTTCATAAAAATTCCAAGCTTCAAAGCTCAAACTTCAAACTCCCAATTTGAGATTTGGAGTTTGAAG
>CAYSIV010000210.1:8705-11695 GCA_964431175.1 uncultured Anaerolineales bacterium
GACTCATCCAGCAACTCCAAAATGTCACGCACCATCAGCTTGTCATTGCCGGTGCTCTTGGCCGCGTCTTCAAAACGCGAGACTTCGAACGGGCAACACACGGCCAGCACGTCTGCGCCATATTCGGCGGCTTCGCGGACGCGGCGCTCGGAGAGACGCATCGTCGTGTGCTCTTTAGTGAACGAGTCGAGCCACATGCCGCCGCCGCCGCCGCCGCAGCAGTAGCCGTTCTCGCGGCAACGGCCCATCTCCACCAGCTCGAGGCCGGGGATGGCGCGGAGGAGCTCGCGCGGCGCATCGTACTCGCCATTGTGCCGCCCGAGGTAACACGGATCGTGGAAAGTCACTTTCAGGCCGCGCCCTGAGCCTGTCGAAGGGTTGATCGGCTTCTTCAGCAGGGGCTTGAGTTGGTCGAGGTGCTCAACGAGGAAGCGGGTGTAATGGGCAACGGGCCGCTGGAAACCGAGCTTGGGGTATTCGTTCTTGAAGGCGTTGAACTCATGCGGGCCGGTAACCACCATCCGGTTCCACTCATACTTGTTGAAGGCGGCGATGTTTTGCTCGGCCAGCATCTCGAACAGGCCCTTCTCGCCCGCCAGCCTCTGCGAGTCGCCGTCGTCTTTCTCTTCGATGCCAAGAATGCCGAAGTCCACTCCCAGGGCGTTGAAGATGCGGGCGGCGGCAGAGGCGGCGTCAATGCCGCGTGGATGATACGAAGGATAAGAGCCGACGTACCACAGAATGTCCACCGGGCGCTTGAGGTCTTTCATAATCGGCGCCGGGACCCCCGCCTTCTTCACCCAGTCCGCCCGTTTGCGTTGAGGCTGGCCGAGCGGATTGCCATGTTTAGCCGTGTCCTCGAATGCCTTTTGCAGTTCGGGCGGCACGGTCGTGCCCTCGAGCACGGCTTGCTCGCGCACGGCGGGCATAATCTGAATCATGTCCACTTCTTTGGGGCAAACGCGCAGGCAGTTCATGCAGGTGGTGCACAGCCACAGGTCGGGCGAGGTGAACAGGTCAATGCCTATCTGCGTCTTGCGGTGAATCTTGCGCGGGCTGTAGTCGCCAACGATGTCCACCGGGCAGACGGCGGTGCATTTGGCGCACCCGTAACACCAACCGAGTGACTCGCCGCCGGCGAGAGAAGTGACTTTCTCCAGATTATCAACATCGTAATCCCAGATCACCCTCTGCTCGAACATCCGGTTCCAGTGGCCGGAAATGTCCATGCCCTCGACGACCAGGTGCTCTTTCTCGATAATTTTGTCAGGTTGAACTTTGTCAAGACCGACGGCCATCATCCCTCCGGGAAATTCCAAACTTCAAAACTCAAACTTCCAACTTTGAGCTTTGAAGTTTGGCGTTTGAAGTTAAAGCTCTGCGCGCCAAACACCCAGCAAGCGCCGCGACAACTCTGGCAACTTCGGCACGACTTTGTTGAATTCTTGAGTCATTCGCAGGCGCAGGGTGGTGTACATGTAGACGGCGTAAACGCATGACAGAAAGACGTCTATGCCGAACGGGCTGTTGTTGACGCCAAATTTGGCGAACCCGGCGGCTTCGCCGGTAGCCTGCACAAAAGCGACGGCGACGCCCACTTTCATATAGGTTTCGCCCGCGTTTCGCCCGTGGAGATCGTACTCATCCATGGTGACCAGCGGCAGAGCGCCCGTGCTCACCCGCGGATCCCACATCCAACGCGTCCACAGCCAGCACTCGTCGGGCTGGGTAAAGTGAAGCAGTTCTGAGGCCAGATCGCAGAGAATGTTCTCGGGCAGGTGGCCGCCCGCTGCCTCGTGGCCGGGCAACACTTTGCTTGCCAGTCGCACATCGCCCCAGTAGCCGGAAAGCGAGTCCACAAAAATCTGAAAGCGGGCCGGAGCCGAGGAGTCGCCACGCTTCGCGACCAACTGCCCCATCGCCTCGCGCAACTCCCCCACCCCGATCACGTCGAGAATGGCATCGGCCTTGCGGCGCGTGGCAAAGATGGAACGTAAGATAGCGCGCAATTGTTCGCGTTCGAGGTTGGCCAGCGAGTCCGAGGCGAGCCATTGCTGAAAACGGGCGCTCTTTTGTTCAAGTTCGGCGACGATGTCGCCCAACTCGGCGCGCTCAATCTTTTCGAGCGCCTGAGACATGAACTCCCGGGCGGTTTCGGTATCAACTATTTGGCCAGTCGTCAAATTTCAAACTCCAAATCCGAGCCTTTGCCTAATCATCCGATTTGCCCAGATTGTTGATCATTCTGCTCAGGATTTTGATCAACTCCAGACACTCAACAAGCAACGCGTCAAGTTCGGGAGATGTCAGCAGATCGGCTTCTTTGATGGTGCGCAACCAGAATCGACTTTCCTTTGCTTCCTTTCGAGCAATGCTGAGTTTATGTATCTTGTCTTTCTTTGATTCAGGCCCATCAGCCTCTTCGACATTGGCCCCAACTGAAGTGCCTGATCTCAGCAATTGTCTCGCTACTTCTACCCCGGCTACATCTCTAGGCATTGAGCGAATGAATTTGACAACCCGTACCCCGAAGAGAAAAGTCCGCTCACGGATGTCGAATGGCGGCTTCTCAGGCATATCGAGGAAATCTCAAACTTCAGAACTCAAATTTCAAAGTGAACAAGGTTTTGAAGTTTGAAGTTTGGAGTTTGAACTTAGGCGGCCACGCCTGCCAGTTTCCGCATCAGCGCCACTGCCTTGGCCGCCGCCGCGCCAGCCATGGCCATCGTGTCGTCCAGGTCTTTAGGGCCGGCCGCCGCCCCGGCCACAAAAATGCCGGGGGCCGAGGTGGCGGTCGGGTCAAGCGCGTCGTGCGGCACTTCGATGAACTTGTACTTGTTCTGCTTGAGGCCGAGAATCTTCGCCGCCTCTTTGGTGCCCTTGCTGGGTTCCATGCCCACCGCCAACACCACCACATCCATCGGCACTTCCATCGGGCGGCCCATGGTCGTGTCCTCGCCGCGCACCACCAGGCGGTCACCCTTGCGGAT
>CAYSIV010000211.1:0-5554 GCA_964431175.1 uncultured Anaerolineales bacterium
GTCTTCAAGAGTGACCAGCCCCGCCGTGCCGCCGTACTCGTCCACCACGATTGCGATGTGAACGCGCTGGCGTTGCAGTTCGGCTAGCAGGTCGTCGAGCGGTTTGGCTTCGGGCACAAAGTAGGCCGGCCGCAGAAGCTCGCGCAAACTGCGTGTCTTACCCTCATGCCACACTCGCAGGAGGTCCTTCGCGTAAAGCACGCCGACGATGTTATCAATCGTCTCAGCATAAATCGGGATGCGACTGTGGCCGGCCGACAGCACCGCATCCACGGCCTCGGTGACTGGCGTTTCCACCTCCAGGGCCAGCATGTCGATGCGCGGCACCATCACTTCGCGGGCCAGCGTGTCGGCGAACTGGAAGATGGAGTAGATCATGTCTTTCTCCTCTTCCTCGAGCACCCCGCCCTCCTCGCCGGCGTCCACCATCGTCTTGATTTCTTCCTCGGTCACGATCTGCGGCATGCGCCCGCCGAGCGGCACAGCAATAATGCCCGAAGCCCACACCGAGAGCCTCACCAGGGGTGTGAACGCCCATTCCAAAAACCGCACTAGTGGCGCGAGCCGAATTGCCCAGACTTCGGCTTCGGGCAGGACGAGCGCTTCGGGCACCATCTCGGCCCATACGACCACCGCTACGGCGGCGATACCGGCTACAGCGGCCACGGCCAGGCCCGTCGCCTGCGCCGCCTCCAGTGGCAACCAGGCCTCAATCAACTGCGCCAGTGGCGGCGCAAAGAAGAACGTTGCCACCCCGGCGGCAAAGAAGCGGCACAACGTTTGGGCTAAGCGGATGGTGGCAATCAACGGCGCTGAATCCTGGGCCACCTTTAAAGCCAGAGCCGCCCCGCTCTCTCCGGCTTCGGTCATTTGTTGCAAGCGCGCCCGCCGCGCATTCAAGAACGCCGAGCGGGCCGCGGCCAGGATGCTATCGATGCCGACTAGAATAAATGTGATTAACGCCTCAACTGCCAGATTGTCCATTACTCTTTAGAGACTATTTCTTAAATCGCTGGCGGTTACGCACAGCGCCCCTGTGGGGGAAACCGCGCCTACGAGAGCACGAAGTCGGCCTTCGCCGACTGCATTTAGCCCGCGCAGGCGGGCTTCGTGCTTTATGTTGCCGCGATTTCAATCGCCGGAGTGAATTTCAAAACACTCTCTAGGTGTTCTTCCTGCGAATCACCCTGGCCGGGATGCCGACGGCCAGCGAATCGGCCGGAACGTTCTTAGTCACCACCGACCCGGCTCCGGTTCTGGATCGGTCGCCCAATGTCACCGGCGCCACCAACATGGTGTCACTGCCAATAAACACATTCTCGCCAATGGTCGTCGCCTGTTTCTTCTGCCCGTCGTAGTTGCAGGTAATCGTACCCGCGCCGATGTTAGTGCTGGCCCCAATAGTGGCATTGCCAATGTACGAGAAGTGCCCCATCTTCACGCCCGGCCCGAGATACGATTCCTTTACTTCGCCAAAGTTGCCCAGGTGAACGCCGCTGGCCAGGTGCGCACCTTTGCGGAGATGGGCGTACGGGCCAATTTCGACATTATTCTCTATCTTCGCCTCTTCGACGACTGAAGCCATGATTTTACAATTCTCGCCGACGATGCTGTCGCGAATAAAAGTATTGGGGCCAATTACGGTTCCCCCACCGATGGCGGCCCGACCGGTGATCTGCGTGTTAGGCCAGAGGATGGTGTCGGGACTCAGGGTTACGGTCGGCTCGATCAAGGTGGTGGCCGGATCGATCAGGGTGACGCCGGATTCCATCCAGCGCCGGTTGATGCGCCGCCGCATGGCGGCTTCGGCTTCGGCTAGGTGAACGCGAGTGTTGATGCCAATAGTTTCTTCGTCATCATCGAGGACGACGGCCCCGACGCGCTGGCCGCGAGAGGCGGCCAGGCCGACAAGGTCGGTGAGGTAGTATTCGCCTTTGGGCGAAAGGGGAAGCTTGGGCAGTTCGGCCCAAAGAAAGTCGGCGTCGAAACAATAAGCGCCCACATTTAGTTCGCGAATTTCTTTTTGTTCCGGCGTGGTCTGCGCTTCTTCGACGATAGCTGTGACCCAGCCGCTGGCGTCGCGAATGATGCGGCCAAAGCCGCGCGGGTCGTCGGCGATGACGGTGAGCATGGTCAGCGGCCCGCTGTTCTGGCCCTGGCGCTCGGCCAGCTGTTGCAGGGTGCCGGCAGTGAGGAGCGGCATGTCGGCATAGTAGACCAGCACCCGCCCGCCCCGTCCGCGCAACAAGTCAGCGGCTTGCAGGACGGCGTGGCCGGTGCCGAGTTGTTGGGCCTGAGTCACATACTCGCATTGATCGCCGAGCGCGGCTCGTACGGCTTCGCCGCCATGGCCGACGACGAGGGCCGGCGCTCCGCCCGCCAAAGCCCGGCCGGCGTCAACAGCGTATTGGGCCATCGTTTGACCGCAGAGGCGGTGCAGAACTTTAGGCAGAGAGGATTTCATGCGGGTGCCCTGTCCGGCGGCCAGGATCACAACAGAAAGCGTCATCGTCACTCCAGAACAAAAGATGCGCGGGACTTGACGGTTCTGGTGTTCAGCCGTGAAGTTCCGCGCATCACTCAGTTAATGGCACCGACAGGATCAAGGCTACATAAGTCGGTTTTGTCGTCGCTCATTACAAATTAGACCTCATCGGAAACAAGCCGCGAATTGTCTGAAAATAATTCGTGTAAATTCGCGTAATTCGTGGCCAAAAACGGTCAGGCGCTAATGCCGATGGAGTCTATTGCGAAAAGACAGGCTGGGCCGCGAGGATTCGAACCTCGGTCAAAGGATCCAAAGTCCTCTGTGCTACCGCTGCACCACGGCCCAATTAAGCAAGCGGCGGGTATTGTAACACACGCCCACAGGGTTGAGTAGGTTACGACTCTTCCTTGGGCCCCAGGCCAAGCTTGAGGGCCTGCTCAAATGAAAGCGCGCTGCCGCGCGTTGCGCCGCTTTCCACTTCTGCCGCCGCCGAATCCCAAAAGGAATCCAGGTCTTGCTCGCCGAGCGAGCCAGCCGCGGCATTTAGCACATCATCCTTAATATCCAGCACCGGTTGCGCCGGCTCTGGTTCAGGAACAGGGACCGGGGCGTGGGCGACGGCGGACAGGATCATGGGTTCCGCTTCGGGAATGGAAATGGTGATGGTTTCAGTCATCAAGGCGGCTTCCACCTGAGCCGGGGTGGCCGTCGGCGTCAAGTACGTTGGGGCCGGGGCGCGTTCGGCCATCGCGTTCAACATGTCGTCGGCGCACTGGCGGCCATAGCGCAGAACCAGGCCCATCTGCTTGGCGCCCATTTCGCCTTCGAACAGCATGATGAGCATGTACGACTGGCCGACGTTTAGCACGTAGACGTCAAAATCATCGCCGTCGAAGAAGTGCATGTTGAGCGGGACGAGGCCGCCCAGCAGGTGGCACACTTTGAGCGAGGCGCTGAAGGCCACTTCAATGTGCCGCACCATTTCGTCAATATTGAATGAGGACACGTCGCCGGCTCGGGCGACCACCACGCCGTCCAAATCGGCCAGGTAGACGGCTAACCCCCCCAGATCGTAGCGGAGGGCGCTCAGGCGGGTGGCCACACTGGGCGGCGGCGGGGCGTCTTCCGTCGTCAGGTCCGGCAGGTTGCCGCCAAATACCTTTTGAATGACGACGGCAAACTCTTTGGGGTTGATCGGCTTTTTGAGAAAGGCAACGGGGTTGAGTTTGCGCGCTTCAGCCTCGACTTGCGGTGTGTTGTTGCCGGTGATAATGACAACCTGGACTTCGGGGCGAGACTTGCGGATGCGGCGCAGAAGTTCCAGCCCGTCCATGCCTGGCAGGCGCAGGTCGGCAATCACCAGATCGAAACTGGTGCGCCGGATTTCCAGCATCGCTTCTTCTGCCGAGGGCACTTCCGCGACCTGAAAATTGCGGTCAATCAATTGCAGGGCGGCGTGAAGCATGCGGGTGATTTCGCGTTCGTCATCAACAATCAGAATTCGCGAGGACATGCCTAGATTTTATCACCGAACCGTTTTAGGGGGTAGCGAAACAAAAAAAGACCCTAAGGGTTTGGCGAGTTATTCGGATAGACCCTAAAGGTCTCCGAGACCTTTAGGGTCTGGCAAACGGAGACCCTACTCCACCAGCCAGCAAGCCACCCAGTGCTCTTTCGACACTTCTCTGAACTCCGGCTCCTGTTGCGAACACTTTTCGATGGCGACCGGGCAACGCGGGTGGAACCGGCACCCTGTCGGCGGGCGGAGCGGGCTGGGGACGTCGCCTTTGAGGATGATTCGTTTCCGTTTCAGGTTCGGGTCGGGTGTCGGGATGGCTGAGAGCAGAGCCTGAGTGTATGGGTGCAAGGGATTGCGGAACAGCTCCTCGCGGCCCGTTAGTTCCACCATCTTGCCCAGGTACATGACGGCGATGCGGTCGGAGATGTGTTCAACGACGCTCAGGTTGTGGGCGATGAAGAGGTAAGTCAGGTTGAATTCCTGCTGGAGTTCCTTGAGGATGTTGAGCACCTGGGCCTGGATCGAGACATCGAGGGCCGACACCGGCTCGTCGCAGACGATGAACTTGGGGCGCAGGGCCAGAGCGCGGGCAATGCCAATGCGCTGGCGCTGCCCACCGGAAAATTCGTGCGGGTAGCGGCGGGCGTGATAATCTTCGAGGCCTACCTTGCGCAGAGTGGTGATCACCGTCTCGAAGCGCTCCTTGCTGTTGCGCATCCCGTGAACCAGCAACCCTTCGGCGATGCTTTCGCCGACGGGCATGCGCGGGTCGAGCGACGAAAACGGATCCTGGAAGATGATTTGCATGTTGCGGCGCAGGGCCTTGAGCTGGCGGGCGTTGGCCTTGAAGACATCCTGGCCGTCGAACAGCACCGAGCCGGACGTGGCCGGGACCAGCCGCAGAATGGTGCGGCCAATCGTCGTCTTGCCGCACCCCGATTCGCCCACCATGCCAAACGTTTCGCCTTCGCGGACGGCGAAGGACACATCCTCAACCGCTTGCACGTAAGCCACCACCCGCTGAAGCAGGCCGCCGCGCACCGGGAAGTATTTGACGAGATTCTTTACTTCTAAAAGGTTGTGGTTGTTCTTGGTTTCGTTTGCCACGTCTATGCCTCTAAGTCTGTAGGGCGAATTGACAATTCGCCCTACAATTTCCCCGCGTCCTCGCGGGCCCCTTCGGGCCAACCGCGAGGACGCGGTTGGGGAGCATTTAGGTTCCCACTCAGTTCCCCGCTAGCGGGGCTTTGTGATTTTCGCCGTCATGGTACAGCCAGCACCGGACGTTGTGATCCGGGGCGACCGGCTTCAGTTGCGGCACTTGCGTCGCGCAAATCGTCAAGCTGTGCTGCACCCGCGCCTTACAGCGCGGCGCGAAACGACAGCCTACCGGCAGGTTGATCAGATTAGGCACACTGCCGGGGATGACGTCGAGTTTATCTTTGATGATGCCCAGAACCGGAATGGAGCCGATCAACCCTTGCGTGTAAGGGTGCTTGGGTTCGGCAAAGAGCGTGCGCACATCCGTCTGCTCGACAATTTGCCCG
>CAYSIV010000211.1:5564-11562 GCA_964431175.1 uncultured Anaerolineales bacterium
GGCCACCACCCCCAAATCGTGGGTGATGAGGATAATGGCCGCGTCCATTTTGGTGCGCAGATCGCGCATCAGGTCGAGGATTTGCGCCTGAATGGTCACATCCAGAGCCGTCGTCGGTTCGTCGGCAATGAGCAATTCCGGCACACAGGCCAGAGCCATGGCGATCATCACTCGCTGGGCCATGCCGCCCGAAAGTTCGTGCGGGTACGCCTGGGCGCGGCGCTCGGCGTCGGCAATGCCGACCATGCGCAACAATTCAATGGCCCGCTCCCACCCCGCCTTCCTGCCCAGCGCGCGGTGGATGTTGAGCACTTCGGCAATCTGGTCGCCCACTTTGAACACCGGGTTGAGCGACGATTGTGGCTGTTGGAAGATCATCGAGATGCGGTTGCCGCGAATTTGCACCATTTCACTTTCGGACAATTTGAGGATGTCCTTGCCGTCGAAAATGATCTCCCCTTCCAGTATTTTGCCCGGTACGCCGACGAGGCGCATGATCGAAAGCGAGGTGACGCTCTTGCCGCACCCCGACTCGCCCACCAGGCCCATGACTTCCCCGCGCTTGACGGAGAAATCCACTCCGTCCACCGATTTGACGACGCCATCTTCGGTGTAGAAGTATGTTTTGAGATTTTTGACTTCCAGGATTGTGCGGTCTGGCGCCGGTGTTTGTGGTCCGTTATCGTTGCTCAAGGCTCTCATCCTCCGCGCGTTTTAGTTTGGCGCGCTGTGTTTGGTTTTAGGTCGGCGGTGGCGTCCATCCCCCGGAAGGCCCCGCCCGAATAGCCACAGGTTTTACTACAGCAGTTTCCTTTTGGATTGTTGGGATTGGGCGGCAGTTGCACTGCCGCCCGCCGCACGCTTCGCGAACTGCGGCGAAATCCATCAACCGAATAGCAACATGTTTTACTAGAGTTTCAGCCGCGGGTCAAGTGCGTCGCGCAGGCCGTCGCCCACAAAGTTAAAGGCCAGTGAGCATAAAAAGATGGGCGTGCCGGCAACCAGCGGCAGCCACGGATACTGAAACATGTAGCTTTGGGCGGCAGACAGCATGTTGCCCCAGGTGGGCGTGGGGTCTTGGATGCCCAGGCCCAAAAAGCTGAGGGCGGCTTCAAGGATGATAAAGCCCGATAGGCCCAGGCTGGCGCTGACGATCATTGGGGCCAGCGCGTTAGGGATCATGTGGGTGATGATGATCCGCATATCCGAAGCGCCTAAAGCTTTGGAAGCTTCGGTGAAGGTTTGCTCTTTGAGGGAAAGCACCACGCCGCGCATCAGGCGCGAGTCGCCCAGCCAGCCAAAAGCGACGAAGATGGTGATGAGCAACACCACCTGGATCGAGTCGCGCGGCTGGATGAGCAACAGCCAGCCCACAAAAGTGGTGACCACTGGCGGGATTGGAATCGCATCCTGGTTTTGAATGAGCAGAGAGGAGATAATCAGCAGGAGCGGGAGTTGCGGCAGGGTGAGCAGGAATTCGACAAACCGCATCAAGACGGCATCCAGCGTGCCGCCCACGTAGCCGGAGACAGCGCCAATGAAGATGCCGACCAGCGAACTACTGAGTTGGGAGACGATGGCCACGGTCAGGGTGATCCGGGCGGCATAGATGATGCGCGACCAGTAATCGCGCCCGATCACATCTGTCCCCAAATAATGAACTCGCACCCCGTCGAGGCCGAGCGCGCCAGGGGAGGCAAATTTGTTGGCCACCTCAATTTCAGTCGGGTCAAAAGGAGCGAGGAACGGAGCCAGGATCGCGATGGCGCCGATGATGAGCATCACAATGGATGACGCCACCGCCAGCCGATGCCGCAAGAACCGGCGGGTGACGACCTTAAGTTGGCTGACTTCCTCGGGCATGGCCTCGGCGGCGGCCAGGTCCAGGTTAATGGGTGTTGTTGCAGTAGCCATGTGTCTTGATTTCCTTAAATTTAGGACTTACGCAGTTGGGTCAATTTCACCGTAAAGACGCAACCCCGCAAAGAAAAGCGGGGCAGGCGGGCGCAAAGGAAAACAAAGGGATTTCTTAGCGTTCTTGGCGTCTTCGCGGTTCAAGTGCGTAACTCCTAAAATTAACTCAATCGAATGCGCGGGTCAACCACAGTATACAAAACATCCGACAGCAGAGTCGCTAGCACCGTGAGGACAGCCGTAATAAGCAACAAGGACATCGCCACCGGGTAGTCGCTGCGGCCCAGGGCATCAAAGTACAAGCGCCCCATCCCCGGCCAGTTGAACACCGTTTCAGTAATGATCGCCCCGCCGAATGCCGCCGGGATGGAAAACACAACCAGGGTGACGAAAGGAATGAGGGCATTACGCAAAGCATGGCGGGTAATCACTACCCGTTCTATCAAACCTTTGGCGCGAGCGGTGCGAACGTAATCCTGGCGCAACACTTCCAGCATACTGCCCCGCACATAGCGGCTCCAGCCGGCCACATTGACCATGGCCAGCACGCTGACGGGCATAATCAAATGCAAGAATTTATCCAGAGTTGAGCTGGCCTGAACTGTGCCCAGGAAAGGTATGACATAGTTCTTGATCGACTCGGCATTGCCCGGCGGCAAGTACACCCAGCCTATACTTTTGAACAAGATGCTGAAGACCAGGATCATCAACAAGCCAAAGAAAAAGGTGGGCATGGAAGTGCCAAAGAAGGATAGCGAGGTGACAAGGTAATCAAATTTGGAATACTGCCGCACCGCCGAATACACGCCCAGCGGCACACCGATGAGAATTGAAATCCCGAGGGATAGGATCATGAGTTGGAGGGTACGCGGCAGGCGCGAGATGACCACCAGACTTACCGGCCGGTCGCGCGTGATTTGCCAGGAACTGCCGAAATCGCCAGCAATGATGCCCCTGCTCGTTCGCCGCCCTACCAGGTCTTTCAGGGTCACATCCTGCCCTTCGCGGCAACCGATCGTCCGGGTCTCAAATTTACCGCTGGATGTCAGGACCTGAGCTTCCTGCGGCTGGCGACAACCTACCACCAGGTCGGCCAAATAGGTTTGACCGCCAATGATAATCGGGCCGCGCGGTTGCCCCACCAGCCAGCGAGTGAAGCGATAGGGCAGAAACAGATCCATTTCGAAATAAGCCCGAATGCGGGCAATGTCTTCCTGGTTCAGCCGCCGCTGGACTTGAGAGAGAAAAGTCAACGGGCCGCCCGGCGCTAAATTAAGCAAGGCATAAGAGGCCGCCGCTGAAAAGAACAGAACGATGATCATCTGAAAGATACGGCGAATGAGGTAGTTGAACATGCTGATCTCCAGCAATTCTAAAACTAGTTTGAAACGGGTGACACCGATTCTTGTAAAGCAAACCGTCAATTTACTCTACAACATTTATAGATAAGAAGGCCTGAATAGATAACTACTCAGACAAAAATGCAGGCGCAACAAACTTTCCTTTGCTGCGCCTGCATTTTACTACGTATTACATTGAGCATCCGATATTGCCGACATGGCCAACACTTGTGCTTTGCTTTCCAGATTCAACCAGGCGCACATCAGCCAACACCAGAGGCCCAACCCTTTCCGCAACCGACTTACGGACTAGGGCAAGAACAGTTGCATATCGATGTGTTCCCAGGTGGCGCTCGGTTCGATGAGCACTTGGATGGGATCGCCCGCCGCCTGTGCATCCAACACGGTTTGCACTTCCGCGCCGGCGCCGAGGGTTTCGGCGCCAACCACATCCACGTCGCCGGTGAGCAGTTGGGCCACGGCCTGCTGTGTATCCTGGACGATCACGATGGTGATGTTCTTGATCTTGTTCTCGCCGCGCCAATAGAAGGGGTTGGCTTCGAGCTCCAGCTTGACGCCCTTCTCCCAGTTCTTCAAGATGTATGCACCAAAGCCCATCGGGGTCTCGGCGATCTCCTTCAGGCCGGACCACTCTGCGCTGGGGACATCCGCCAACTTGCGGCCGTCAGAAAGCACCTGGTGCGCAGGGTAGGCCATGAACGGCGGAACGAAGCTGAGAGAGTTCATGTAACCGGGCTTGTACGTCACAGTGTACTCGCTGTCACTGGTGAAGTCCACGCTCTGAATGGACTGGCAGGTGCTGAACTCCACAGCCCCAGAGGCCGGGTCGCAGTCGTTCTTGTACCCCAGCTCCCAGTCGGCCTTCTTGACGGGTTCGCCATCTGACCAGGTGAGGTTGGGCTGGAACTTGTAAGTCACTATCAACTGGTTCATTTTGACGGTGCCGCCGGAGAACTCGACATCCTCGCCGGTGGAGGTCTTGACCTTTAGACCCGTCGTGAGGGTCAGCAGATTACCCTCGGCATCGGTGGGCGTGCCGCTGTAGTCCACCACCGGATCGCCTTCTTTGACCTCGACCTCATTGATCTTGACCAGGCCGTTCTCAACGCTGGAGATCTCAGCGACGGCTGCCGGCTGAAAGTCCCAGTTGTATTGCGACACGTAGGCCAGGGCGCCGCGGTCCTGGACCAACCAGGCGACGGTGGTCTGGACTGCGGCCGCCTCGACTAGGGTGTACATGGAGTTGGGCTCTTGCGAGAGGGCCAGCACCAGCGTGTCGCCGCCATCGGCGAGTTCCCACTCCCATGAGTTCCAAGTATAGTATTCGGTGGCGCTGGGCTTGAAGTTGACCAGATTTGAGGTTGCGGCGTTGCCTTCGGCGCGCTGGAACACGGGCAGACTCACCATGTCCTTGGCGAACTCGATCTGGAAGATCTTGTACTGTGCGATACGTTCTTCACGAACCAGGGTATTGTTGGCGGCGTTGATCGCATCACTGGCTGTCTGGTTACACCAGCCCATAGTGTTCTGGCCAGCCCAACCGTTTTCGGGGAAGGGGATCTGGTTGCAGGCATAGAGAGTCTGGCCCTTAGGATCCGTCTCGCCCACCCAGGCGTAAGCGCCAAGTTCATAGTCGCGGTGGCGCAGGCCGGTAGTGGAGCCGAACCACCAGGCGGCGGGAGCGTGCAAGCGCACGATGCGGAGGCCGCAGGCCTTCATCTGGGCTTCGAACACAGCGGCCCAGGTTTGGCGGAAGGCGGCGGTGGTGGTGGTGAACTTGAGGCCCATTTCGTCGCCGTTGGCATTGGCGCGGTATCCGCTGTCGGTCATTGCCCAGCCGGCTTCGTCAAAGAGGGCTCCGCCTTTTTCAGGATCGAAGGGATACTTTTGCACCTCATCGCCGTAGTAGGCGGCCCAGCTGGCGCGCGCAATATTGGTCTCCATCAGTTGATTCTTCTGCCCTTCCTCACTCACGAATGGGTACACTGAGGCGATCAATTCGGGACGGTTGGTACAGTAGGCAATGCCCTGGCGAACGCGAATATCGCCCAGCAGGGGATGGGGGGTGGTGAAGGATGCGGCTTTAACTTCCACCTGCTGGGTTTCGACAACCACCTGAGTCTGAACCACAGGCACTTCAACTTCTTTGGTCACTTCGACCGTCTGAATGATCGTCTGCGGTTGGCAGGCGGCCAACAGGATGCTGGCGATGGTCAGAACGGCTACGACCATCAACATTTTGTTATATTTACGCATTTTCTCTCCTCCTTCAAGGATATTTAGATATTCATAAACTTTGGGTTTTATAGGATTGTGTGAGCGGGTCGCTAAATGGCGTTCTCGAATCCTCACCTCCTCCATTGTCAGAATCTGTCGAGTTGGGGCGACTTGCTCGACTCAAGCAGGGGTAACTGTTCACTTTGGCCAATTTTTTGGCGGGCACATCGGGAATATAGCATATGGATATAGGCGAGTCAAGGAAGGAGCGCATGGCAAACGTAGGACTCTCGTCAGATTGGGGTTGGCGGCTCTTTAGTTAGGCGTTCTAAACACTCTTAAGTTTAGGATGGTGGTGCGTTCTAATCCGCCCGTCACCCTTTTTCTAACGATTCCCTGGCCACTGCCGGGAAGCTTCCGCCGCAGGAACAAAGGTGAAGTGTGAACCAAGGTATTACTCCGCAACAACAACGCCGACCGCGAAGATTTTGATCCACGAAGTCACA
>CAYSIV010000212.1:0-11486 GCA_964431175.1 uncultured Anaerolineales bacterium
AGCAGGCGGTTGGGCGTGGGAGGGTAGCCGGGGATGAATGGGATGGTCAACGGATGAAACCGATGTAACGGATACGGATATTGGGAAGTATACGGGCGAGGGGTTTGTGAGGCAAGGAGGGTGGTGCTAAACTAAAGTCATGCCCACGCTGAACTGGATTGGAAAAGAGGCGGTGGTAAACCACCACCAGCAAGTGCCTTATCACTTGCTCAAAGATGTGCCTGACCTGGCTTGCGGGGAGCCGGGCGACGGCAATCTTATCGTGCAAGGCGATAACTTGGTGGCGCTCAAGGCGCTCCTGCCCTATTACGCCGGGCAGGTGAAGTGCATTTACATTGACCCGCCCTACAACACCGGCAACGAGAACTGGGTGTACAACGACAACGTGAACAGCCCCGTCATCCGCGAGTGGCTGGGCAAAGTGGTGGGCGGTGAAGGCGAAACGCTCGACCGCCACGACCGCTGGCTGTGCATGATGTATCCGCGCCTGTCTCTGCTGAGGCAGTTTCTCCGTGAAGACGGAGCGATCTTTATCAGCATTGATGATAATGAGGCATATACGCTCCGCTTCATGATGGATGAGATTTTTGGCGAGCATAACTTTGTTGCTACCGTTATCTGGCAGAAGATGGATAGCCCAAAAAACACTGCCATCCATCTGAGCGAAGATCACGACTACATCATGATCTATTCCAAGAACTCTGAAACTTGGAGACCTAATAAACTGCCGCGAACGGAAACGATGGTTGCAAGGTATAAGAATCCCGACAATGATCCACGCGGCGTATGGTTGTTGAGTGATCTTGCGGCGCGAAATTTCTATACTCAAGGGCGCTATTCCATTACGACTCCCTCAGGCCGAATTATCGAAGGGCCTCCTGCGGGTAGTTATTGGCGAGTCAGTAGAGAGAAGTTCGACGAGTTGGAACGGGATGCTCGTATTTGGTGGGGCAAATCAGGTAGCAATCGGCCAGGTATCAAACGCTTCTTGTCGGAGGTTCAAGAGGGAGTCGTACCACAAACACTTTGGCTTTGGAAAGATGTCGGGAGCACTCGAAATGCAAAACAAGAGCTCAGCCAAGTAATGGCGGCTGGCGCTTCTCAAGACTTATTCATCACCCCCAAACCCACTCGCCTCATCGAACGCATCTTGCAAATCGCCACCAATCCCGGCGATCTGGTGCTGGACTCGTTTGCGGGCAGTGGCACGACGGGTCATGCGGTGTTGAAACTCAACGCGGCGGCCCTCACCCCCAACCCCTCTCCCAGCGGGAGAGGGGAGTCCAGACTCCCTCTCCCTTTGGGAGAGGGCAGGGGTGAGGGGGCACCACGCCGCTTCATCTTGGTCGAAATAGAACCGAAGATTGCGCGCGAGGTCACCGCCGAGCGGGTGCGGCGTGTGGCGGGTGGCTACACCAACGCCAAAGGCGAGCGCGTAGAGGGGTTGGGCGGCGGCTTCCGCTTCTGCGAATTGGGCGAGCCGTTGTTCGACGAGCACGGCAAGATTCGAGAGACGGTGCGCTTCGCGGAATTGGCGCGGCACGTCTACTTCAGCGAGACGGGCGAGCCGCTCCCCGGCGAGCGTGTGACCAAATCGCCGTTCCTCGGTGAGTGCCGCGGCGTGGGCATCTATTTGCTCTACAACGGCGTCCTCAAAGACAAGAGCGCGAACGGCGGCAATGTGCTCACCCGCGCCGTGCTGGCCCAGCTTCCGCCCTTCGACGGGCCAAAGGTGATCTACTGCGCCGGTTGTTTGCTGGGGCGCAACCGCCTGCAAGCCGGGCGACTCATCGTGCGGCAGATACCGTATGAGATCAAAGTAAGTTAGTCTCAGACCGACGCGGTCTTTAAGACCGCGTCGGTCTCAAAACTATGATTCAACTCAAAGACTACCAAGATCGCGTTCTCGACTCACTGCGCGGCTTCTTCCGCCAATGCTCGAAGGACGGTTCGCCCGAAACGGCGTTTTATCAAACGCAGCTCAAAAACGGGCGCGAGCCTGTGCCATACATTCCCGTCAGCGCGGCGGGCCTGCAAGCCGGAATGCCCTATGTCTGCGTGCGCGTGCCAACGGGCGGCGGCAAAACATTGCTGGCTTGCTACACTGCCGGACTGGCGATGGACGAACTACTCCACGCCGAGCGCACGGTCGTCCTCTGGCTCGTGCCGAGCAACACCATCCTCGACCAGACCGCCGACGCCCTGCGCGACCCGCGCCACCCCTACCGCCGCGCGCTCGAACTGGCCTGCGGCGCGGTGGAAGTCGTCACCATCGAAGAAGCCCTGCGCCTCTCGCGGGGGACGGTGGACGGGCAGACCGTCGTCATCGTCGCCACCATTCAATCCTTCCGCGTCGAAGACACGACCGGGCGCAAAGTCTATGATCAGAACGGCGCGTTTGCCGAACATTTGCTGAACCTGCCGGCGGATCGACTGCCCGACCTTCTGCCCGGCGCGGACGGCAAGCCCAAGCCGTCACTGGTGAACATGCTCCGCTTGCGCCGCCCCATCGTCATCGTGGACGAAGCGCACAACGCCCGCACCGATCTCTCGTTCGCCACACTCGGCAACGTGCTGCCGGCCTGCATCGTCGAGTTCACCGCCACCCCCGCCCGAACTAAAAATCCCTCGAACGTCCTGCATCACGCTTCGGCGGCGGAGTTGAAAGCCGCCGACATGGTGAAACT
Organism: uncultured Anaerolineales bacterium; assembly: GCA_964431175.1. Classification (GTDB taxonomy): domain Bacteria; phylum Chloroflexota; class Anaerolineae; order Anaerolineales; family VGOW01; genus VGOW01. The sequence continues at coordinate 2,688 of CAYSIV010000212.1, forward strand.
ACCTCTGCGCGTTATCACCCGCCATCCGGGGCAGCGCGATCAACTGCTCACGGAAGCCATCACCCTCCGCGCCGATCTCGAAAAACTGGCTCTGGCCGAGTCGCAAAGCACCGGCGAATATCTGCGCCCGATCATGCTTATTCAAGCCGAGCGGGTGGACGAATGCGAGCCGTTGCGTGAGCGAATGGTGAGTGAGTTTCCCTTCATCACAAAGGACGAAGTGAAAATCTCAGTCGGCAGTTTGGACGAACTGAAAAACATCAAAGACATTTCTTCGCCCAACAGCCCGGTGCGGTTCATCATCACCGTGCAGAAGTTGCGCGAAGGCTGGGATTGCCCGTTTGCCTACGTGCTGTGCAGTCTCAAAGAGACGCGCTCACCGACGGCCATCGAGCAGATCGTCGGGCGCATTCTCCGCCTGCCGGGAGCGCAAGAAAAGCAACACCCTGACCTCAACTGCGCCTATGCCTTCTCGGTGTCCGCTTCCATCACGGAAGTATTGGCCGAACTGCGCGACGCGTTGGAAAGCAACGGCTTCACTCCCGCCGAAGCCGAGCGCATCATCATCCCCGTGCCGCAGGGTGTTCTGCCGCTGGGCGTCCAGCCGCAGACGGCGCGTTTTGAGCCGGGCAAAGAGATTGACCCCGAAGTCGCGCTGTTTCAGTCTACGGCGCTGGGCGGCAAAGTGCAGATTGACGTGGCGAAGGGCGAGATCACTGTCATCGTGCCGCTGGACAAAGACGAGACGGAGGCTCTGACCAGTTGTATGAAGACGCCCGAAGCGAAAGCGAGGGTGCAGGAAATGGTGCGGCTCGTGCGCGAGGCTGAAATGGCATTCGGCGGGAGCGGAAAGACGCGCGCCCCGTCGCCCTACGAGCGGCAACTTGATTTCATCTTGCCGTTGCTCTGCGTGCTAGAAAACGGAAGCCTGTTTGAGTTCGAGGCGTCGTTCATCCTTGACCACGTTTGGCAACTCAGCGCGAAGGACGCTTCGCTTTCGAGCGATTACAACCCGCTGAAACGCCCCGCCCCCCAAACCGGCACAGTGGACGTGGCCGCGAGCGGGCGCGTGGAAACCGCCGTCGCCGACCAAACGTCCGAAAGCGATTTCGTCGCCGCACTGCATCAGCAAACACTCGCACTCGGCAATGTCGGCGATTGGACGTTGGAGCAACTTGTCGGCTGGCTGGATCGACACATTCAGCATCAAGACATTCCGTTGGCCGAGTCGGCGGAATTTCTCCGCAAAGCCATTCGCGGCTTGATGGCAAAATACGCCATTGGCGATGTGAGCGCGTTTGCGCTCGACCGCTTTCGACTGCGCGATGCCATCGAAACGCGTATTCAGCAACACCGCGACGGCGAGCTAAAATCGGCTTTTCAGAGTTTCCTCTTGCCGGAGTCCGCCCTCACCGTAAGCGATGAGGTCACGATTAATTTCAAGGCCATGCGCTACGAACCGGGCGAAGTCTATCAGGGCGGTTTTCAATTCAAGAAACACTACTTCGGCCCCAAGCCGGGCGAACTACGCGAGACTACCGCCAGCGGCGCAACTGCCCAAGAATTCAAGTGCGCCCAATTTCTCGACAGCCTGCCCGAAGTGGAGTTCTGGGCGCGCAATCTCGCGCGCCGGGCGACCTCGTTCCGCTTGCAAACGTCCACCGACTGGTTCTACCCTGATTTTGTTGGCCAACTCACTGATGGCCGGGTGTTGGCAGTGGAATATAAGGGCAAGCATCTTTACGAGGGAAGCGATGCCGAAGAAAAACGCGCCGTGGGCGAAGTGTGGGCCTCGCGGAGCGGCGGACGTTGTCTCTTTGTCATGCCCACCGAAGGCGATTTTGCGGCCATCGCCCGGATGGTGAAGCCGTCGTAGGAGAAACGCTGTCAATGACCACAAAAGTATCTGCCAAACGTAAAGCCAAACCCGCATCCCCGAAGACCAAAACAGCAACCGGCAAGCGGAAGAAGAGCGCCAGGAGCCTGGAACCAGTCGTCGGCCCGGAAGTTTATGGCGCCTGGGTCAGCATGTTGGGTGCGCTCATTCCTGGCGGGCGGACGCACCGGCTGTCTCTGCTGGTGGCTTCCATGCTTCAATATGCTTATGGCGTGGCAGAAGACAAGCGAGACGACGCCGACGATAACTCGGTCGTTCAGGCTTTGCTCGACTCAACAGAGGTGTCCGATCCCTCTGAAGTAAAAGCATTGCTTCATGATGTCGTAGCCCAGCTATTCAAGGATGCGGGCGTGGAGTATCAACGCCGGAGCGCGCGAGGGTACGCGTACAGCATCGCAGACGATGCTTATGCTGAATACATCCACTGGTTTGATATGCCGTGGGAATAGAACTATAGCAGCGAAAGGACAGCCATCGTATGACGCAAAGAAAAATCGACATGGGCCACGACAAGAAGATTGCGCTCGTCGCCCACGACAACAAGAAACGCGACCTTCTGGAATGGGCCAAATTCAACCGCGATCTCCTGGCTCACCACGAAGTGTACGCCACCGGCACCACCGGCGAAGTTCTGGAACGCGAACTCGGTTTCGAAATCAACCGGCTCCAAAGCGGCCCTCTGGGAGGCGATCAGCAAATTGGGGCCAAGATTGTGGACAACGAGATTGACTTCTTGATCTTCTTCTGGGATCCGCTTGAACCGATGCCCCATGACCCCGATGTCAAAGCCCTCCTGCGCATGGCAGTGGTCTGGAACATTCCCATTGCCTGCAATCGCGCCTCGGCCGATTTCATGATCTCGTCGCCGCTGATGGATGGAGAATATCATCGTCTCGTGCCCGATTATGCGGAGTATCGCGCGCGGCAGATCGACTGGGGCGGAAGCACAGGCGCAAGCTCACCGGACAGTTCTTCCAACACTGCCGGCCCGCAAAACGGCGCGTAAGCTTCTGAATAGCCGCCCTCGTGAATCGCCAGCAGTCGCCCCTCACAACACTGATCGGCGACTTGTCTGACCAGGCGCGTCATCTGCCGGAAGGTTTCACTATAGGCCATCATCCGCGCCCACGAACTCTGTGAGGTATGGGCGAGTGCCCGTCAAAGTTTTGGCTTCCGGCGATTGAAATCGCAGCAACAACTGCACAAAGCCTGCCTTCGCAGGCTAAAACCACCACAGCGGGAGTCCGCGCAGGCGGACTTTGGGCCTTTCGCGTAGCGGGCGCGGTTTATAACCGCCAGCCAGTGCGCCCAAAATCTTGACGGGCACTTTGTATGGGCCGTGGCCGGAGCCGGGAGGGAGAGGCAGGTTGAAAGACGCGGTCAACTAACGGGGCGGCCCGGCCATTACCCCAATCTCTTCGCCTTCGCCGGGCCAGGGGTCAGAGAGATTCCAGGCCGCGTCGAACACCCCAATTTGATGATTGGTGGCGCGCAGGAAAATCCACTTCATGTGGTTTCGCTGATAGGGCGTGGCGCTGGGGCCATATTCGTTGAGGCCGGCTTCGGTGGCCTCCTGCATGGCGACGAAGAAAGGATCGATCCACTGCTCCACCCATCGCTGTTGACGGCCGGGCAGGGCGGCTGGATTCTCTTTTTGATACCGTTTCCCGAAGGTGTTCGGGAAAGAGTAGCAGGGGTAAAAGGCGCAACAAATATCGCCAAAGGAGCCTTCGTACAACGTCCGGGCGAAGAAGTTGACGAACGCCTCGCGCCGGGGCCGGGCCGCCCAGCGGGTTTTGGCAAAGTCGCCATACTTCTCCAGCAGATCAAGCTCAACTCGAGACTGACCGGCCCGAACCAGATACTCGGCCTCCAGCTTGGCCCACGGGCTGTGGGGCGGGATTTTGGGAAAGGCGATGACGGAGATGCGCTCGCCGAGGTATGGCAGGTCCTGCGCCAGCCAGTAGTTGAAACGATCTTCCGAAAGCGTCCCGGCAAACAGGGCCTCAATCCATGGATGGCGCTGATACCGCTCCCACACTGGCCCGGCAAACTCGATGCATTCATCAAGAAAGGTCACTGTCTCATCTCCTTTGTTGAACGTGTTCACGCCTGATGTCTTCGTTCCAGACGTGCGGGAACTTGTGAATGAATTCATCCGTTTGATCTTTTGCCAGCACACCCGGTTTGCTACTTCTAGCTCACAAACACCATCTCCTCCGGCAATCGGGTGAGCTTCACCTTGTTGCCCTGCACTTTGAGCAGGTTGTCAAAGTGGGTGAAGTTCAGCGCGCGCAGGTCCAGCAGCAGCTCCTGCTTGTTGGCCAGCCAGGCCGGAAAGCCGGCTAGCGGGCCTTTTTTCTCGGCGAGATAGTCGGTGAGGCGGCGGAAGAGTTTGGGGAAGATCACGCCGCTCACTTCCAAGTCGGCTTGACTGTTGACGGCCAGACCGGTCTGCGATTTGTCCAGCGCCCACAGCCCGCGTTTGTTTTTGCGCGCCTGTCCAGCCGCCGCCGTCATCGCTTTACGCAAATCAACAAACAACCCGTCGTAAAACAGCGGATAGGCGTGGCCGTTTTGCACGAGTTTGTAGTTGAGACTGCGTTTGAGGAGCGAAGTGGTGAGAGTCGCTTCTGTGCCATCGGCGGCGGGCGAGTTGCCGGCGAAGGCAAACGCCACGGGGCGGCCGTTGACCTCCAGCGCCCGCGATAGAATGAAACCGGGGATGGCGTCGCGCTCGACAGGCGGCTTGACGGCGACGTTGCGCGGCGGCGCGTAGGGGACCGGGTTCAGCCCCAACTGCCCGGTGAGGAAGTCGCGGGCGTTGTCGGCCAGCGGGCGCGGCTGGTGCGATGAAGCGCCGCCGCTGTCGGGCGAGTAGTGCAGTTCCAGGGCGTCAATGCCCTCGAAGCGGAGCATGAGCGAGCCGATATGGGTTAACTTGTAAGGCCGCCCCGCCTGAGTCAGGCGATTGAGCAAATCCGGGTTGGCCGGCTTGAAGTGGATCGAGTCGCCATCCGGCTCGAAGCCGCTTTCCTTGCCGGTCTTGGGGTTTCGATTGACAAGATGGTAGGTGCCCTGAATCAAAATGAATGGCATAGCCGTGTCTCCTCGTCGCAAAGTGTATCTTGATAATACTCCCGATTCTCGAATTGCGCGTGATAAAATAAACCCTAGACGTTTTCACCACAAAGGCACAAAGGCCCTAAGCTTCACCAAATTTTCCTTGTGTAACTTTGCGACTTCGAGTCTTCGTGGCGAATCGTCAATTACTGCATAGGACGGTCCGCCTTGACTATCAACTCCATTGATGAACTGCAAACCGCTCTCCGCCAACGCCTGTACATTGCCGATCGCGGCCTGGCAACTTCGATCTTCCTGGCCCTCAAACTGGGCCGCCCGCTCTTCCTGGAGGGCGAGGCTGGGGTGGGCAAGACGGAGGTGGCTAAAATCATCGCCACCCTGCTCGACACCGACCTCATCCGCCTGCAATGCTACGAAGGCCTGGATGTACACCACGCCGTTTACGAATGGAACTACACCCGGCAGATGCTGCACATTCGCCTGATGGAAGCGCGGGGCGAGCGGGCCGCCGACGCTGAATTGTTTGGCCCGGAGTTTTTGTTGCGCCGCCCGCTTCTGCAAGCCATCGAAGACACGCGCGATAAGGCGCCGGTTCTGCTGGTGGATGAAATCGATCGCAGTGACGAAGAGTTTGAAGCCTTCCTGCTGGAAGTGCTCTCCGACTTTCAAATTACGATTCCAGAAATCGGCACGATCAAGGCCAAACACATCCCGTTCGTTCTCGTCACCTCAAACCGGACGCGCGAAGTCCACGACGCTCTCAAACGCCGCTGTTTGTATTACTGGATTGACTACCCGACCTTCGAGAAGGAGCTGGAAATCGTCCGGGCCAGAGTGCCGGGCGCCCCGGCGCAGTTAGCCCGGCAAGTGACGGCGTTCATCCAGGAACTGCGCCAGGCCGATCTCTACAAAGTCCCCGGCGTGGCCGAGACGCTGGATTGGGTAACAGCCCTCGTCGCGCTTGATCGGCAGGCGCTTGACTCAAGCATCGTTGAAGAAACGCTGGGCGTGATTCTCAAGTATCAGGATGACGTGGAAAAGATTCGGGGTGAGCAGGCGAAAGCGATTTTGGAGAGAGTGAGAGTGGAGAGTTAGGATGGAAAGCTCCGGCAACCTGCTCCACAACCTCATCCTCTTTGGCCGGGTTCTGCGCGGCCTGGGTCTGGACGTGAACCCGGGCCGGATGATCGATCTCGTTCAGGCCCTGGAGTACGTCGAGATCGGGCGCAAAGCCGACTTTTATTACACGGCCAGCAGTCTGCTGGTTCATCGCCGCGAAGACCTTCCGCTTTTCGATCAAGCCTTTGAGATGTTCTGGCACAAGCCGATGGCAGGCTGGGAGATCACCCTGCCGGGTTTCAACCGTCCGCGCCGCTCCCAAAAGCCGCTGGTCATGCCGCCGCCGCTCCAGGCCCCGGACGCGCCGCCACCCGGCGAAGACTCGCCGCTCGACAATGATCAGCGGCCCGTCATCGAAGTCACCCTCACTTACAGCGCCCGCGAAGTTTTGCGCCGCAAGAATTTTTCCGAACTGACCCATGACGAACTCGAAGCCATCAAGCGGCTCATGGCCCAATTGGTGTGGCGGTTGGGCGAGCGCCGCACGCGCCGCCGCCGGCCCGGCCACGGCCAACTGCTCGATTTGCGGCGCACCCTCCGGCGCAACCTGAAATATGGCGGCGACGTGATCGAGTGGGCCAGGCGTGAACCCAAGCATAAGCCGCGCCCTATCGTTATCATCGCCGACATCAGCGGTTCAATGGAGCGTTACACGCGCTTGCTGTTGCATTTTATCTACAGCCTGGCCGCGGCCCTGGCCCAGCCGGTGGAGGCGTTCGTCTTCAGCACCCGCCTCACCCGCATCACCCACGAATTGCGCAACCGCGATATTGATCTGGCGTTGAGTGATGTGTCCAAAGTTGTGGAGGATTGGTCGGGCGGCACGCGAATCGGCGAAGCACTCAAGACTTTCAACTTCGAGTGGGGACGGCGGGTGCTGGGGCGCGGCGCGGTGGTCCTGTTGATCAGCGACGGCTGGGATCGCGGTGAACCGGCGCTTTTAAGTGAAGAGATGGCTCGCCTGCATCGCAGTTGCCACCGCCTCATCTGGCTCAACCCTCTCCTCGGCTCGCCCGACTACGAACCGCTCACCCGCGGCATGGTGGCCGCCCTGCCGCACGTTGACAATTTTCTGCCGGTTCACAACCTGGCCAGCCTGGAAGAGTTGGCGCAACATTTAGCGAAGCTGAAAGATCGATGATGCCATAACTGCTCCGCCACAAAGACACAAAGGTTTCTTGGTGATTTCGCGCCCTTGGGTCTTGGTGGTGAACTGCGTGATGGAGAGGTGAACTATGCGCGATGTTTTTGCCGACGTTGATCGTTGGCGCGAGGCTCATAAGCCAGTGGCCGTAGCCACCGTTGTGCAAACCTGGGGCTCTGCGCCGCGCGCCGCCGGATCGAAAATGGCGCTCACGCCCGATAACGAAATCGCCGGCTCGGTCAGCGGCGGCTGTGTGGAGGGCGCGGTGTTCGAGACCGGAACGGAAGTGATCGAGACCGGCCGGCCACAACTTCTGCACTTCGGCGTAGCCGACGAGACAGCCTGGGAAGTTGGGCTGGCCTGCGGCGGTATGATTGAGGTGTTCGTCGAGCCGTTCGATCCGGCCCTGCACGAGTTCTGGCGTGGACTTCTGGCAGGCGATCATTCTGCCGCCGTTGCCACCGTCATCAAGGGCCAGGCCAATTTGCTTGGCCACAAGTTGAGGCTTGATGAGGGCGGAAACGTTTCGGGCGAGTTGGGCGGTGGACTGGATGAGGCGGCGACGGCGGCCGCCCGAGCCGCGCTGGCCGAAGGTTCGTCTCGGCGATTGTCCCTGGGCGAGTCCGAAATCTTTATCGAAGTCGTCCTGCCCCCGCCTACGCTCGTTGTCGTCGGCGGGGCGCATATTTCCATTGCCCTCACCGCCCTGGCCAAAACGCTTGGCTATCGCACCATCGTCGTCGATCCGCGTCGGGCTTTCGGCAGTGAGGCGCGCTTCCCGCACGTGGACAAGTTGATCCAGGAATGGCCGGACGAGGCGCTGTCACAAATCAAACTCACGTCGGCCACAGCGGTGGCGATGTTGACTCACGACCCAAAGCTGGACGACCCGGCGCTTAAAGTAGCCCTGCCCAGCCCGGCATTTTATGTGGGCGCGCTGGGAAGCCGCACCACCCAGGCCAAGCGGCGAGCGCGCTTGCTGGCCGAGGGGTTAACCGAAGCCCAGCTTGATCGCCTGCACGGGCCGATTGGTTTGGAGATTGGCGGTCGAACGCCGGAAGAGATTGCGTTGTCGGTGATGGCGGAGATTGTGGCGGCGAAGAACGGGCAAACTCTACGTCAAGCACCCTGAGCGGCGGCGCAATTCCGCCGCGCAGTCGAAGGGTGCGGCGCTGGCGGCTAGACCCGCATCCTTCGACTACGACCCGCGAAAAACGCGTGGGTCTCCGCTCAGGATGCTATACATGACTCAAACAACCTTCAACCTCAATGCTGACCAATCTTCATCCACCGAAATCATCACCGCGCTTTCCAGGCCGATGGTGCGGGCGTATTCGGCGATGCTGTCGCGGTTGATATCGGTCTTGGTCTTCGACGTGCCTTTGTAGCGCGTCACCCACTTGTTGGCCACAAACACCTGAATAACGTCCACCGGTTGGGTCGGCGCTTTGAGAGCGACTACGTCTTTGGGCAACGCGCCCGGCAAAGTCTTAGAAATTCGGGCTCTCCCGTTTTTGACGGGATTTATGGGTGTCACCCTGAGCGAAGCGAAGGG
>CAYSIV010000213.1:0-7597 GCA_964431175.1 uncultured Anaerolineales bacterium
AAGTCATCTTGCAGGAGAGCAAAGAGATCGTTCGCATGAGGCCGGGCGTCATCATCGTCGAGCACCGGTTGGGCTACGTGTGCGCCAACGCCGGCGTGGATCGATCGAATGTTGCGCCTCATCACGGCCAAAGCGCGCAGACTGCCGATGACGATTGGTTGTTGATGTTGCCCGAAGACCCTGACCGCTCGTGCGCCGAACTGCGCGAAAAACTGCGCGTCGCCACCGGGGCGACCGTCGGCGTGATCATCAACGACTCGCATGGCCGGGCGTGGCGGACGGGCACGGTGGGAGTCGCCATCGGCGCGGCGGGCGTCCCGGCGCTCCTCGATCTGCGCGGCACGCCCGATCTGTTCGACTTTCCTCTGCAAATTACCCAGGTCGGTTTTGCCGACGAGTTAGCCGCCGCCGCTTCTCTGCTCATGGGCCAGGCCGCCGAAGGCCGGCCTGTCATTCACGCCCGCGGCTTGCCGTACCCGTTGCGCAACGGAGACGCGCAAGAATTGATTCGCCAAAAAGATTTGGATTTATTCCGATAGGAGAAAAAATGATTCCCGAACCAGCCCAATACCTGCTCAAGTGGGAGACGAAAGCGTTCGTGTATCTGGCGGTCAGCCTCAAAGACGGCTCGCCACAAGTGACGCCCATTTGGTTCGACTGGGATGGCACGCACGTTGTCATCAACACCGCCCGGGGCCGGGTGAAGGATCGGGCCCTGGCGCGCAAGTCCAAAGTGGCGCTGGCAATTTCCGATCCAGCCGATCCCTATAAGTATCTTCAGATTCGCGGAAGCGTGGTCGAAGAGACTGAAGAGGGCGGCTACGAAATGATCTGCCGCCTCAACGAGAAGTATCACGGCAAGAAAGAGTATCCCAAGATTCCCGGCCAGGTGCGGGTGACCTACAAGGTTCTGCCAGAGAAAGTATTTACCAACATCAAATGACTCTGGAGCAGGCCATTCGCTCGCGCCGCTCGATTCGGCGTTACACTGCCGGACTCGTCTCAACCGGCCTGGTGGAGCAATTGTTGACGGCGGCGACGTGGGCGCCCTCAGCCCACAACCGGCAACCCTGGCGCTTCGCGGCGATTCAAACTGACTCGGCCAAACAAACGTTGGCGGCGGCCATGGGCGACCGACTCCGTGTTGACCGCCTCGCCGACGGCGACCCCGTTGAGGCCGTAGCCGCCGACGCCGCCCGCTCCCGGGCCCGAATCACCTCGGCCCCGGTTGTGATCGCCATCTGCCTTTCGATGGCCGAGATGGATCATTACCCCGACACTCGCCGCAAGAAGGCCGAGTATTTGATGGCAGCTCAAAGCGCGGCGATGGCCGTGCAGAATCTTTTGTTGGCCGCTCATTCTAAGGGATTGGGCGCGTGTTGGATGTGCGCGCCCCTTTTCTGCCCGGACGTGGTGAGAGAAGCGCTCGGCCTGCCCGACGATTGGGAGCCGCAGGCGTTGATCACGTTGGGCCATCCGGCAGACAGCGGCAAGCCGGCTTCACGCAAGCCGCTGGAAGCAGTGATTCTTTGGCGTTGAGAGAGGAACCGCCAAGGCGCCAAGACCGCGAAGAATTGTTGATTATCTTTGCGCCCTTCGCGCCTTCGCGGTGAATGATCTTGACTCGAGCAATACTTGCCTTTGCCGGCGGCGTGGGCGGTGCGAAGCTGGCGCTTGGCCTCGCCCTCTCCCTTGAGCCTCAGCAACTCACCGTCGCCGTCAACACCGGCGATGACTTCGAGCATCTTGGCCTGCACATCTCGCCCGACCTCGACACGGTGATGTACACCCTGGCCGGACTCGCCAACCCCGAAACCGGCTGGGGCCAAATGAATGAGTCGTGGAACTTTCTGGAGGCTGTTGGGCGACTCGGCGGCGAAACCTGGTTCCGCCTTGGCGACCGCGACCTGGCGACTCATGTCGAGCGCGCGCGCCTCTTGCGTTCCGGCGAGACGCTCTCGCGCATCACCCAATATTTTTGCCAACGGCTCGGCATCGCCACCGAACTCATTCCAATGAGTGACGATCCTGTTCGCACCCTCGTCCACACTGACGACGGGCCACTGCCGTTTCAGGAATACTTTGTCCATCGGCGCTGTGAGCCGCGTGTGCGTGAGTTCGAGTTTTTGGGCGCGCCCTCGGCCCGGCCTCTGCCACGACTGCTCGAACGACTGGCCGAAGCCGAGGCCCTGATCTACTGCCCGTCAAATCCCTATGTCAGCATCGCGCCCATTTTGGCCCTGCCGGGTCTGCGGCCCCTGATTGGGACGCGGCGGGCGGCGGGGATGCCGGTGGTGGCCGTCTCGCCCATCGTCGGCGGCGCGGCCCTCAAAGGCCCGGCGGCCAAGATGATGACCGAGTTGGGCTTAGACTCAACCGTGACCGCGCTGGCCGAGCATTACGCCGGAACGATTGAGGGTCTGATCGTTGATCGTGTTGATGAGGCGGCCGCGCCTCTCATTGAGAGGCTTGGCCTGAAAGTTCTCGTGACCGACACCGTGATGAATACTGATGAAGACAAGATTCGACTGGCCGGGGAAACGATAGAGTTTGCTCGCTCACTCAACCCTATTCACTAATCACTGCTCACTTCCCACTCATGTCTATCTGGGCCATCGTCCCCGCCAAAGCCTTCAAGCGCGCCAAGACCCGCCTGGCTCCGGTGCTCTCGCCCGAAGAGCGGCAGACCATCAGCCGCAACTTTCTGACTCACACCCTGGAAGTGCTCAAGCAGGTGCTCGAAATTCAACGCACGCTGGTGATCAGCCGCGACCCGGCCGCCCTCCATCTGGCCCGCGCCCATCACGCCTACACGGTCACCGAGTCCGATCGCACCGAGTTGAATACGGCCCTCACCCGCGCCGCCGACGTGGCCGCGCAGTTGGGGGCGCGGGCGGTGCTGGTGATGCCGAGCGATATGCCTTTGCTTGACCCGGATGACGTGCGCCAGTTGATTACGGCCTCGGACGAGCCGGAGTGCGTGACCATTGCGCCCGACTGGCGCAACTATGGCACGAACGCGCTGTTCATGCGCCCGCCGCGCATCATTCCTTATGTGTTCGGCCCGGATAGTTTTGAGCAACACGTCGCCCTGGCTCGTGATCGTGGCATTCATGTCGAAGTCTGCCGCCTGCCGGGAATAGGGCTGGACATTGATCTGCCGGAAGACCTGGCGATGTACCGGAAGCAACTCCAGCAAACGGGGCGGCCGGCTAACCAGTAGACAAGGCCCCTTTTGAAGCGCACCCTTCCTCTCTTGATCCTGGCCGCCCCGACGCTGGCTTACTGTGCCGCGCTGATCACGGGTTGGCCGCCTCTGGCTTACGGCAACGCCGAGTGGGTGTGGACTCGCCGCCCGGCCCCGATTTCGCCGGCACTGCTCTGGTCGCTCTTGTGGGTGGTGGCCTGGATCGGACTGGCGGCGTGGTGGCAGAGGCGGCCCACGCGCGTTTCGGCCAGGCCGTTGTTGATCGGGGCGATTCTGTTGAGCGGCGCTCTGCCTTATGCTCTGCTGTCGGCGCGCGGTGATCCGATCCAGCAGATGTTGCAGATCACGGCCTCCACCACCAGCGGCAGTTACTTCAACGTCGGCGCGCGCATTGCTGATCCGAACGAGTTTCTGGTCAAGCACATTGATCAGATGGCCGGGTATCGTGAAGTGCACGCGCGCACGCACCCGCCGGGCATTCCACTTTTGTTTTATGGCGCGAGGCGGCTGTTTGAGCTTTGGCCTTCGCTGGGCGAGCGGGCGGGGCGCTGGCTTTTGCGCGCCGACTGCCTGCATCCAGAGATCGTTGGCTTTACGAATGCGCAGGTTGCCAGTGCGCTAGTACAATTTGCTCTGCCGTTTTTGGGCGGGCTGGGCGTCCTGCCCCTCTTCGCGTTGGCGGCAACATTTTTCGGGCGGCGCACTGCTTTGCTTGCCGCCGGCCTCTATCCACTCGTTCCGGCCCTGCCCCTGTTTGCTCCGGCATTCAATCAGCTTTATGTGCCAATCGCATTAACCGGGCTGTGGCTCACTTGGCAAGCGTTGCCTGGCGACTCAAGTCGCCGCAACGCAACGCAAAGCCTGCCTTCGCAGGCTGACGTAAGTCGGCGCAGGCCGACTTCGCATTTCGCGAAGCGTGCCGCGATTTTCCCGCAGGGGCGCCTGTGGCGCAATCGCCAGGCCTGGATAGCTTACGCCCTCGCCGCCGGGCTTCTGCTCTCGCTGAGCAGTTTTCTCAGCTTCGGCAACATCGCCTTTCTTGGGTTGAACGGCTTGCTCATCGGCGGCTGGCTCGCGGCAAAACGGCGCGGCTGGGCCGACTGGGGCCGGGCCGTCATGATCGGGGCGCTCATGGTTGTCGGCCTGGCAACGGTTTGGACGATTTATCAATGGGGCTGGGGCGTGTCGGGCATTGCCATGTATCGCCGCGCCCTCGAAGCGCATGGCGACATCGGGCGTACTTACTGGCTGTGGGTCTGGTACAACCTCTACGACTTTGCCAGTTGGACGGGCCTGGCCCTGCTCGTTCCGGCGCTGTGGTTATGTTGGCGGCTTCGCCCACGGCGGCAATGGTCGGCGTTTGTGATTGGCGTCGGCGCTTTCATTCTGTTGCTGGACGTTTCGGCGTTCGTGCTTGGCGAGACGGCCCGCTTGTGGCTCTTCCTTTCGCCGCTGTGGATGTTGCTGGGCGCGGCGGGCGCGGCGCGCTGGCGCGTGCCAGCGGTGGCCTTGATGGCCTTGATGGGCGCGCAAGTTCTAATTGCCGGCTGGATATTGCAACCGATTGAAAGCGGGCGCGTGGGGCAGGTGTCGCCGTCGCCTGTTTATCAACTTCCACCCGGAGCCCGGCCGGTTAACTTCACCCTCGACGGCTCGATTCGACTCGCTGGCTATCGCCTCGACGGCGACGAAGCGACTTTATACTGGCAGGCCCTCAAGCCTCTTCGCGAAGACTTCACCGTGTTTGTTCATGCTGTTGACTCGAACGGGAAGCTGATTGCCGGAGATGACAGCCAGCCGCAAGGCGGGCAACTGCCCACTCACTGTTGGCTGACTGGCGAAGTGGTGGCCGACACGCATGTATTGCCCATGCCGCCGGGCGCTTACCAGTTTTCTGCCGGAATGTATCGCTGGCCCGAACTGGGACGACTGATTGTGTCGCCGCCTCAGCCGGAGAATGCGATTCCGTTAGGCCCCTGATCCGTTTACAAATCAGGAATCTGCCAGTCAATCTCCGGCTGGCCCGCCTGGCGCAGGGCGGCATTGATCTTGGAGAAGGGCCGACTGCCAAAGAAGCCATTGCTGGCCGAGAGCGGCGAAGGGTGGGCCGACTGAATGATGTGCCGCTTGGCGTCAATTAGGGCAACCTTCTTTCGCGCATACGCGCCCCATAACACGAAAGCAACCCGGTCGGTCTTGTCGTTCACGGCCTTGATCACCGCATCGGTGAACGTCTCCCAGCCCTTATCCTTGTGCGAGTTGGCCTGATGCGCCCGCACAGTGAGCACGGCGTTGAGCAGGAGCACGCCCTGTTTGGCCCACGGCACCAGATAGCCGTTGTTCGGAATCTTGCACCCTAGATCGGACTGCAACTCCTTGAAGATGTTGACCAGCGACGGCGGCGTTGGCACGCCGGGCCGCACCGAGAAGCACAGCCCGTGCGCCTGGCCGTGGTCGTGATACGGGTCTTGCCCCAGGATGAAGACGCTCACCTGCTCGTAAGGCGTGAGGTGCAGGGCCGCGAACACTTCCTCTTCCGGCGGAAAGACGGTGAACTTGCGTCGTTCTTCGGCCACGAACTTTTGCAGTTCTTTGTAGTAAGGCTTGCGCGTTTCTTCGATGAGGATGGGACGCCAGGAGGTTTGCATAGAAGAGTTTGAAGTAGTTTTGATGGCATCGAACGATGCATTTACAGATAAACTAGGCCGCGAAGCGAGTCCCACGCACGGTTCTGAAGTAGCGGGGGCGATTAACTTGGACCGGTTCTTGTCCTGAATACCGACTTTGACCTATGGGGCATTTGCAAGCAACTCGATTATCTGGCTGTTCTGAATAGCAATTATCTGCAAAGCAGATAAAGTATATTCAGATGCAATCAATTGCTGTTCAGCGATGCGCTCTACGTTTGGATTGCTATAGGCGCTGTTTTTATAATTGTTCACTAAATCAAATATAACCCCGCGTTGAGCCGCCACTAGTTCTTGTGCCGCCGTAACCCTTTCTTGATATGATGCTGCCCTTGTCGCAGCAATTTGATTTTGCTGATAAGTGAATACAAACTGCACAGCGTTTATGGCTAACAACAAAATGAGCAAGATGTTCATCAGCATAAACCAACCCCTGTTGTTCGATGCAGGACGAGATGAAGTGGCCGTCTTCTCTAGGAGGGGTGTTGAAATGCTCTGTGCCTTTGTGTCGGAGTGCATCTCTGATGCTTGAAGCGGTGGTGGTTTAGGTGTAGGTGGAGCTTGGGATAGAGGTGTAGTAATCTGAGTAGTCAGTGCTGATAACTTGCGTTTGGCGCTTTCGTTATCAGGGTTGATTTTAAGTGCTTGTTTTAGGCAATCAGCCGCATGTTCCTTTGTGTCTGCTACATCCGCGAGCAGTTCCCATGCAGTGTCGTTTTGCGGTTCTTGGCGGACTACCTCACGTAATAGCTCAAGCGCTTTCCGTCGGTTACCTTGTTTGGTTGCCAATTGAGCTTGTTGGAGGAGCGAGATCGTGTTCATAGTAGATGCCACCTTTCTGTAAATACGAGTTTATGATGTAGGCAAATATAGCATTTGACCACTTGGATAAATGCCAAGTGCAGATATATTTCCACCAATAGTTCTGAGTAACTCTGAACTGGCATATAGTTCGGATACAAATCTTACCCATGCTGTATGGTATGCAACTCGTCCATCGAGAGATGGATATGGCATTGCAATCCCCATGCCGATTTGTATATGCGGCAAAGCCATTTGTACCGCTTCCGCCAAAGCGGCGTAGGGGCCATAGTCACCATTGCGCGTTACATAAACTTGATTCTCGCTGATTTCTTGTGGCGGATAGTCGTGCCCTGCTACAAATTCGTGATGCTCGTAGTGTTTGTAGTTTCCGTCAACATTTCGGATATGATAAAAAGTGGGCAAAGAGCAATTGCCTACTTCGGTATAACCTGCAAGGTGAAAACCCATCGGTTGTTTTTTGTTCCCCACAACCTTTTGTAAGTCTTGAGTTAGAGTTTTTGCAAACTCGCCAATGGTGCGAATCGCTGAATGCTGAGAAATAAAGTATTCAAGCCAAGAGTCAGTGGATAATTGGCCATTGCTGGTGGGTACTGAACCTAATCCCCAGACGGAAATTCCCGCGTTTATAAAAGGGATGACTTGAAGTTTCCTTGCACCGTTTAGAACATGATGGGTTTTGTCACCAGATGGCAATACCTCAGTAAATGTGACTGCGCTATCGGCAACCATTGCTATTCCAAACTTGCTAACCTCGGTTATTACAAGAGTCATGTTCTACGCCTCTCGCTATTTTTTGCTATAAGAGTTGTTGCGACTGAAATAAGCAAGCCAACGGTCGGCGTCAATTGTACGCGGTTGTTGGGCGCGCATTGCTTAC
>CAYSIV010000213.1:7607-11452 GCA_964431175.1 uncultured Anaerolineales bacterium
TGGTCTTGCTTTCGTCTGGCCCAATGTCGATTGGGTCTATTTGGGGCGGCAAGGCTATTGGATTGGTGAAATGAGGGTGGTTCTGTTGGTATATGCCAGTCGGCATACGCGGAGGTTCCTTGGATGGGTCTAGGTAGATGGTAGGTGTATCCGTTGCTTCGGGGAACACGTGCAGGAAACTTCGTTTCCGAAGTCGTTTTAGAGCTTTCCTGTAGAGGTCCTTGTTGCTTGTCAACTGAGAAAAGTAATTTTGCTGAGCGTTAAGGAAATCCACTGCAAACTGAAAGCGGTTTATATATATCCAGCCAGGCTTGCCATCTACTGGCATTAGGTGCTTCTCGCCACCGTTTCGCGTGAAGTAAAAGCTCTTGCCGTTGTTTTCTTTGATAATGTAATCATGTGCAAGACCATTTCGTATGCAGATGTATATATCTTCTGCGTAAGCCGAATATGATGGCATGAAAGCCTGAATAAAATTCCCGAAGGTCTCAGCATTACTGTTCTTCCCCTCATAATATCCACTGATACACTCAATCGCCATTACAGTCATGATGATCGTGCCAGCCTCAACGTTTCCCAAGACGGCTTTTTCTATATCCCTGACGACGAATTCATAAAAAGACTTACGGAACTCAAGATACTCAGGATCGGTCATAGATTCCTCCCGCCATTTGGTAATGCCCTAATGCTGTCTCTCTCGTGCGCCCAACGATTAAGATACAAGGATTGATGTAGTGCGAAGTCGCCACGTAATCCTAAAAAGTCTCGCTCTCACGGCTGCCAATCCGCCGAATAATCATCAGCCGGGTGGGGTGTGAGTTGGCGCAGGTCGGCGCCGTCGGCGGTCAAGGAGGGACAACGGATTCTGCGAATTATTCGGATCACGATCCGCGAATTCGTAAAATCCGCTGTCTTCACGGTTGCCAATCCGCCGAGTAATCATCAGCCGGGTGAGAGGGGAGTTGGCGCAGGTCGGAGCCGTCGGCGTGGTCTACGACCATCGTGTACAAGACCAAACAGGCTACGCGGCGGCAACCGATTCTGGGGCGGCCTCGCCCTTGCGGTAAAACGCGACGCCCACGCGCAGAATATGCGCTCTCACATCAGCATCGTTAATGTTGGCGTAAATGGAGAGATCAATCGTGTACGGCAGGAGCAGATCGTCAAGTTCATCCATGATCCTGTAGAGCACGGGCAGCGTCAGGTCGGCCCCGCCGTACAGGGTCAGGTCAATATCCGAGCCGTTTTTGTAATTCCCTTTGGCGCGTGAGCCGTACAGGATCGCCTGTTCGACCTGCGGATAGCGAGCCAGGACGGCGCAGATTTTTTGGATGGCAGCCTCTTTCAGGCCAAAGCGGAACGTCATCGGTTTTCTTCCTTCAACGAGCAACCAGATAATACTTCCAGCACAGAATTTTGGCAACGCACTCTGGATTGAATTAAACGGCCTAACTTACCTGCTCAGCCAATTCGCGCAACACTACAGCGAATTCAAGGACGCTTCGCGAACGAATTTTCCCTGCCTTGAATTCGTTCCTTCCCCCAATTCGTTGTAGTGTGGAACAAGCCTGGGCAGTTACGGCCTAAAAGTGAACGCGAAATTTTAATAAAACCACCCTTGACGCTGAGTCGAGACATGATAAACTTTGCGGCCATGTATAGGGCCTATCTGTGAGGCGGGCAACCGTTTTACAGGTGGGTTCTAAATCTTAAAAGCCCGGAGGTTCTTATCGAAAAAAAATGGACGGTCACTTTCACTCTTACCTTTCCCGCAAGCTGGAAGTGAGACCGCTCCCCCAGAAAGGCAGTTACGGCGTCTTTGCCCTTGACCCTCTGCCGGCTGGTGAACTCATCAGCGTCTGGAGCGGACGGATTGTTAATTACGAACAACTCCTGGAACTCCCCCTTGAGTTACAAACCCACAGCATTCAAGTCGAAGAAGGTCTGTACTTCTCGTCGCTCACGCCGGACGAACCGGCGGATTACATCAATCATAGTTGTGATCCGAATGCGGGCATCGTTGGACACCTCACCCTGTTGGCCATGCGCGACATCCTGCCTGGCGAAGAGGTGTGCTTTGATTACGCCATGTGCGACGGCACGCCCTACGACGAGTTTGAATGCCAGTGCGGCTCGCCCATGTGCCGGGGCTGGATAACCGGCAACGACTGGCGGCGGCTTGAGTTGTGGGAACGCTACAACGGTTATTTCATGCCTTACTTGCAAAGGCGGATTGATCGGCTGATGGCTGAACTGGCGGTTGAAGAGGAGGCCGCTCCAGTGAAAGATCGGGTAGCGGTGCGGTAGTCAGGGCTTGCGCTCCTGCGCAATCACCCAGACGACGGCCACCAGCGCGGCGATCACAATCCCGCATCCGGCGACGGCCAATACGACGAACACGATCATACTGAGTCCCATCACTGTTCTCTCTCTCAAAGTGGAAGGTGTATAGTGACGCACCTTCCGCTTTGAGTTTGAATCTTAGGGCTCCCCCAAGTTTAGTGTGATAAATTGCGGAGAGAGCATCCCCAGAACTTGTCCTGAGCTTGTCCTGAGCTTGTCGAAGGATGCGGCTCTCACGGCGCAATCCGGCATCTTGGGATGCCTGCCTCCTCGGTTTCACAGCAAAGTCGGGAGAGCCAATCTTAGTTGCTCCGCAGAGCGTAAATGGCCAGCATAAATAATTCTTGCGGGTTGCCGGCGGCGCCGAAGGCGCCCCGGGTTCGGGCCTCGGCTTTGTGGTCGGCCCGGCTCGACCCGGCATAGATGATGAACGGCGTGTCATCGCCCAGCCTTTTCTTTTCTTCCAGCAACGTGTATCCGGCCTGGGGGTCGGGCGGACGGTTCATGTCAGAAACGATCAGGTCGAACTTGCTGGATTTGATCTTCTCCAGCGCATCGGCGGTGGAAGCGCTGTCGGTGAAGCGGACGCCGAACACCTCCATTGCTTTTCGCTCAAAGAGATCTTTGGCTGGATTGTTGTCCACCCACAGGATGGACGCGCCCAACAACTTCCCTTCGGCTTTGGGTTTGGCCGCCTGGCCCACCACTTTGGCAATCTCACGCGCCCGGTCTTCGTCGGCCACCGGCGCCTCACCTTCCACCTGGCCTTGTTTCTGGGCGGCGGCCGCCCCTAACAACGCGGCGGCCTCGACTTGTTGGCGCTTGGCCGAGGCTTCGATTCCGGCGGGGCCGGCCTTGAGTCTGAACTCGGCCATGTCGGCCAGAAATTTTTTGAGCGGCACGCCGAAGTACAACAGGAAGAAGACGACGATGGCCGGCCAGGCGACGGCCTGGACCAGGGTGATAAACACTTCCATCAATCTTGCGACTTTATCAACGGTTTCCATGACTTTCCCCTTACCACGCGCTCAGTTGATCCAGCTTGGTCATCTCGTCGGCGCTCAATGTCAGCCCCGCCGCACCCAGGCTGTCGCGGAGTTGCTCGACGGTGTTCGCACCGATGATGGGTGCGGCCATGCCCTCTTTGGTCAACAGCCAGCCCAGCGCGACTTGCCCCGGAGTCTTGCCGCGCATCCGGCCAATGGCTTCCAGCTTGTCGAGCAGATCGAAGTTTTTGTCAGTCAATAGTTTTTCAACACTGCCTCGCCGTTTGCTTTCAGGCAGGGGCAGGCCGCGGCGGTACTTGCCGGTGAGGAAGCCGCGCCCCAGCGGGCTGTAGGGAATGATGGCGATGTCGAACTGTTTTACGGTTTCATATACGTTCGTCTCGAATTCTTTGCGCTCTACCAGCGAGTAGTGCGGCTGGAGGGTGAGATACTCGCTCAACCCGGCGGCGCGGGCGGTGTCCATCGCTTCGGCGAACTGCGCCCCGGAATAGTTTG
>CAYSIV010000214.1:0-5930 GCA_964431175.1 uncultured Anaerolineales bacterium
CGCGATTCTCAACCGGCGCGGCAGGCGGCATAGCCCGCTGACATCCTTGGTGGACCGCGCCGGGCACGACCGCCGTTACGCCCTCGATGTGAGCAAACTGCGCGCTCTGGGCTGGGTCCCTGGCCACACCTTTGATCAGGCGCTGGAGTTGACGGTGAAGTGGTTTGTGGACAACGAATGGTGGTGGCGGCCCATCAAGTCGGGCGAGTATTTGGAGTATTACCGCAAGCAGTACGTGGAGCGGGAGAAATAAAAAAAACTGAAGGCTCGCGAGCCCTATTGGCGTCTTTTCTTTTTGCCTTTTGTGTCGCGCTTGGCCGGCTTGGAGAACTCTTTGCGTGGAGAATGCTCGGGTTTGCGGCGTGGAGAATGGGATGACTCCGAACCCGCCTTGCGACGCGGCGCAATATCACGCGCGGTCGCCAAACGCAGGGCCGCCTCGCGCCCGCGAATACTGGCCCCGGCCATGCTCTCCAGGATTTTATTGAGATAGCGTCCCGGCACCCCTACCAACGAATAGTCATCGTAAATCACAATCGGGCCAATTTCCTTGCCCGGCACTTCGGCTTCATTGGCAATTGCGCCCACCAAATCGGCGGGGCGCACGCGGGCTTCCAAACCGGCGCCCACCCACAACTGCACCGTCTCGCCTTCGGCAGGCGGCGTGGCGGGGGCTGCAAGCGCCGGCTCTGGCGTTGCCTTCCCGCTGAGAGGCTTGTTGCCCCGCGCCAGCCAGGCCGCCGCCGCCGCAATCTCGGCCAGGTCGTGATCGCTCTCCGCCGCCAGTTCTTCAATCAGGGTGACGTAGGCTTCCAGCTCTTCTTCCGCCAGTGTTTTGAGCAGGCGATTCTTAAATAAGGCCCGCCGCCGCGCGGCGACATCGGCGTGGGTGGGCGCTTTGGCGAGAGTCAGTTTTGCCCGGTGTAGCGCTCAATCTCGCGCATCATAAATGTTTCGCGGGGCGTGACGAGTAAAATAGCCTTGCCGGCGCGCCCGGCCCGGGCGGTGCGGCCAATGCGATGGACATAGGACTCGGGGTCGTTGGGAATGTCGAAATTGATGACATGGCCGATGTGCTCCACATCCAGACCGCGCGCCGCCACATCCGTGGCGACGACAATCTCCACCAGCCCCTCTCGCATCCGGCGGATAACGCTCTCGCGCTGAGGCTGATTCATGTCGCCGTGCATGGCTTCGACCGAATAACCACGCGCCTCCAGGTGCTCGGCCAAATCGGCGGCCCCCAGTTTGGTGCGCACAAAAATCAAAATGGCTTCACCGGGGACGGCCTCGGCCTCGAGCAGGTGGGTCAGCACATCCAGTTTTTGTTTCTCCAACACCTGCACAAAATGTTGCTCCACCGTTGGCACGGTCATAGTTTTGTGTTTGATTTCCACCAAAGCAGGCGTTTTGAGATAACGTTCGGCGATGCGGCGCACCTGGCGCGGCAAGGTGGCCGAGAACAACGCCGTCTGGCGCTCGCCCGCAGCCTGGCTCAAAATCCACTCCACATCTTCCAGAAAGCCCATCCGCAACATCTCATCGGCTTCATCCAACACTACCATCTTCAGCGCCGAGAGTTCCAGCGTGCCGCGCCGCAGGTGATCCATTACCCGCCCGGGCGTGCCCACCACCACATGCACGCCGCCTCGCAAACGGCTCAACTGTTTTTGCATCGAGTCGCCGCCATAAATCGGGGTGATGCGCACCCGCCCTAAATGCTTGGCGTAAGTGTGGATGGCTTCGGCCACCTGAATGGCCAATTCACGCGTGGGCGTCAGCACCAATGCCTGGACGGCGCTTTGGGTCAGGTCGAGCTTCTCCAGAATTGGCAGGGCAAAGGCCGCCGTTTTGCCGGTGCCGGTTTGGGCCTGGCCGATCAGGTCGCGGCCCGCCAGCAATAGCGGGATGGTCTGGCGCTGGATAGGAGTGGGGGTTTCGTAGCCAACGTCGTTGAGCGCTTGAACGAGAGTCTCGCGCAAACCCAGTTGGGCAAAGGTTTCAGGTGCTGGTGTTAGATCAGAAATCATAGCGGGCTCCAGAGAGAATCACAACTCCTGAGATTATACATTGTTGAATCCGATGTGGCATCGCTGGCGAGGGTCTTCTACGCCGTTTGGGCGGTTTCCAGCTTGACGACAGTGCGTTGAAAGCGAACAATTCGGTTGTTATTTGTGGCCTGCGCGGCTGATTTTCTTCTGGATTTATCTTGCAGACTTAAGTGACTTTTGTCGCCGGAGGAGCGGCGGAATGGCACTTATTTCGAAAAAGTGGAAATGGCAAGATCAGGG
Organism: uncultured Anaerolineales bacterium; assembly: GCA_964431175.1. Classification (GTDB taxonomy): domain Bacteria; phylum Chloroflexota; class Anaerolineae; order Anaerolineales; family VGOW01; genus VGOW01. The sequence goes on from CAYSIV010000214.1 coordinate 2,292, forward strand.
AAAGCACCCAGTGCGAAGGGTTTTGATCTCGAGGAGGCATTAATGACTGGCGGACTTCTTGAAGGCGAGAAAGTGCTCTATGACGACGAGCGGGTGGAGTTTGCGATATACAAATCACTGCCCACCATTCATGGGGCAGGCTCGGTTCCGGGCCTGCACTCTATCAAGCTGATGATCACCGACAGGCGGGTGATCATCCAGGGCGCGATTCTGGGCGGGGTGCAAATCACCGAGTTCGATCTGTGGTATCAGGGCAAGTGCCCGACGCACGACTGTGACATTCTGGAAGCGGCGTCCTCGGGAGCCAGCCGGGCGGCGAGTATCTGCACCTGACTGCCCGGGCGCGCGAACACGGGCCGCTGCGCTCGGACATGCTTGAGATGTATCTCTACTTGAAAGAGGCCAAGCGCCTGGCCCACATGCTCAACGAGTCCATGCGGCCGCAACCGGTGGAGTGGCGATGATCTGCGGTTAGACACGAAGTATCTGAACGTCTCTTTTATAACAACGGATCAATCGAATTGCACGGATCAGAATCCGCGTAATTCGATTGATCCGTTGTTCTTTATGGTACGATGGCGGCTCCAGTCTCATGCCGCACTCCACCACCGCCTACCGTTACCCTAACGAACAACTTGTTCTGACGCTGACTCTATTCCTGGTGCTCGTCGTCATCGTCGTTACGGCCACGGCCACCTTGTGCGGCAGTGTGCTGTTTGTGCTGGCGATGCTGGCCCTCTCGTACTTTGCCAGCCAATCCAAACATGAAGAGCTGTTGAAAAAAGCGCATCAGGTGAAGGCGGAGACCTCGCCCAACCTGGCGGCGCTCGCCGGCGAGTGTGTGGCGCGATTGCAACCCGGGCGGGTGAACTTCTTTGTCGTCCCGAGCAACCTCCTCAACGCTTACACCTTCGGCCTCTCCGAGCCAAAGGTGGTCGTGCTGTACTCGCCGGTGTTGCAGGTGCTGGATGCCGGCGAGTTGAAGTTCGTGACGGGCCACGTGCGCCTCGGCCACACCTGGCTCAACTCGCTGGTGGGCGGCATGGCCGGCATCCCCAGCCCCATCTTCGCCGCCGTCATTCTCCAATTTGCCTTCTTGTGGTGGAATCGCATGTGCGAGTATTCAGCCGACCGGGCCGGGCTATTGGCCTGCGGCAAACCCGGCAAGGCCATCTCGGCCCTGGTCAAGCTGGCAACCGGCGGCGCGGCTCGAACCTCGGCTGACTTGCAAAAGGCGCTGGCCCTGATCGAGAAAGAAGACGACGATATTGCCAATAACATCGGCGAACTGCTTGGCACACACCCGATGATCGTCAAACGCATCGAAGAACTGCGCCGCTACATCGCTTCAGACGAGTATCGCCGATTGCAGGCGCTGGTGAACAAGAATGTCGAATAGGCTTCATAGACAAACTGAATAAGGAGGAGCAAAGGAACGCATGTCACGACGGCGCATTATCATCATCACTCTAGGCATTATGCTTAGTATCTTCATGGCTTCCATGGAGGCCACGGTGGTGGCGACGGCCATGCCCACCATTGTCAGCCAACTCGGCGGCCTGGCCTCGTATAGTTGGGTGTTCTCGGCCTATATGCTGGCTTCGACGACCACCGTGCCTCTCTTCGGCAAGTTCTCCGATCTCTACGGGCGGCGCCCGGTCTACGCCGTCGCCATGACCTTGTTCCTCGTCGGCTCACTGCTGTGCGGCCTGGCCGGAAGCATGGAGCAGTTGATTGCCTTCCGCGTCGTGCAAGGATTAGGCGCGGGCGGGCTGTTGCCCCTGGCCTTTATTATCATTGGCGACACCTTCACCTTCGAGCAACGCGCCCGGATGCAGGGCGTGTTCTCCGGCGTGTGGGGTGTGTCGTCCGTCATCGGCCCGTTGCTCGGCGGCTTCTTGGTTGACCATATCTCGTGGCACTGGGTCTTTTACATCAACATCGTTCCCGGTCTGCTGGCCGGGGTGTTGGTTCTGCTCGTGCTGGTGGATGAACCGGGCAAGGTGAGGGCGGGCATGGTGCCGGTTGATTTTCTCGGCGCAGGGGTCATGAGCGCCGCCGTGGTCACGCTCCTGCTGGGGCTGTTTGAACTTGGCACCCTCGCCGGTTGGGGATTGCTGGCCGGAGCCGTTCTGCTCTTTGGCCTGCTATTCTGGATCGAAGGCCGGGCCGCCGACCCCGTGTTGCCCCTGCCAATGTTTCGCGACCGATTGTTTGCGGTGGCCTGCGGGCAGGGCCTGCTGGCCGGGTTTGCCATGTTTGGCAGTTTGACTTTTGTGCCGCTGTTTGTGCAGGCCGTGTTGGGCACCAGCGCCACCGTCGCCGGCGCCACGTTGACTCCAATGCTCATTAGCTGGGTCATTGCCAGCATCGTCAGCAGTCGGCTCCTGCTGATCGTGAACTACCGCGCCCTGGCCGTGTTCGGCATGTGCTTGCTGGTAGCCGGCGCGTTTCTGATGACCCGCATCGGCGCTACCGTCGAGCGGATCAACCTCCTGATTGATTTGAGCCTGATGGGAGTTGGCATGGGCTTTTCAATCCCCTCGTTTCTCATCGCCGTGCAAAGCGCCGTCGAGCGGCGCTCGATGGGAGTGGCCACCTCTACCCTGCAATTCAGCCGCAACATCGGCGGCACGCTGGGCGTTAGTGTGATGGGCGCGGCTCTGAGCCTCTGGCTGGCTTCCAATCTCACAGCGGCGGGCCTGGACTCGGCAGCCGTCTCGGTCAACAGCCTGCTTGATCCCGTGGCCCGCTCGGCTTCCAACCTGGCCCTGGATGGCGCATTGAGAGGCGCCCTGGCCGAAGCGATTCGCGGCGTGTTTGTAATTGCCTTCGTTGCCTCAATCCTCGGCCTGGCGGTGACAACCCTGGCGCCCAAAGAGAACATCTCGCAGATCGAAACGCCTCAGGGTGAGAAGGCTGAACAATCTGCGCCGTTGTAAACGTATGCCAGGACTTATCAAAAAACAAACAGAGGCGATTGTGGTCGGCTCCGGGCCGGGCGGGGCGACAGTGGCGCGTGGCCTGGCCCGCGCCGGCAAGCGCGTGCTCCTCCTCGAACGCGGCAAAGACTGGCGGCGCTCGCCGCTCTACGGCACGTACCCCGGCGCGCTCATGTACGCCGACCGCCAGGCCCTGCTCTTCACTCGCGAAGGTCTCAACATCATTCGCCCGCTCATGGCCGGCGGCGCGACGAGCATGTACTGCGGCTGTGCCGCCCTGCCGCCGGCGTGGTTCAAAGATAAATATAAGATTGATCTCGACCAGCACGTGACCGAGACGATTGACGAATTGAAGATCGCCCCCCTGCCGCCTGAACTCAGGGGAGCCGCCTCGACCCGCTTGGCCGACTCGGCCAACGCCCTGGGCTACGATTGGCAACCTATGCCCAAGTTCATGAGTCCGGCGCGGGCACAACATTTTGACTGCAGCGCGAAGTGCATGCTCGGCTGTCGCTGTGGCGCAAAGTGGAATGCCGCCGAATGGGTGGATGAAGCAGTTGCCACTGGCTCTTGCGAGTTCATCACCGAAGCGCGGGTGGACGAGTTGATCGTCGAGAACAAAAAAGTGGGCGGGGTGAGGGGCAGAATCAAAGGCAGGCCATTTGAAGCGGTTGCCCCGGTCGTCGTTTTGGCCGCC
>CAYSIV010000214.1:5940-11450 GCA_964431175.1 uncultured Anaerolineales bacterium
TGGCATTGGGTCGCCGTTGATTCTCAAACGCGCCGGGTTGAGTCGCGCCGGGCAGGGAATCGCCATGGACACGACGGTGATGGTTTACGGCGCGTCGCGACCCCCGAGGGCTGGTAACGGCAACGAACCGCCGATGACTTACGAGTGGGCGAATGATGATCCCGATCAGGGAGGCTACTTGCTCAGCACCCTCATTGACCCCTGGCTCAACTACCCGATTGTGATGGGGCTGAAAGGGCCGGGCGCGCTGGCCACCTGGACGCGCTGGAACAGCACGCTCGGCATCATGATCAAGCTCAAGGATGACATTTCAGGCGCCGTTGAGTCCGAGCGCGACATCAGCAAGCCGTTCACGACCAACGACCGTAAGAAGCTCGGCCACGCGCTGGCGGTTGCCAAACAGATTCTGGTCAAGGCCGGGGCCGACTCCGACTCGCTTCTCCTCACGCCCCTGCGCGGCACGCACCCCTGCGCCACCGTTCGCCTTGGCCCCGCTGGGATGCTCGACGACAACTTGCAGACTGAAATTGAAAACTTGTATGTCTGCGACGCCAGCGCCTTCCCCGAATCCCTTGCCCGGCCAACGGTGTTGACGATTATTGGGTTGGGGAAGAGGTTGGTAGAGCATCTGACTTGAAAATAGACCGACGCGGTCTCGGAGACCGCGTCGGTCTGCCGAATCTTCATACGTGGTGGTGAATGCAGTTCATGGCGACTACTGAGAGAAGAGGGCCACTGATCGCTTTGATTGATCTATGCTAAACTCGCTCTGTCTCAGAAGAGAAACCTATGCCTCATTTGAGCGAGCGGGCAACACGCAAACAACTGATTGATCGGGCGCTGACGGATGTCGGTTGGCGCGTGGTCAGTCATGCCCGCTGGCAGGCTGGGGACCGCACCGCCGCCGATGCCGTCGAAGAATTCCCCACCGACAGCGGCCCCGCTGACTATTTGCTTTTCCTCGACGGCAAGCCTGTCGCCGACGCGGAAGCCAAAAGGTTGGAAGTCGGCCCGCAGAATGTGGTCGAGCAGGCCAAACGCTATGCCCGCGCGCTGGCCGACAGCCCCTTTCAGTTTGGCCCGCAAGGGTATCGTCTCCCCTTCGTTTATGCCACTAACGGCGAACTGATCTACACCTGTGATCTGCGCGACCCGCTGGCCCGCACGCGGCAGATCGCCTATTTCCACACGCCGGATGCTCTGCGCGAGTCTCTGGGGCGAGATTTGCCCCACGGGGGGTGCTTCGCGAAGCGGCGCTGACCTGTTGTTGCGGACTCATTCCATTACCGACCCCGACCGCTACTATCAACGCGAAGCCATTGCCGCAATTGAGAACGCTATCCGCAACGGCAAGCGGCAGATGCTGATCGCGATGGCCACCGGCGCCGGCAAGACGCGGATGACGATTGCGGCGATCTACCGGTTGATGACTTCGGGCTATGCGAAGCGGGTTCTGTTTTTAGTGGATCGGCGGGCGCTGGCGACCCAGGCCGTGGGCGCATTGGCAGCCTTCGAGCCGGAGCCGGGCCTGAAGTTCGACAAGATTTATGAAGTGTATAGCCAGCGCTTCAAGCGCGAAGATTTAGAGGATGACGACGCTACCCCGTTTGACCCAAAGGTTTTGCCAGAGTCGTACCTCACCCAACCCAGTGACCGCCAAGCCTTCGTCTACGTTTCAACCATCCAGCGCATGCGCATCAACCTCTTTGGTGCGCCGCGCTGGGACGGCAGTTCAACTGCCGTCCCAACAACTTGGGGCGAGCGCGATAATGACTCCGATGCTAATGTGCTGGACATCCCTATTCACGCTTTCGATTTGATTGTGGCCGACGAGTGCCATCGCGGTTACACCTCCTCCGAAGACAGCAAATGGCGGGAAGTGCTCACTCACTTCGACAGCCTCAAGATTGGGTTGACGGCTACCCCGGCAGTGCATACGACAACGTTCTTCGGCAAGCCTATCTACGAGTACGGCGTTCAACGGGCTACCACCGACGGTTATCTGGTGGACTACGACCCGGTGCTCATCCATTCTGACATCACGATGCGCGGCTACTTCTTGCACGAAGGTGAAGAAGTGGGATTGCGCGATACAGCGACGGGACAGTTGCGGCTGGACTCTGTGGAAGATGAGCGCGAACTGCCGCCCGAAACCTTGACTCGGGATTGGTCTGCCCCCGACCGTGACCGCAAGATCGTGAACGAGTTGGCGAAGTATCTGCGCGAGCACGAAGAGCGAACAGGGCGCTTCCCGAAGACACTGATTTTCGCCAACAACGATTTGCCCCACCGGTCACACGCCGATCAACTGGTGAACATTCTGCGCGACGAGTTCGGGCGCGGCGATGAGTTCGTGCAGAAGATAACTGGCTCGCCCAATGTTGACCGCCCATTGGAAAAGATTCGCCGCTTCCGCAACCGGCCAGAGCCGGGCATTGTGGTGACGGTGGATTTGCTCTCGACCGGCGTTGACATCCCGGCGCTGGAGGCCATCGTCTTTCTGCGCCCGGTGAAGTCGCGCATCCTCTTTGAGCAAATGCTGGGGCGCGGCACGCGGCTATGCCTACCCATCAATAAAGACCGCTTCATTGTGTTCGACGCCGTTGGCGTTCTGGAATATTTCCGCCAGGCCAGCGAGTTCACCCTTGAGCCGCCCACCAAGCCGACGCGCCCGAACCGCGAAATTGTGGACGACATCTACGACAACAACCAGCGTGATTACAACGTGCGCGTTCTGGCGAAGCGATTGCAGAGAGTGGCGAAGACTATCTCCGCTGAGGGGCGGGAGATGGTGAAGGCCTTTATCCCGGATGGCGACATTGGGGCGTTTGCCGCTGGCTTGGGGAAGCGGTTGGACTCCGAGTGGGCGGCGACCATAGAGATTCTGCGTGACCCGAACTTCCTGGCGTTTTTGGAGAATTATCCTCGCCCCAAGCCGGTGTTCATTGAGGCGTTGGAAGCGAGAGATACGGTCACTTCGGAGTATGCCTTTCGCACCAGCGATGGGCGGGCGTTGAAGCCGGATGATTACCTCACCGCCTTCAGTAAGTTTGTGCGCGAGAACCCGGCGCAGATTGAGGCCATCCGCATTTTACTCGACCGCCCCCGTGATTGGAGCACAAACGCCCTGGCTGAACTGCGGCAGAAATTGATGGCGCAACCGGAACGCTTCAGCGAAGAGAACTTGCGCCGCGCCTACCAGCACGAACTGGCCGACATCATCTCCATCATCCATCACGCCGCCGACGGCACGGATCCGCTGATGTCGGCAGAAGAGCGGGTAGACGGGGCGATCCAGCGCGTGTGGGAAGGCCGCGCGCCGCGTGAGTTGACGCCGGACCAAAGCAAATGGTTGGCGTTGATCCGCCGACACTTGATTGCCAACCTGACCATTGAGCGCGACGACTTTGAGTTGATTGAGTTTCAAAATGCGGGCGCGACGTGGGGGCGAGTGAACAGCGATTTTGGCGGGGTGTTGGACGAGATACTCATAAGGTTGAACGAAGCCATTGCAGATTGAAAAGAGGTGTGGCTACAGGTGGTATAATGTAGCCACATTTTATTTTTGGAGGCCGACATGGCAGAACTGACAGTTGGTGTACGCGAACTCAAATCACAATTGAGCAAATACCTGCGGCAGGTGAAAGCCGGTCGGACGGTGGTGATCACCGAACATGGCAAGGTGGTAGCGCAGCTCGGGCCGGCCAGTCAATCGGTGGAAGAAAAAATGAAGGCGATGGTCAAAGCCGGGCTGGCTGAATGGAACGGCAAACGCCTGCCTCCGGCCAAGCCGGTGGCGCGCGTGCGCGGCAACAAGACGGTTGCCGAAATGTTGCTTGAGGATCGGCGATGAATGTTTACCTCGACTCAAGCGCTTTGGTGAAACGCTACGTTGTCGAGTACGGCTCGGAGGCCGTTGCGGGTTTGGTAGCTGATGCCATTCTGTCGGGCACAAACTTGATAAGCCGGGCTGAAGTGTCGGCGGCCCTGGGCAAGGCTGTACGCCTGCAGGCGATTACGCGCGACGAGGGCGCGGCAGCGCTGAGGCAGTTCCATTCACATTGGAACCATTTGGTTCGTCTCAAAGTGGAAGAGACTACGGTTGCCCGGGCGGATTCGTTAGCGTGGGACTATGGCCTGCGCGGCTATGATGCTGTTCACCTCGCCTCGGCGTTGATCTGGCAAGAGACACTGGGTGATCCGGCAGTCTTTGCGACTTTTGATCGCCAACTGTGGGAAGCGGGCAAAGCCGTCGGGCTGATTGTGTGGCCGGAGTCGTTGGAGTAGCCGCATGACCGACGTCGTCCAAAAACTCTGGGGCTTTTGCAACACCCTGCGCCACGATGGTATCAACTATGGCGACTACATTGAGCAGTTGACCTACTTGCTCTTCCTCAAGCTCGCCGACGAAAAAGACGTGGAGGTGCCGAAGGGCTACGGCTGGGATGGCCTGCTCGAAAAGTCCGGCACGGCGCTGACCGACCACTATCAGGCCACGTTGAATAAGCTGGGCAAGGAGAAGGGTCTGCTCGGCGACATTTTCGCCGGAGCCCTGTCCAAGTTCCGTGAGCCGGTCAACCTCAAGAAGTTGATCCTGCTCATCAACGAGACCGAGTGGGCCGAACTCGACGTGGACTTGAAGGCCGAAGCCTACGAGGGCCTGCTGCAAAAGTTCGCCGCCGAGCAGAAGGGCGCGGGCCAATACTTCACCCCGCGCGAGGCCATACGCGCCATCGTCCGCTGTGTGCGGCCCGACATCGGCGCGAGCCGCGACTACACCATTCACGATCCGGCTTCGGGCACGGCGGGCTTCCTCATCGCCGCCGCCGAGTGGAATCTCAAGCATCGCGGCCACGCCCTGACTCGTGAAGAACAAAAGCGGCTCAGGCGCGGGGCGCTCTCCGGCGGGGAGATTGTGCTGGAGACGCGGCGGCTGGCCTTGATGAATTTGTACCTGCACGGTATCGAGGGCGACATTCACTATGGCGATTCAATCGCCGAAGGCGCGGGCGACCGGCAGTTTGATTGCATCCTCACCAATCCGCCCTTTGGCACCAAGGGCGGCGGCGAAGTGCCGAACCGCGACGACTTCACCGTCGCCACTTCCAACAAGCAACTGAACTTCATTCAGCACGTCCTGACCATCCTCAAACCGGGCGGGCGCGCGGCGATGGTTCTGCCCGACAACGTGTTGTTTGAAGACCACGCCGGGCGCGACGTGCGCCAACTGTTGATGGAAGACTGCCGCCTGCACACCATTTTGCGATTGCCAGTGGGTACGTTTACGCCGTACTCGGCGGGCGTGAAAGCCAATGTGTTTTTCTTCGACAAAGGTTGGAAGACGGATAAGGTGTGGATTTACGACTCGCGAACGAACGTGGAGAAGGTGACGAAGCGCAGTGGGTTGATAGCGAAGTATTTCGAGGACTTTGAGCGATGCTACTTTGGCAATATGAGTTCGTCCGCAGTTGCACTGCGGACGGCGGGCGACAGTGCAACTGTCGCCCGAA
>CAYSIV010000215.1:0-11418 GCA_964431175.1 uncultured Anaerolineales bacterium
GGCGTTCCGGCCAAAACCATCCGGTATTACGAGTCCATCAAGTTGTTGCCGCGCCCGAAGCGGGCGGCGAACAATTACCGTGAGTATGCACCGGCCGAGGCCGAACGCTTGCGCTTCATCGCCAGCGCGCGCAGTTTGGGTTTCTCGCTCGACGACGTGGCCGAAATCCTCGCCGCGCGTGATGGCGGTATCGCCCCCTGCCAGCGCGTGCTTGATGCCGTTGATCGGCGACTGACGGACGTTGACCGCTGCATTGCCGGTTTGCTGACCCTGCGCGACTCTCTCCGGCAACTGCAGAGCGAGGGAGCCATCCTCCCCCGCGATGACGTGCAAGGGGAGCATTGCGTGTGTTACTTGCTCAAAGCGTACCGCAACACCGGGCAAGTTTCTATTCAAAGAGGAGAATTTTTCGATGGCTGATTCTTGTTGTCGCCCGCCCGAAGCCGGAAGCGCGGTTTGTGACTTGCCCGCGCAAAACTTTCAGCGCCCGGCGCGCGCCGCCAATGCCTGCCCCGAGTGTGGCAAGACTGGCAAGCCCGTGCAAGGGCAAACGGTCAAAGCCCTTTTGTCAGTAAGTCTGCGCGAAGTGCGCGACGTGGAGTATTTGTTTTGCCGGACGCAGACTTGCCCCGTCGTTTACTTTTCACCCGAGGGTGAGCAAACGTTCACGGTGGATCAAGTGCGAGAGCGCGTCTATCAAAAGGAGCCGGACGCGGAGGAGGTGTTCGTCTGCTACTGCTTCCGGCATACGGTTGGCGATGTGCGCGCCGCTTCACCGGAGACTCGCGTCACCATCGTGGACGACATCAACATTGGCATCAACGCCGGGCAGTGCGCCTGCGATCTGCGAAACCCGCAAGGCTCGTGTTGCCTGGGAAATGTTCGTGGGCTAGCGAAACAGCTTGATCGTTTGGCGGTGGGAGCGGCACACTAATGCGTCTCGTCATCTTGCGTATCCTCGGCCCGATCAGTTCCATTTTCGTCGCCCTGTGTTGCCTGGGCGTCCCGGCGGTGATCGCGGCGCTGTCGGCCATTGGCGCAGGCTTTTTCATTAACGATGCCGTGTTGATTCCTCTGCTCATCGTCGCATTGGGGATAACCATCACTGGAAGTTTTTTGAGCTTCCGTCAGCATCGCAACCCGTGGCCGCTGGGCCTTACAATCGTCAGTAGCGCGGTGGTCGTCGGCGGCATCTTTCTCTCGCAACCCGCTGTTGCATACAGCGCTCTGGTGATCATGGTGGCGACACAGTTTGGAGATTTGGTGCATCAGCGCGGATGGTTAGCGCATTTTGGTATGAGAGTTAACAATCGCTAAAAAGGAGTCGGTATCCATGACCAAAATCAAAGCCTCTGTCGCGGGCGTCGTCGCGTTCATCACTTGCCCCTGCCACCTGCCGCTCACGCTCCCATTGCTTATCTCGCTCACCGCCGGGACAGCCTTCAGCGCGTGGCTGGCCGCTCCCGGCACCCTGCTTCTCGTCGGCGTAATCTCGACCGTCGTCTTCATCGGCGGGTTGGCTCTGGCGTTCAAATGGTCTACATCTTCCCCGATCTGCGCTCTACCACCGAAGGTCTGATTGCCGAAGGCGACTAGGTGGTGGAACGCTGGACGCAGACACCGCAACAAAGGCCTGACGACCCGTCGGGCCTTTGTTATTTCACCCCTGACGTATAATCGTCACCAATGGCGACGCCGCTCGACAAACCCATCCTCTCCCCTCTCCTCGTCGGACGCGTGGCTCAAGTCGAGGCTCTCGAGCGCGTTGTGCAGGCCGCGCACGGCGGCGCGGGGCGATGCCTTCTCCTCGCCGGAGAAGCCGGCATCGGCAAATCGCGCCTCGTGGCCGAGGCCAAAGCGCTCGCCGCGCCGCGAGGCTTCGCCGTTCTGCAAGGCAATTGCTTCGAGCCGGATCGCGCCTTGCCCTACGCGCCGTGGCTCGATTTGCTCCGCGCGTTTTGCGCCGCCTGCCCCGCCGACGAATTGAGGCGGGCATTGGGCGCATCGGATCCCGACCTTGTCAAACTCCTCCCCGAACTGGCGGCGCGCCTGCCCGATCTTACGCCATTCCCCGCCCTCGAACCGGAACAGGAGAAACGCCGCCTGTTTGAGTCCCTCGCGCAGTTCTTTCTGCGCCAAACGCCGTCGCCCCTTCTCCTCATCGTCGAAGACCTGCACTGGGGCGACGACCTCTCGCTTGAGTTTCTCCTTGCGTTCGTGCGGCGCATCGCTGCCCACCCGATCCTCTTGCTGCTGACCTATCGCAGCGACGAAGCCTCTCCCGCCCTTACCCACTTTCTGGCCGAACTGGATCGCGCCCGGCTCGCCGCCGAGTTGCCGCTGGCCCGTCTGCCCCTCGCCGACACCGAGCGCATGATCCGCGCCATCTTCGAGCAGCCGCATCCCGTGGGGGCCGAGTTCGCGGAGGCGATTCACGCCCTCACCGACGGCAACCCCTTCTTCGTCGAAGAGATTCTGAAATCGCTCGTGGCGGCGGGCGAAATTTTTTACTCGGACGGCGGCTGGACGCGCAAACCGCTGAATGAACTGCACATCCCTCGCACGGTGCAGGATGCGGTAGCGCGGCGGGTCGGCCAGTTGAGCGACGGGGCGCGGCAACTGCTCACGCTGGCGGCGGTGACAGGGCGGCGCTTTGATTTTGCCCTCCTGCCCCATCTCACCGGTCGGGCCGAGGCCGACTTGTTGCCGCTGATCAAAGAATTGATCGCGGCGCAGTTGGTAGTCGAGGAAAGCGCCGACCGGTTTGCCTTCCGCCATGCGCTGACCCGGCAGGCCGTGTACGCGGGCTGGTTGGCGCGCGAACGCAAAACGCTGCATCGCGCCATCGCCGAAACGATGGAGCGCGTTTACGCTGGGGCGCTCGACGCCCATGCGCCCGATCTGGCGCATCACTTTTACGAAGCCGGTCTCTGGGAAAAAGCATTGGCCTATGCGCGGCAGGCTGGAGAGAAAGCCCGCGCCCTCTACGCGCCGCGCGCCGCTGTCGAGCATTTCACGCAAGCGTTGAGCGCGGCGCAGAATATGAATTTGATTCCGCCCGCCGATCTGCATCGCGCGCGGGCGAAGGCCTACCAACTTATTGGCATCTTTGAACCGGCCCACGCCGACCTCGAAGCGGCCCTGCAAGCCGCGCGCACCAGCGGCAACCGCCGCGCGGAATGGGAAACCTTGCTCGACCTCGGCCTGTTATGGACCTCGCGCGATTACACACAGACCGGCGATTGCCTCCGGCGCGCGCTGGAACTGGCGCGGACGCTGAACGATCCGGCGGCGCTCGCCCACAGCCTCAACCGCCTCGGCAATTACCTCACCAACCTCGAAAGGCCCTTCGAAGGACTGCCGCATCATCAAGAAGCGCTGGAGATTTTTGAACGACTGGGCGACCGGCAGGGGCTGGCCGAATCGTTTGACCTCACGGCCACCACGCTCGTCGCCTGGGGCGATTGGGTCGCAGGCCCGGCGCATTACCGCAAGGCGGCGGCGCTCTTCCGCGAACTGGACAACCGGCAAGGCTTGGCCTCCAGCCTGAGCATGAGTACCTTTCGCGGGGGCGCGTATCTCAACGATACAGCGGTGACGGCGGCCTCGTTCGCCGAGGCGGTGCGCGACGGCGAGGCCGCGCTCGACCTCGCGCGCCAGACCGGCCAGCGTTCCGCCGAAGCCGTCGCCCACAGCATACTGGCCTTCTGCCTCGGGCCACAGGGCGAATACGCCCGCGCCCTTTCGTTGGCGCAAACCGGCCTCCACATCGCCGAAGAGATCGAACACCGCCACTGGATGGCGTTTGGACATCTGGCCCTCGGCGCGCTGTATCTCGATTTGCTCACATTGGCCGAAGCGCGTGAGCACCTTGAGCAGGCGCTCGCGCTGGCGGGAGAGATCGGGTCGCAGTTCTTTCGGAACATGGCGACCGCCTTTTTGATCTCGACGTACGTTCTGCAAGGTGAGACCGCCCGACCACGAAGATTTTTGAACCGCGGCGCGAAGAACGCTAAGGCTGAAGAAAGGGAACAAAAAACTTTGCGCTCTTTGCATCTTCGCGGTGAGATTTTGGTTGCGGCTGAAGCCGCTCCTACGAACGCACTGGCGCAGTCCGGGATGCAACGACAAATGTTCGCCGCCCGCGCCGAACTGGCGTTGGCTGTGGGCGATGCGCCTCACGCCCTGCGCCTCGTCAAGCAGTTGATCGCCTCCGCGCCGAACGTCGAGCCGTTCGGCGAAGGCGCGATCCCGCGATTGGGGCGGCTGCGCGGGGAAGCATTGGCCGCGCTCGGGCGCGTGGCCGAGGCCGGAACGGTGTTGACCGCCGCGTACGAAACGGCGCACACGCGAGGGATGGTGGCACTGCAATGGCGCATTCTGATCAGCCTCGGCAAACTGCACCAGGCGCGAGGCCGCCGCGACGAGGCCGACGACTCGTTTGCGACCGCCCGCGCCATCGTCGAACGACTGGCGAGCGGCCTCCCCGAGGCTGCCCTCCGCGACAACTTCCTGCGCCGCGCTGCCGCGCTGATCCCCGCCACCCGGCCGGTGACCCCGCTCCGGGCCGCCAAGCGTCAGTTCGGCGGGTTGACTAAACGCGAGCGCGAAGTGGTGGCCCTCATCGCGCAGGGAAAGTCGAATCGCCAGATCGCCGAGGCGCTCACCCTCAGCCACCGGACGGTGGAAGCCCACGTCGCCAGCACCTTCTCCAAACTGGGCTTCACCTCGCGGGCGCAGATCGCGGCATGGGCAGTCGAGACGGGGATGACGGGCCGGAAAGATTAAGTGGGGCGGCCACAAAAATTAGGTGTTCTTCCGGATGTGGGGCCGGGGCGAATTTGCTATAGTGATCGCAAATCAATCACCCAAAGGAGAACACACCATGACCGCAGAACAGAACAAAGCCATCGCCCGCCGCGAAATCGAAGAGTTCGAGAGCAAGGGCAATCTCGCCGTCGCCGACGAAGTCTTGGGCCCGGGCTACCGCCTCCACTTCCCCGGCTTCCCGCCGCTGGACAGCGAGGGCCACAAGCAAGTCATCGGCGCCTTCCACGCCGCCTTCCCCGACCTGGGCATCACCGTCGAGGCGCAGGTCGTCGAGGGCGATCGGGTGGCGAACCACTTCACCCTGCGCGGAACGCAGAAGGGCGACTTTCAGGGCATCCCCCCAACCGGCAAAGCAGTGACGATCACCGGCACCAACATCATGCGTTTTGAAAACGGCCGGATCGCCGAACTCTGGGGCTACCTCGACGCCGTCGGCATGATGCAACAACTCGGCGTCATCCCCGCTGCGTAATCCCATTGAGCAATACGAAATAAGTTTTATATCGAAGGAGAACTTCCCATGTCCACCGACACCAACAAATCCCTCGTCCGCCATTTCATTGACAACTTCAATAAGAAAGACGTAGAGGCCCTCGCCCAAGTGTTCGCCGCCAACTACGTCCTCGACTTCCCCGGCGGCCCCGGCACAGCGCACGGGGTCGAGGGCATCAAGCAGGCCACGCGCGACTTCATCACCGCCTTTCCCGACCTTCACTTCGGCACTGACGATATGCTCGCCGAAGGCGACCGGGTAGTCTGGCGCTGGACGATGCGCGCCACGCACAAAGGCAACCTCGGGCCCTTCCCGGCCAGCGGCAAAGCGGTGACGCTCACCGGCATCAGCCTCTTCCGCCTCGCCAACGGCAAGATCGTGGAAGACAAAGTGCGGGCCGATATGGTGGGGTTGTTGCAACAGATCGGCGTCATCCCCGCGCCGGCGCCGCAAGGGCTGTAAGGCCGAGTTGAGGGCCGTCACAAAGTGAGCGATGGCGCGGATTGCTTCGGGGGGATACGGCTTGCTCCGTAGAACCGTTCGCCCTGGCGTTCTTGATGTCGCGCCGCCGCTCATTTTTTTCTCAGCATACCGCTCACCACAGAACCGCCCACTGCCCCGCCATCGCTCGCCGCCAAAACCTACCATCACCTGCCCGTGTCATCTGCCCTCACCCTGACGCGGCTGATCTCGCTCACGGCGGGCACGGCTTTCGGCGCGTGGCTGGCTCAAAACACTATCCTCGTCGGAGTCATCGCAACAGTCGCCTTCATCGGGGGGTTAGCGTTGGCTTTCAAATGGTTCACGCAACCCGCCGCCTGTCCGCCAACCCTCAACGCAACGCCATCTTTATCCACAAGCAAGGCCAAACCGATGAAGTGAGCAGGAGACCTATGGCAACCCATCACAACATTGAAGAGTTGGCAGCATCCTTCTCTCGCAACCCGCTGTTGCATACAGCGCACTGGCGATCATGGTGGTCAGACAGTTTGGAGATTTGGCGTATCAGCGCGGATGGTTAGCGTGCTGGTTCATAACCGGAAGCGGAGGGTAAGCTCATCTTCGGTGATTGTCTATAAGCGCATAGGCGCCACCAAAGACGACGTCGCGGATGCCGTCCGAGGCCAGGAAGTCGTGCGGGAAGCCCAGTTCGATCTGGCTGGCCTCGTCCAGCCGCACGAGATGCTCGGGTGCAAGCGTGATTGTGAGACAGCCCAGGTTGTCCTGAATCTGCGTGAGTGTGCGCGCGCCGAGAATCGGGATCACCCCCTTCTGTGCTCTCACCCAACTGAGGGCCACTTGCGCCGGAGCACAGCCGATCGCTTCCGCCACCTTCTGCACTTCGGTGGCGACGCGCTGATCGCGCTCGTTGATGTTCGCGCCCCACTGGTTGAGCCGCCCGGATTCACCCCGGCGGTATTTGCCCGTGAGCACCCCCGTACCCAACGCGCCCCAGGCTGTCACCGTGAGGTCCAACGCGCGGGCCATCGGCAGCAGGTCGCGTTCTATCGCGCGGTCGGCCAGGCTGTACCGCACCTGCAAACCGACGAAGCGTGACCAGCCGCGCAGTTCAGCCAGAGTGTTGGCGCGCGAGACGATCCAGGCGGGCGTGTCCGACACGCCGACGTACAGGATTTTGCCCGCCCGCACCATGTCGTCCAGCGTGCGCATGACTTCTTCTACGGGAGTCATAAAGTCTCAGGCATGCACCCAGTACAGATCAATGTAATCGGTCTTCAATCGCTTCAGACTGGCTTCCAGAGATTGCACCATATTCTTGCGATGATTCCCGCTGGCATTCGGGTCGTCTCGCCGCATGAACAGGGTGTACTTGGTCGCCACGACGAAGCGCTCGCGGTCAGCCGCAATAAACTCGCCGACGTATTTCTCGCTCGTGCCGTTCGTGTAGCGGTTGGCGGTGTCAATGAAGTTGCCGCCCGCCTCCGCGAAGGCGTCGAAAATCTTGCGGCTCTCTTCCTTCGACGCGCCCCAGCCCCACTCTTCGCCGAAGGTCATCGTGCCGAGGGCGAGTTCCGAAACGCGCAGGCCGCTATGGCCTAACAATTTATATCGCATCGTTTTACCTCCTGCATTCCACAAGTTGATACTGACGGGAATCGCTGAAGCAGATTACTTGAATGCTTCCGCGTAATCCATGGCGAACTGCTCGAAACGGACAGGCTGGCGGTTCGTGATTTGTTGGTACACCGAGTTAACGGGCGCGAAGCCTCCACCCCTGCCGAAAGCGTCCATGCTCTTGCCGACTTCGATGAGAAATTCCGGCAGATCCCTGGCTCGGCTTTGTTGTAAAGCCTGCTCCTCCGAGAGCGCGACGTACTCAATCTTCTTTCCGGCGGCGCGGGAGAGTATCTCCGCGACCTGATAGTAAGAAAGGGACTCCGAGCCGGTCAGGCTATAGCTCTTGCCCTCATGACCGCCGCTCGTCAACGTCTCGACGGCGGCAGCGGCAACGTCGCGCACGTCAATGAAACTCACCTTGCCGTCGCCTTGCGCCAGATAAAATATGCCCGTGTCCCGGATCGCTTGCCCGTAATAGTTGCTCAGGTTCTGCATAAACACATTGGGTCTTAGCGTAACTTTTGTGCAACCACAGGGCAAATCGTTGTTGCAGATGAATTTTTGCATATTGCCAACAGGCTATCTGAGCACCAGAAATCCGATCTCTGCTAACTTGTGTGACATAAGGGCGGCAAAAAAGCCAAGTTTGGCCCTTCAGCCCGTTGTAGCGAGCCGAAAACGGGCTACTTGCCGTGCAAAATTGCAACTGACTCAACGATTCGGGCGCTGATTGCGCAAAACTTACGTTAGGTGGGTGTAGGCGATGCCGGTTGCTTCGATAGCCTCCTCCGACTCACGATGCGACTTTGCGATATAGAACTGTGGGGCAAAATCTGCGCCGAAGGCTGAGAGCTTCACGAAGTGTGTGATACCCGCCTTCCTGGCCGCTTCCGCAAAGTTCCTGGAAAGTTCAGCGAACGTCGCCCCGGCGTATCCCACAAAAAACACTTTCGCGGCCCCGTTAAAAGCTGCCGCCCAGGTCTCCGGTCTGGCGTAGTCCATCTCAACAGTCTCGACGCCGAGCCGTTTGAACACCTCGCCTTTACTGGCGGTATGCAAAGCCGCCCGGACTTTCATGCCGGCCGCGGCGAGTTGTTTGACGACTTCGCGACCGACCGTGCCGGACGCGCCAGTGACGATGATTGTGCCTGTCATTGTTCTTGCTTTCCAAATAATCTCTGAATCTAAAATTCTGCCACCGCCGGGATGACCTCCCGCCCAATGGCTTCGAGCGGCGCGATCTCGTGGATGTTGTCTATGCTGAAGATGAAATGCTGAATGCCGACCTTAGCCTATGAGCGGCAGGTGGCGATCAGATCGGCGGCTTTCGTCGCGCCCGAGACCTGACCTACCGCGGTGCGTTCGATCTCGTCATAGGGCGGCCAAGCGCTTCACAGTGGCGTTTCAGCACGTCGAATTTGCGGGCGGTCTCGGCGGCATCCGCAAAGCCGCCCAGGTTGCAGGCGTCGGCATATTGAGCGACCAGCCGCAGCGTCTTCTTCTCGCCTGCGCCGCCGATCAGAATCGGCGGATGCGGTTTAGTGAGCGGCGGCGGGCTGTTGATCGGCCCGGTCAGTTGATAATGTTTGCCGTGATAGGGCGCGCGATCGCCTGCACACATCTGTTTGGCGATCTGTAATGTCTCCTCCAGGCGCTCAAACCGTTCCGCGAGCGGTGGATAAGGGAATCCCAGTCCCTTCGTTTCCTGCTCATACCAAGCCGCGCCGATGCCCAGGCAGGCGCGCCCGCCCGAGAGCACATCGAGATTGGTCACCGTCTTGACCAGGAAGCCGGGGGGACGGTAAATCACACCGCTGACCATCGTGCCCAGCCGTATCCGCCTGGTCACCGCGGCCAGGTAGGCGAGGATGGTGTACGCTTCCAGCATCGGGTCATCGGCCGCGCCAACCCTCGTCGCGATCTGGAAGTAGTGATCCATCACCCACAGACTGGCGAATCCGGCCTCGTCGGCGGCGCGGGCGATCTCAGCCAGTTTCGCGCCGATGTTAGCCGGGCTCCCTGGCCAGTTGAAGCGAATGATCTGTAATCCGATTTTTATGGTTGTCTCCTCCTTTAGCCAGGAGCCACCGGTGTAGGAACAATCAGCCGGTGGCCTCCTTCAGCCACTGTGTCGCGGCCTCACTTCACGATCTTGATGTTGAACATTCCAGTGCCGAGCGCGCCCCACAGCCGCAGCCAGATGGGTAGGTACATCTCCGTGCCGCGTGCGTTAGTGATGTCACCCAGGTCAATCACATCTTTCCAGCCGAACCAACCTTTGAGCCACTCGGTCACTTGGGCTTTGGCGGCTGCATCGTTGCCACACACGAAGATCGTGTGGTCGCCGTTGCCAACCAGACCGGGATTCACCATGAGGAACGCCGTCACTGTGTTGAGCGCCTTCACCACCTTCACGTTAGGGTAAGCGCGCTGGATCTGCTCCCCCAGCGAATCGGTGTTGCTCACGCTCAACGATGGCGGGCTGCCTTTTGATAAATCAAGCGGGACGGCAATGTCTACCAGCACCTTGCCGTTGAGGTTGGATTCACCAGCCAGTTTGAGCGCCTCCAACGAACCTGTGCCGTTGGTGGCATTGAACACGACTTCACCGTGTTTGGCGGCGTCGGCAAAGGTTCCGAGTTTAACGCTCGTGTGTTCTTTCTGCCAGACGCTGAAAGCGGGAAAGCCGTAGGGATGGGGTTCGGTGTGCGCCTGTGTCTTGGCCACATCACGCGTGCCGACCATTACGTCGTGGCCAAGTTCCGCCAGCTTTCCACTGATCGCTTGACCCACCATACTTGTACCGAGGACGCCGATTTTCATTTCTTTATCTCCTTGTTGTGAAATACAGACTATTGCATCTGAATTGGGGATGTGCTACGATACAAACCTGTATCGTCAGAGCGCATGATACGATACAGGCCTGTATCATGTCAAGAGGGAGTCGGAGTGTTATGGCAGAAACTACCCAATCGGCCAGGGAGCAGCTACTGGATACCGCCGCCCGGCTGTTCTACCAGCACGGCTATCGCGCCATCGGCGTGGACACCATCGTGGCGGAGTCCGGCGTGGGGAAGATGACGCTGTATCGCCACTTTCCGTCGAAAGATGATTTGATTGTGGCCTACCTCAAGGACAGCAACGAAGGGTTCTGGGCGTGGTTCAATGAAGCGACTCAGTTCGCTAGACATCCGCGAGAACAACTCGTGGCCTTCTTTCTGGCGCTGGAGAAACTGGCGAAAAAACCGACGTGTTACGGCTGCCCTTTTCTCAACGTTGCCACCGAGTTCCCGGAACGGGACTATCCCGGGCATCAGGTGGCGCTGGAGCACAAGCAGGCCGTGCGTGCCCGCTTCCGCGAACTGGCCCAACAGGCCGGGGCGCGGTCACCCGAGCTCCTCGCCGACCAGCTCTTTCTGCTCATGGACGGCGCGTTCATGGCCGCGCGCATGTTCGGAGTCAGAAACCCGGCGGCCGGTGTAGCGCAGGCGGCGAGAACGCTCATCGAGGCGCAACTCTAGTTCGGCCTCGATCAACACCTGTACCGTGCGAGAATGGTTTCATCAAGGAATTGGTATCCATGATCAAAATCAAAGCCTCTGTCGCGGGCGTCGTCGCGTTCATCACTTGCCCCTGCCACCTGCCGCTCACGCTCCCATTGCTTATCTCGCTCACCGCCGGGACAGCCTTCAGCGCGTGGCTGGCCGCTCCCGGCACCCTGCTTCTCGTCGGCGTAATCTCGACCGTCGTCTTCATCGGCGGGTTGGCGTTGGCCTTCAAATGGTTCACGCAACCCGCCGCCTGTCCGCCGACTCCCAAGCTAATCCCGCCTCCATAATCAAGTTGAAGATTAGTGCCCGGCACGATTGCTTATTTCGATGAGGCGCAGAGCGGACTCTGCGCCTCTTTTGTATCATCCGTCGCCCTATAAAGTAAGACCTTCCCGCCTCGCCGCGTCTAAATGGGTGAAAGGGCAATTCGCCCTCAACGCATTCACTCACTGGAGAATTTACAAT
>CAYSIV010000216.1:0-11409 GCA_964431175.1 uncultured Anaerolineales bacterium
GCTCCCGCCGGATTGCCAAATCCGGCGGCAAGGGCGCGGATTTGGCAATCCGCGCCGAGCGTTTCCCGTTAAACCCGGAAGAACCAGTTTAACTCAAGGCGCTGGCCACCAGGTCTGGCACTTGGGCCAGCGCTTCGGCCAGCCGCGACGGGTCTTTGCCGCCGGCCTGAGCCAGAGTCGGCTTGCCGCCGCCGCCGCCGCCCACCACCCTGGCAATGCTCTTGACGATCTTGTTGGCATCCAGCCCGCGTTTCACCAGGTCGTCCGTCACGGCCACGATCAGCGTTGGTTTGCCTTCGTTCACTGCGCCCAGCACGACCACGCCGCTCGGCACTCTCTGGCGGAACCAGTCGGTCATCTCGCGCAAGGTGTCGGCGCTGACGCCGTTGACCTTGGCCACCAGCACCGGGACGCCGCTGACATCCTTCACCTGCGACAACAGCTTATCAAAATTGCGTTGGGCCGACTCGCGTCCCAGGTTTTTGATTTCCTTTTGCGCGTTCTGCAGGTCATCCATCAAGGCCAGCACTTTGCGATCCACCTCGTCGACGGTGGCCCCGAGGTAGGCCGCCGTTTTGTCGAGCACGGCCAGCCGCCGCTGGATGATCTCCTGCGCGGCGCGCCCGGTCACGGCCTCAATGCGGCGCAAGCCCGCGCCCACCGAGCCTTCACTGGTGATGATGAAAGGGCCGATGTCGGCGGTTTCGGGGACGTGCGTGCCGCCGCACAACTCATACGAAAACGCCTCCGGCTCGCCAATCTTGATCGTCCGCACCATCTCCGGGTATTTTTCACCAAACAAGGCCATGGCCCCCTCGCCGATCGCTTGCTCGCGCCCCTTGAAGGCGACGCTCACTCCGTAGTTGGCCAGGATGGCGTCGTTCACATTCTGGCTGATGGCATTCAGCTCATCCTGAATGAGCATGTTGTGATGGGTGAAATCGAAGCGCAAGTGGTCGGGGGCGACGAGCGAACCCGCCTGCCGCACGTGATCGCCGAGCACGTAACGCAGTTCGCAATGCAACAAGTGGGTGGCGGTGTGGTTGCGCATGATGTCCCAGCGCCGGTCGTAGTCCACGACCGCCCAGGTATCATCACCTTCTTTGGGCGAGCCTTGCACGACCTCGCCGCGATGGACGATGACGCCCGACACCGGGCGGGTCACGTTATCGATTCGAATCTCCCACTCCGGGTTCTCGTCGGTGTCGTTTTTGTAGTGGGCAATCGCCCCGACGTCGTTCACCTGGCCGCCCATCTCGAGGTAGAACGGCGTGCGGGCGATGACCACTTCCACTTTGTCGCCGGTTTTGGCTTTGGCGGCCCGTTTGCCGTCCACCAACAACGCCAGCGCCGGCTCTTCCACTTCGGTCAGGCCGTACGGGTTGTATTCGACGCCGTCAGAGCCGAGCTTGCCTTCGGCTTGCAGGTCGGCCAACAGTCCGTGATAGACCTCGGCCGACTCGCCGCCCATTTCACCCATCGCTTGCCCCGCGCCCGAGGCGAGCTTGTGGGCTTCCATGGCCGCCTTGAACCCGGCTTCATCCACTTCAATGCCGCGTTCGCGGGCAATGTCGCGGGTGATTTCAAACGGCAAGCCGTAGGTGCCATACAGTTCAAACGCTGTCCCGCCGTCGAGCAGGGCCTGGCCGCGCGCGCTCAAATCGGTCAGCCGCCCCTCAAGATTGGCAACGCCGGTGTCCACCGTGCGCTGGAAGCGCACTTCTTCCTGGGTGAGCGTTTGCAGGATGGCATTCTTGTTCTTCTTCAGTTCCGGGTAGGCGTTGCCGTATTGTTCGATAACCGTCTCGGCGACTTTGGCCAAGAATGGATCGGCGAACCCGATCTTGCGCCCGAAGCGGGCCGCGCGGCGGATGACCATGCGGCAGACGTAGTTGCGGTCGGTGTTGCCGGGGACAACGCCATCGGCGATGAGGAACGAGGCGGCCCGGGCGTGGTCGGCGACAACCCGATAAGGGGTCAGATTGGCGGCGCGCTCGTCGTCGTCGTGTCCGGCCATCTTCTGGATGGTGTCCATGAGTGGCGTGAAGAGGCCGGTCTTGTAGTTCGAGTCGACGTTTTGAACGACCGAGACGATGCGTTCGAGGCCCATGCCGGTATCCACATGTTTGCGGGGCAGGGGCGTGAGGTCGGTCGGGCCGGTGCGGTTGTACTGGATGAATACCAGGTTCCACAGTTCGAGAAAGCGCTGGCAGTCGCCGTTCACCCGGCAGATATGGCCGGGCACGCCTTGCAGGTCGCAATACTCAAGGCCGCGATCAAAATGGATTTCGCTGTCGGGGCCGCAGGGGCCGGTTTCGGCCATCTCCCAGAAGTTGTCTTTGCGGCCGAAATACAGGAGGTGAGATGGATCGAAGCCGGGCTGTTGCTTCCAAATGTCGGCGGCTTCATCGTCACGGGGGATGACGCCTTTTTCGTCTTCAAAGCACGTCGTCCACAGCCGGTCTTTGGGCAAGCCATAGACCTCAGTGAGCAGGGTCCAGGCCCAGGCAATGGCTTCAGCCTTGTAGTAGTCGCCGAACGACCAGTTGCCGAGCATTTCGAAGAAGGTGTGGTGCGAGTCGTCGCGGCCCACGTCGTCGAGGTCGTTGTGTTTGCCGGCCACCCGCAGGCATTTCTGCGAGTCGGCGGCGCGGGTGTAGGGGCGCTTGTCGGTGCCCAGGAAGACTTCTTTGAACTGCACCATGCCGGAGTTGGTGAACAGCAGAGTCGGGTCGTTGCCGGGCACGAGCGGCGCGGACGGGACGATGGTGTGGCCCATTTCATTGAAGAAATCAAGGAACGCCTGCCGGATTTCGGCGGCGGTGGTCGGGCGCTTGGAAATTTTTGTTGCCTTCTTTGTCATTCGAGTGTTACTCCAGAGTTTGGTAATTGATTGTCGGTGAGTGGGGATTATACGTGAGAATGGATTAGGCAGGAAACATCATAATTTATCAGTTCAAGGTGAGACGGGTTAATTGTCGCGCTCACGGGAATATGCGAATTTGGCATAGAACTACTTGTTGTAGACAATAAACACTACTAAAGCATGCCTGTGAAAAATCGGAAGTACCGTCTCTTTCTGGAAAGACTAAAGCACGCTCGGCTCGATGCTGGTTTGACTCAAACGGAAGCGGGCAAGCTTTTACGCCGAGATCAGACCTTCATTTCCAAATGCGAATCGGGAGAACGAAGGGTGGATTTTGTTGAACTCCTTGAGCACGAATATACGGGAAACCAATCGGCTACTTTGCGCAGGGGTTAGATGGTTGATAGAGCGGCTTATCTTAGAGCTCGACAAGACTTGCTTGAAAACGGCGGCGAGCCGATCATTCGTGCCGAGCAAAAGTATATGCAACTCTTTCAGAAACTGATCGGCGATGATGCCCAGATTCTAAAACGAGATTTTGACCTGTCGTCGGAGCTTTATCCTTTCTGGGCTAATTACCCGCCTGAGCAACGGGGCCGACAACCTGTCGGCGACTCCGTGCCATGGATCGAGGTTGGGCAGACATCACTGACCGCGAACATAACTCGTCTTGTTGTTAGGAGTGGCCTATTTGGTGATGTGTCATTCCCCGGTTTGCCGTCGGGTGGTGATATGCGTTTCGCGACTCAAGACGCATTTATTCATTTTGATGTGAAAGTTACTGGCCCTCGTGATGCAACAGATGAAGTGGTGGCTAGTCGAAACCAGATTTCAGGTGACGGGATAAACTGGGATGCTAACGGTCTTGTAAACTCAGAAGTCAAGGTTCGTACCAAACGTAGTATTCAGCCCTTCCGGCCTGAATTGCCGCCACTTTACATTCTTGGCGAACGCAGACTTGTTTGCCTGACCTATTTTTTGAAAGCTGTATACAGGATAGAACAGCCTGGCGTGCAACCGCTTTCTTATCTGGAGTTAGTTTGCGTTCCGAATGGGTTGCTCCTTTTCGATGGCCCAAGGTATTGTGATAACTTTCCAGGACTGCTTTCTCCTGGAAAGGACGATAGCACTGTCCCGCTAGCGCGACGACGAAGGCGCGTGAACTTAACGCCTTTGGCAGGAATTGGGCGTTGGCGCTGTGTTCAATTCATGCTTGACGATTCTGACAAGGCGCGCTGGGTCGTAAGAGAACGGTCTTCTCCACCTGTGTCTAATGGCCTTTTCGCTCCTTGATTAGATGCAGTTGGGTAGGAATGTTGGAGTAGTGCTCATCATGGTGTTCTGGCCTGATGTCTAGACTCAATTTGGCTATTTCTTTCTCAACCTGTTCCTGAGCTAGTTTTGCATACTTCCCCAAACTCTCGACCCCAAGAAAATTTCTTCTTTCACGTACTGCAGCGATTGCGGTAGTGCCGCTCCCCATAAAACAGTCAAGAACGGTCTCCCCTTTCCCAGAAAGCAACTTGATAACACGTTTTGCAAGTTCAGCAGGAAATTTGGCTTCATGGTCATCGTTGGAGCGTACAGATGGAATATTCCAAACCCCTCTAGAGCCCCAATCGCTCCATTCCTTTCGGGTCAAGCGATTTCTGTCTACTACTGTGATTCCCGGCTTCCAAAAAACATAAATGTGTTCAAATTCGTCAATGGCTCGATAAGAGAGCGTATGCCACTGAGAGTTTGCCCATGCAGGGTCTTTTACCCATATTCTCTGGTCATACGGAAAAAGGCCGGCATCGAGGGCGAATTGTTCGATAAAACCACCAACAATTTTGACTCTTGTCTGCGAGTTGTATTTGCCTCCGCGAATATTATTGCCGTTGAGACGACGGTCTATTGTTTGCTCACTGCAACCTAATAGGTTCGCAAGCTGGTCGCGGTTATAATCGGGGTGTTTCTGCTTCGTTGCGAGAACCAGCTCACGTGTTATTTCGTGTTTGTGCCGACTCGGATTCGCGGCCTGAATACGCGGCATACTCTCGTCACGAAAGACGAGGATATCGCCGATGTTGATAGCAAGGAATCCGCCCGGCTTGAGTATTGGAAAATGCAGAGCAATGGTCTCTTTCAGGAGTGCTTGCCATTGCTCATAAGTTACGCCTTTTTCATACTCCTTACCAACGTGGTACGGCGGCGACCAAAAGCTGAGTGCTATAGACTCTGGTTGAATTTTCTTTAGAAGTTCGCGGCAATCGCCATGATAGATTTGGTTAGTCTCTAAATACATCGCAAGGCTCGATTCTGTCGGATTATAGTTAATATTATAACAATTTGCTAACGGCGGGGTCAAGTTTAGGCGCTAGAGGCAAAACACATCAGCCGCACCCCGGGCGCAGTCGAAGGCGGCGTTGTTCTGAGGATGTATTGACACTCCGGGTCTTTAGACTCAATCCATCTATCTTGGCGAGCAGGAGACGGCGTCGCCGACACCATCCCGGCGCGCAAGATTTCCTGCGCACTGTCCAACAGCGCGAGACAACAATCTTCGGTCAGATTTTTATGGGGAAGGCGAACCCGATTGAGGGGTGAATGTTTAGGGCCGGGGGTGACACACTGCAAAGGGCGTAAAGAAAAGTGGAACGTTCCTTTTCTTTACGCCCTTTGTGTTTTTAGGTGAAACTGGAAGGGTGCGAGAGGCGGGGAGGGAGCTGGCTCCCTCCCCCGAAAACGGTATTTGCTTTTATTACCTCCTGACCGCAGGCGTCTTCCGGCGTCAGTCAGAGACTGACGCCGGAAGTGCGTAATGCAACTTACGGTGTGGTTACGAAGACGCGATTGGACCACGCGGAATTACCGGCGGCATTGGTCGCGCGCACGCGGTAGTAATAATCCTGCGTGCGCGATACGTTCTGGAAGAACGATATCACGTTGACGCCAACGTTATACGTGGTTGAGTTGTTGAAGTTAGCCGACGTAGAGCGTTGGATCTGGAAGCCGGTCTCGTTGTTGGCATTATCCGTCCAGGTCAGCAAGACCCGGTCTTGTTGGTTGTTGCCCTGGATCCTTACAGCCGCCCCGAGCAGGTCGGTCGGAGCCGCCGGGAGCGCGCTCGGTGTCGTGGCTGAGGCGGTGTTTGACCATGTCGCCGAGGGGCCGGCCGCATTGAACGCCCGCACCCGGTAGTAGTAGGTGGTACTGGGCGTGCGGCCCGTGTTGCTGTAGGAGGTCAGATTGGCCCCATTCAACGTGATGGTCACGGTCCCCCCGTTGAAGTTCGGGGTCGTTGCCCGCTGAATCGTGAACCCGGTCTCATTGTTGGCGTTATCCGTCCAGGTCAAGTTGATCCGCGTCGAACTGACCGCAGTCGCAACCAGATTCGACGGAGCCGCCGGGAGCGCGTTCGGTGTCGTGGCTGAGGCGGTATTTGACCATGCCGAGGGGCCGGCCGCATTGAACGCCTGCACCCGGTAGTAGTAGGTGGTATTCCCCGTGAGACCCATGTCGCTGTAGGAGGTCTGATCGGCCCCATTCAACGTGATGGTTGTCAGGGACGGCCCGCTGAAGTCCGAGGTCGTTGCCCTCTGAATCGTGAACCCGTCCTCATTACCGGCGTTATCCGCCCAGGTCAGGTTGATCTGGGTTGGGCTGAACGCCGTCGCAACCAGATTCGATGGAGCCAGCGGCGGCCCCACCAGCACAACGTTCGAGGCTACTTCGCCAGCCGCGTTGAAGGCGATGACGCGATACTGATACGACACGCCATCAGTAGTTGAGGCTGAAAGGTCGGTGAAGGTGGTCACATTCGCCAAAGCCGTGCTGAGGGGAGCAAAAGGTCCCGTGCCGATGGCTCGCTCGATCCGGAAGCCGATCTCGTTGTTGGGGTTGGCCCAGGTCGTGGGAACGGCGTAGTTGACGGACGTGCCGTCGGTCCAGTTGAGGATGACGCTGCCCGGAGCGAACGTGAGGACGGGCGCGACAGGCAGTGCCCGCGCCACGAACACCGTCACCGGCCGCATCATGTCCATCTCTTCATGGCTCAAGATGTGACAGTGGTAAACGTACTCCCAACCGAAGTCGGTAACGAGGTTTTCAATTGCCACGGTCATGGGGTTGCCGTTTACGTCGGTGTTGTTGAACCCGGCTTCCGTCCCGTTGGTGTTCAGGTCTCCCCTGGCGCCAGGAGGGGAGCCAGGGACGAGAGGGTCGCGAGCGGGCATCATGGGGTTGAGCGGACGCCTGCTGTCGGGGACGGCGAAGGGTAGCACCGGCACAATCGGGCGAACGGCCACGATGGTGTCCTCGAGCGGGCTGATCCGGACGGTGTCCTTCCAGCCCAGTTCATTTGCAAAGGGCGGGATGATGATGTTATCCCAGGTGACGCGGTTGATCACCTGCACGTCGTACAGGTGGAAGTGGATCGGGTGCGTGTCCACCCCGTTGTGGGTGATCTTCCAGATCTGCGTCCCGTCAGCCGCCGAGGCGATGGGGGTCACGTTGAGGCCGCTCGGCAACCCGGACGAGTCCAGGTTCTCGGTGGACGGGTTGACGAAGGGGTACAGGATGATGTTCTGCAGGAGCGGGGTGGCGCCCGGCGCTTCGAGGCCCAGGTTGGCCGTCATGCGTCCCCAATCGTCGAAGTTGGCCGAGTTCATCTCGTCGTGCAGGCCCTTCGGCTGGAAGGGGATTTGCAGTTGCGGGCCGGCGCCGTTCTGGAGGGGTCCCAGGGTGTTGAACTTGAAGAGGTCGCCTCCCTGCTCCATGATGCGCGCGAAACCGTCGCACTGAGCGGATGGATTGGTGGGGCTGTTGCACCAGCCGCTGGCCGCGAAGTTGGAACCATAGGCCGAGTTGTAGGCGGCCTGGCCGACGATGATCGGGTCGGAGCCGGACTCGAACACGCCGGACCCGTCCGCTTTATGGCCAAAAGCGGTCATGAGCGCGCCCAGGCGATCAGCGGTGGTGTTGGGACGATCGAAGGCGAGGTCAGGCGCCGCGGTCGACACCGTTACCTTCATGATGGTGCGGGTGTTGGGGCCATAGCCCGGCAGGGTGGTCGGGGCGCCGGCGGGCGACAGGTCAGGGCCGCCGGAGTAGTAGTCGTAACCGGGCACGCGCGCCGGGAACGCCGCGGGCGCATCGTTGTACAGGATCAGCGTCTTGCCGCGGAACTGCGAGAAGTCGACGATGACGTCGGCTCGTTCAGCCGGCGCCAATATTAGGGAGCCATAGTCAACATTGCCGACGTCGAAACGGGTCGGGTCGGTGATAAAGACGGTCGGTCCGGCTGGAATAACCACTGGAGTAGGCAGGAAGCCGCCCTCGCTGCCGATCTGGATCCAGTTGGGGCCAGCGGGGCTCCAGACGGTATCGGGCGTCGGGGAAACGACCGGGTCGGTCTGGGCGGCGGCGAGCTCGACCGGGTTCAGGGCGACCTCGCTGAGGGTGCCCGTCCTCGGGTCAGCCACGTACCATGACAGGTTCCAGAAGCGGTCGTTGGCCGCGTTGAGGATCCGGAAGCGGTAGGCCTTCGGGTCCACCGTGGTCGCGGGGTAGACCGTGCCGTTGACGATGGGGGTGTCGTTGAAGGCTTCCATGCCCACCGAGAGGTTTGGCGTGGAGGGGATCAGCGCCGGCTCGCAGAACGGGTCGCTCTGGTACTGCCAGGTGGCCGGGACGTCGAGGTTGCACGGCACTGCCAGGGGCTGGCTGAAGGGCGGAACCGCATTCGGGTCCATGTTGTAGTACGGGTTGGCGATCGGCGGGTACTTGGCGTTCTGGGCGGGCGGCCAGAACCACGGGCCGTACATCCAGCGTCCGAACGAGCTCATGCCCGAGGGATCGCCCGGGTTCTGGGCCGGCATGTAGACGTGCGGGGTCCAGAGACTGCCCTCGCCGCCCCAGCGGGCGGCATCCCAGGTCGGGTCGAGTTGGGCCATCTTGGCCGCGCTCGGCACAAAAGTCTTGTCCTGGATGACGAGCGGGGTGCCGTAGCTCAGGCCGGCCAGGGCGCCTCCGGCGCTAATCAGCGTCGTCTCCATGCCATCAGTTAGCACGTAGCCGGCGGCCTCGCCGGCATACACGTTCAGGCGGGTGATGCCCCAGGCGTGATCATGGTAGAACATCAGTCGCGCGCTCTGCTGATTGGTATAGAAGAAGGTCAGGGCGCCGGGGCCTGGATCGGGCATGTCCGGCACATTGCTCACGCTGACGCCCTCGGGATACGAGGTGTTCTCGCCAGCCGGCGTGGTCCACTGGTGCGGCGTGCCGTCACTGATCCAAGGGGTGATGCCGCCGTGCAGGTGCAAGGTGGCGCGGTTCTCCGAGAAGCAGTCCATCGGCTTCGGGGTCTCACCGCAGGCGGGGTTGCGCACCCCGTCGGTGACGGCGTCCTGATCCATCCCCGGTGGGTCTGTAGGCACGTTGTTCGCGTCGAGCGTGACCATGTCCGGGCCCATGCCCGCGCCCATCAACGAGGTGTCAACCGGCAGGAACAGGTTCCCGGCAACATCCTTCGGCAACAGGTTGCGGAACAGGATCCGCACCGGCTTGTCCTTGCTGGCGACGATGGTCGGCCCCAGGTAGTGGGGTGGCGTCACCGCGTAGACTTGGCTCCCGTTGAGCATTACCGGTTGCGCGGGGCCATTCAGCATCTCGTTCACCAGCGGGAAGTGCTGGCTCACGTTACTTCCCAGCGACCCGTTCGCCGCCGTCTCGAGCTGGACGTAGCCGCGCAGAAGCGTGGCCGGTAGCTGGGAACTGAACTTCATCCGATACTGGACAACCGCGATCTCGTAGTAGTCGGCGCCTAATAGGGGTTCAGCAACCGCGAGCGGGATGGTCTTCGCGGCCGGGTCCGTGGGGCAGAGGGGCCCGAGGACTCCCACATTTGCGGTCGAATTTGGATCGCAGAGGCCCGGCAGAGGATCGACGAACTTCTTGATGCCGGGGGTGAGGTAACCGAGGCCGCCGAAGTTGGGGGCGGTGAGGTTGATGGCAGTGACGGCGCCCTTGACCGCCACGTTTGCGGTGGCGCTGGCAAAGCGGTCAACGCCGCCAACGTCAAGTATCGTCACCGTTGGCGCGGAGTCGTAGCCCTGGCCGCCGGAGGTCACGTCAATCTGGCCGATGCCGATGGTCGCCACAACACCTGCTACAGCCGTGATCGGGAGGCCAGAGGTTGGTTCGATAATAGAGACCCCTGGCGCGGAAGTATACCCGGAGCCCGGGTTAGTCACGTTGACTCCGGTGATTGTGCCGTTGCCGTCAATCACTAGAGAGCCAGTCGCCTGTACACCGCTGGGCAAATTCGGAAGGTCGAATACCACGTACGCGTTCGGATCATAGCCCAAGCCACCACTGAATACCGTTACATTGTCGACGCCACCGCTCGCTTGGGCTGTGGCTACGGTTGTGGGGGTACCGCCCGCGAAGGTCACGGCAGGAGCGGTGAAGCCGAAGCCGGTCTCGTTCACGGCGATGCTGTTGACCACGCCGAGCGAGATGACAGCCGCCGCGCTGGCCAGCTTGGTGGGAGTCGCCCCGGCAACAGCGGAAATTGAAACGGTCGGGGGGTAGAGGTAGCCGGCGCCCGGGCTGGTGACGGTTATGGCTGAGATACTGCCCGTCTTCGGGTCAACGGTGGCCGTTGCCTGCGCGCCCGTCCCGGGATCCGTGACGGTGGGGGTGACGGTGGCCGCGAAGGAGTAGGTGCGGGCTTGCGGATAGATGGGGAAGGTGGCGGGGTCGCCAACAGTGATAATGCTACCTGCTGGACCCGGCGCAACAGGAGCCGGATAGCTCAGGACATCGGTTCCAGTATCGGTATCGACAGGAACGCCTTGCCCATAAAAGGCAATCACGTCGTTCGCTTGTACGGCGACGCCCGGCGCTACCGGGAATGTCGCTACTTCCCCCACCGCAGGATCTGTAAGGGGTGGCACCTCACGGTTCACGCTGTCGGCATAAACGACCTCGTATTGGTTTGTAATAAAGGGATCAGGTCGCAACACGTAGGCATAGAACCAGCCCCCTGTGGACGGCGTGGGGCTGCCGCCCGGCAATGCCTGGTTCCAGGTCTGGAAATTGTTGAGGGTGCCGTCAGGCAACACGGCGCTGGGAATGACAACGAACACGGGGCCGAGTGTGAGCGGACCCGTCGCGAAGTCAGTGGCGTAGGCGCGCGCCTTCAACGGAAGATTCCCGTAGGAGACCGGCGTCGGGGTCCCCAGGCCGATCGTGACGACCGCGTTGGCGAGCACCTGCGGGCTGTTGGCCCAGTTGGGGTATGGCCCGAAGTAATGCGGGACTTTCGTTTCGTCCGTGGCGACGGTAGCGGCCGCGGCATTGGTCTGGGCCTGGGCCAGCCCGGGCTTAAAACCGAGCGCGGTGGGGCCGCCGCTTCCAAAAAGAAGGGAAGCGACGACCATAACCGAGACGATAATATTTAGGAATTTTCTACTAATAACCATTGTGTCACTCCTTTTGTGTCTTTGGCTCTCCCAGGTTTAGCGTGATAAATTGCGGAGAGAGCATCCCCAGATGCG
>CAYSIV010000217.1:0-11383 GCA_964431175.1 uncultured Anaerolineales bacterium
TCTGGGCCGCCCGCGCCGAGATAGGCTGTGTCTGCTGTCGCGTCGCGCCGGTGCAGTTTGAAACCGAGGGCGTGTTGATAAAACGCCAGCGACCGGTCGAGGTTGGCGACGGTGAGATGAACATAGCCGAGGGAGAGACTGGACGGAAGCATATTTTGTTTGCTCAATCTGTTGCTTGAAGAATGTGAGCACGCGCCCCAGGCGTCCGTGGCGGCCGGCTCGTTGTGTCGAGGGCCATGATTGAAGAACGAGTGCCCGGCCTCAGGGTAAAACTTGGGGGCAGGCGCGGGCCAGAGCTTCCAACGGGCTCGGGGCCATGCCATAGAAGGGCGCGACGACTTTGAGGCCGAGGTCGGTCAGCCACCTTTTCCACTTGAGCAGGCCGGTGGGGTGGGCCACGCGCATGGCAAAGTGATGGGTGCCGCCGATGCCGGGCCAGCCACGCGGCGCGCCCGGCCACTCAAAGAAGGTGATGGCCGAGCCGGGGCTTCCGGTTTCATCGCCGAAATAGAGGTGATAGGTGGTCGGGTCGTCGAAGTTGACAGTTCGCTTGACGAAGCGCTGGCCGAGCACTTTCACGTAGAAGTCCACCGTGCGTTGCGCGTCGGCACAGCCGAGGGTGATGTGACGGATGCCTGAGATGGTCATGTGGCCTAATGGTCGGATAGTCAAGTAGTCGGGTGGTTGAGTAGGGCGATAGACTTTGACTACTCGACTTGGCAGAGGTAATCATCCGTGTCTGCCAACAACACCATCTCACGCACATTGCCGCGCACCCCGCCCACCCCATACTCAAAACGCCGGTCTTGCTTTTGCACTAACATTGGCAGGCCCTGTTTGGGCGACATGGTGATGCTCAAGAAACGATCCACTAAGGTGCCCGGGATGAATTGCAGTCGGTAGCGTTGCAGAAGCATCGCCAACACGATTTTCATTTCCAACATTGCAAACTGGGCGCCCAGGCACATCCGCGGTCCACCACTGAACGGGTTGTATTCAAACGTATCCCGCTCGAGCGCCACCCAGCGATAGGGATTGAATCGCTCCGGCTGTTCATATAGGTCGGGTTGGTGGTGAGTGTGGTAAATACTAACGATTACCTCCGTGTCAGCCGAGAGCGGATAGCCGCCCAACTCAGTGTCCAGAGCGGTAACGCGGGTATTCCAAACGATGGGCGGTAGGAGTCGCAAGCTTTCTTTGAGCGTATACTCGAGCAGAGGAATCTGATTCAATTGTTGCGGCGTTGGCGGTGCGCCATGCAGCACATCGTCCAATTGATTGAGCAAATCTGCGGCGAGACGCGGATGCTGTGAGAGCAGGAACAGGGTCCACGTCAGGGCGGTAGAACTGGTCTCGTGCCCGGCGGCAAAGATGACACCGGCATGCCCGACCACCTCGCTTTCGGTCAGGGCCGAGCCGTCTTCATCGCTGGTTTGGAGCAACATAGAGAGCACGTCGTCGCCTGTCAGCCCGCGAGCGCGTTTGCGGGCGATGATCGCCCGTATCCCAACGTTAATACTCTTGGCCGCGTTGAGAAAACGATGGTACGGCAAGCCCGGCAGGTCATAAGGCAACAGGAGCGTGCCAGGCGCGACGATCAGCTTCAACGATTCTTGCAAGGCTTCGCTGAGGCCGCCACCCATGTTCATGTCTTCACCAAAAAGGGTCGTGGTGGCGATCCGCAGGGTGATGCGTTTCATCTCGGCCTGGATGTCGCGGCGTTGTCCAGGCCGCCAATCGTCCAGGATGGCCTGGGTGATGTTCACCATATCGGCGTGATAACCTTCGATACGCTTTTTGTGGAAGGCCGGGGCGAGTAAACGACGGTGTCGACGATGCATCTCGTCGTTGACGCTAAATAGGCCAGTGGCATATTCCAGCAACGGCTCCTGGCGTGGCGATACTTTCCCATTTGGGTAGAGCAGGCCAGAGAGCGCACACTTGTGATAGGTATCATGTTGGGACTCAACTTCACGGGCCAGAGTTGGGCCATATACGAAGACAGTGCCCGGGCAATCCAGTCGGGTAGAAAAGATCCGGCTCCATCCGGTGGCCGACAGTGCGGCCACCGGGTCATAAACTTTGAAAAGACGACTTACATATTTGAGCGGGTCCCGGATGAACTTCAACAAATTGCCAGATGCCCCCAGGAGAGGAACTGGGGGCGGGCCGGGTAAGATAAAAGGAAATGCGGGCGAGATTGCCATGAGCAGGCTTTTTGATGCCCGAAGATTATACTGCAAAGGCCAATGTAGCGACGGAACAATACTCTACCTGAACCACTGAAGGCACTGGAAGGTCATACTGCGCCCGGATCCACGGATAAGGAGCTGAAAGTCGCTGATCGGCCCATGAAAATAGGCGAATCGTGCATTTCGGTCTTCACCCAATGAGTGAAAAGCTGGTTTGCACAAAAAGCCTTGTTTTGCCGAGCATTTTGCAAGTTTTCAAGTTCTTATCCGTGGATTCAGGTTGCGTTTAGATGGAAAATCCCCTCTTGTCAACGCCTGGCCTTTTCCAGTATATTGATATTAGGAACACAACCTGCGATGAAAATTGTCCTGATCTCCCCCAAAGGCCCACTCTATCGTCATCGCGGCGGCATTTTCAAAAAGAATCTCCGCTACGCCCCACTCACCCTCAGCACCCTGGCGGCTCTCGTTCCACCTGAAATTTCAACTGACATACGAATCATCGATGAAGGCATCGAGGAGGTGGACCTCAACCTTGACGCCGATCTGATTGGGATGACTGTCATTACCGGCTCATCCATTCGGACCTATGAATTGGCCGATCACTTTCGCAAGCGCGGCATCGCGGTGGTGCTGGGCGGCCCGCACATCACTCTGATTCCCGACGATGCCCAACCGCACGCCGATGCTCTTGTCATCGGCTATGCCGAAGATACCTGGCCGGAACTGTTGCGCGATTTTGCGACCGGACAAATGCAACCGCGTTACACGCAAGCCCCCAATCTCAGTCTGGCAAACCGCCCCTTTCCCCGGCGGGAGCTGATGAAGAAAAACTCGTATCTCACCACACACGTATTTGAAGCCACCCGGGCCTGCGTGCATAGTTGCGAGTTCTGCGTGGTGCCATTTGCCTGGGGCCTCAAGCCTTACCAAAAGCCCGTCGAAGAGATCGTAGCCGATATTCGTCAGCATTGGGCCAGCAAAGTTATTTTCATTGACCTCAACCTCATCGCCGACAAGGCCTACGCCGCCCGGCTCTTTGAGGCCCTGATCCCGCTCAAGATCGAATGGTTTGGCTTGTCGACCACACTTTTGGGCAAAGATCGCCCGCTGTTGGAACTGGCAGCCCGCAGTGGCTGCACGGGCCTGCTGATGGGCTTCGAATCAATTACCCCGGCCAACTTGAAACAATCCAAGAAAGGTTTCAACTCGCCCGACGAATACCAGGATCTCGTTGCCCTGTTGCACCACTATGGCATTACTCTCATGGCCTGCTTCACCTTTGGGATGGATAACGACACCCCCGATATATTCATGAAGACGGCGCGGTTCGCCGTCGAAGCCAACATCGATTTACCGCGCTATGCCATCGTCACCCCGTTCCCTAACACCGGCCTTTACAATCGGCTTGAAACCGAAGGCCGCATCCTCACCAAAAACTGGGAACTATACGATGCCCAGCATGTGGTCTTTCAACCTAAACTGATGACGCCGCAAGAGTTATACGCCGGACACGAGCAAGCGTGGAAGCACACGTATTCGGTGCGCTCAATGGCCAAACGCTTTCTGGGGTCGCGCATTCAAATGCCCGTCTGGTGGATCGCCAACCTGGGCTATCGCTTCTACGCCCATCATCTGCAAGACTTTTACAACTGCGATTGGATTATCGGGCAACTGGAGCCGCAGTCAAAACTGCCAATAACGGACAACTTGTTGCTAGTGGCCGGCGATTAGCCAGATCAGGAGTCAGAGATAAATCCGAAGACCGAGGCTTCAATCCCGCTCGAGCAACTGACGGAAAAGGCGGCCGCACATCCTAACAGCATCGAAG
This sequence comes from uncultured Anaerolineales bacterium, assembly GCA_964431175.1. Classification (GTDB taxonomy): domain Bacteria; phylum Chloroflexota; class Anaerolineae; order Anaerolineales; family VGOW01; genus VGOW01. The sequence goes on from CAYSIV010000217.1 coordinate 4,024, forward strand.
CGACTCGCGCGCTGGCAGAGGCCTATGCTCGTCAAGCACGCTGGCAGGAGGCAACCCAAACGTATCAAGTCGTTGTTGCCCTATCCCCAGCCGTTGCTGCCTTCAACCTCAATCGCATTCGTCTCGGCGCAGTGGCTTTGGGCATTTCGTCGCTTCTCTTTCTCGTCGCCGAACTCCTGCACCCCTCTATCGTTAATCTGGCGGAGGATCCATTGAACTTCGCGGCGGCGGTGAGTTCGCCGGAATTCGTCCTCTCACAGTTACTCTTCCTCCCCATCCTCGCCCTTCTTTCTTGCGCGGCCATCTCCGTCTACAAACTTCTCTCTACCTCCCGCGACAACCGCCCGGCATTTTGGGCGATGGTGTCGTGCGTCATCGGCATTGGACTGTTTCTACCTTTCTTCGGAGTCAATGCCTTTATCTTGCCAGCTGCCGGACAGCTCTATAGTCACGGCGATGCAGGCGCTTTCGAAGTGTATCTCGCCACGCTGAGACAACCCTGGGCGGCTATCTTGCCTCAGGGCGGTTATTTGCTGGCGTTGGGCCTGACGATTTTCAACATTATCGTCTGGCGCAGTGGCAACTTGCCAAAGTGGGCGGCAACTCTTTATTGGATCGGTTGGACGGTCTGCATCCTGTCGGGGAACCAACTGCCAAAGATTGGTCTGGCATTTGTCGGGATGCTGGTTGCTGTGGGTGGCGGCGGGCTGGCGCGAGGCGTTTGGCGGCAAGCTTCGATTCAACTGCAACCGGCAAGTGACTCCATTCCGGCGCCAACGCCGAGGCAAGCTGATCGGAAGACAGCGGCATGAAACTCACCCTCATCCATCCCTGCATCGGGCGACGTATTGACCAACCTTACATACGTACCTGGCAGATGGAACCCCTGCCCCCGGCGGTTATTGCTGGCCTAACACCGCCCGAGGTGGAGATCGCCTTCCACGATGACCGCATGGAGACTATCCCGTTTGACGAACCGACCGATTTAGTTGCGCTCAGTGTAGAGACCTATACAGCCAAGCGCGCCTATCAAATCGCCAGCGAATATCGCCAGCGCGGCATCCCGGTCGTGATGGGTGGATTTCACGCCACGCTTTGCCCGGAGGAAGTGTCTCAATATGCCGAGGCCGTTGTCATTGGCGAAGCCGAGCCGGTATGGGAACAAGTGCTGGCCGATGCCGAGCGCGGCGCGTTGCAGACGTACTATCAAGCGGCGGGGCGGCCCTCACTCGCCAACCTGCGCCCGAACCGTTCGATTTACGCCGGGAAGAACTATTTGCCGATAGGACTGGTCGAAGCAGGCCGCGGCTGTCATTTCGTATGTGATTTTTGCGCCGTGCAAACCGTATTCAATCACACCCAAACACGGCGGCCCAGCGGCGACATCTTCGACGAACTGAGTCGGATGAAGCACAAGCCGCTGATCTTTTTCGTGGACGATAACATCACCTCCAACATGGAGCAGGCTAAAGATTTTTTTCGTGAGCTGGTGAAGTTGAAGATCCATTGGGTGAGCCAAGCCAGCATCAACGCGGCGCACGACGAGGAGTTTCTGGAGCTCATCGCCGCCAGCGGATGCCAGGGCATTCTCATCGGCTTCGAGTCGCTCAACCCGGCCAACCTCAAGAAGATGAACAAAGGCTTCAATCTCATGCAGGGCGGGTTCGAGAAGGCGCTGGCTAATTTGCGCCGCCATAACATTCGCCTTTACATCACCTTTATCTTTGGCTATGACGAAGACACCGAAGCCAGCTTCCCACAGACTGTGGACTTTGCTCTCCAGCACAAGTTCTACATTGCAGCCTTCAACCACCTCACGCCGTTTCCCGGCACGCCGCTTTATCGCAGTCTTGAAGCACAAGGACGGCTGATTTACGACCGCTGGTGGCTGGATGACAACTATAGTTACAACAAGATTCCGTTCCAGCCGGTACACCTCACGCCAGAGCAGTTGCAACGCGGGTGTGTAGAAGCGCGGGCCAAGTTTTACAGCCTGAACAGTATCTGGCGGCGCAGTCTCGACTCGGTGAACACTGCCAATCTGAAAATGTGGTGGCATTACTATGGCATCAACTACCTCTTCCGCCGCGAAGTGAGTCAACGTGATTATTACCCGCTGGGCGACGAGGCCTGGCGCGGCGAGTTGATCAAAGTGCGGGAGCGGCCCGATGCCCTCTATCCTCTTTGATTTAGCAACCGAAGCCGACGATGTAGCTTTGCGCCAACTACTGCGCGACAACCCGATGCCCGGCTCGATCTCGGTGACGTTTGAGCGTGAGCCTTCTTACTTCATAGCATCAGCGGTGGAGGGCGATTTTCATCAAACCATTGTCGGGCGAGAAACAGGGAGTGGCCAAGTGGTGGGCATGGGCAGTCGGTCGGTGCGGCCTACGTACGTCAATGGCGTCGTCCAGCCAGTGGGCTATATGAGCCAACTGCGGGCTACGGCCTCGTATGGCTGGGGCTTGCAATTGGCGCGGGCTATTGCCAAAGGGTTTGAATTTTCCCACACGTTGCATGCCGATGGCCGCGCCCCGTTCTACCTGATGAGCGTCATTGCCGATAACCGGCCTGCCCGCCGCTTGCTCGCCTCTGGCTTGGCTGGTTTGCCGCGCTTGCGCGAGTACGCCCGCTTATACACTTATGCTGTATATACATCCCGCCGCCAGCGGCCCCTGCCTTTGCCGCGTGGGTTGCGGCTAGGACGTGGCAGGGCGCATCACCTCAATGGCATTGTGGATTGCCTCCAACGCAATGGCGAACGGCATCAGTTCACGCCACACTGGACAGCCGAAACGCTTTTCCACCCCGATAGCACACCCGGCCTCTGCCCCGAAAACTTCCTGTTGGCAATCGCCGGGGATCATGTTGTAGGCTGTCTGGCCGAATGGGATCAGAGCAGTTTCAAACAAACGATAGTGCGCGGGTATTCAAGCACTCTCGGCCAATGGCGGCTCTGGATCAACCTCGCCGCCCGTATTGCAGGTTGGCCGCCCCTGCCGGACACTGGCTCACCCATCCGTCACTGTTTTGCCAGTCACCTGGCCGTGGATGATGACGACCGGGCAGTATTTGCCGCCTTGCTACGAGCGGTATACAACGACGCCGTCGAGCGTGGGTTCAATTATCTCATGCTGGGCCTGGCCGAAACACATCCGCTTCGTCCGGTGGCAGAGTCCTATCGGCACATTTTGTATCCCAGCCAGTTGTACCTCGTCGCCTGGGAAGATGGCTGGAACAAGATCGACAAAGTGGATGGTCGCGTGCCGCATCCAGAGATTGCGACTTTATGACTGCCTTCCTCTGCTGGCTCGTGGACATCCTCCTCCCCATCGTCGTCTGGCTCAATAAACGCATCGCGCCCTTCCGCGTCTCGAAGACGGGCTACGCCAACCCGCGCACGCGCAACCTAGTTGGTCTGCTTGGCTACAGTTCGCACACTTATCACTTGACGCTTCCCAACATCCGCAAGTGGCAGAAAGACCGCAGTGACTTGTTCCCGATGGTCTTGCAAGTGCAGACCATCAACCGTTGTAACGCGGCTTGTACGATCTGCCCGTATCCCTACACCATCCATTTGGGGGAACGTGAAGTGATGGATGACGCACTCTACAGTAAAATTGCGGATGAATGCGCCGCCGAAGAAGATTTGCACGACTTCGTGCCGATGTCTAAAAATGAGCCGTTGCTGGATACCAAACTTGAGCAACGTGTGGCAGAATTCAAAGCAAAGGCGCGGCCGCATCAAATGGTGGAACTGGTCACTAACGGCAGTGGACTCAACCCGAAGCGCGCCCAGCGTCTCATGGACAGCGGCGTGGACCTCATCACGGTCAGCGTGAACGCTTCCAACGAAGAGACCTACAAAAAAGTGATGATCGGCCTCTCGTGGAAGCAGGTGATGAACAATCTAGAATGGCTAGCGAAGGCCGATCTGGCGAAGGTCAATGTTTACCTGCGGTTTGTCAGCGAGCAGAAGAATAACCACGAATTGAATTCTTTTCGCAAACGCTGGCGGCACTTTAATTTGTTTATGTTCGATATCAACAACCGCAGTGGCACAGTGCGCGATTACGAGAAAATGGTGATGGTGCGGAATGCGGTCATCACGAAACTCAAGCGCATCGCAGGAAGCCGCATCTACCCGCTGTGCCCGTACGTGTTCAGCGTGGCGCACGTTTTGCAGAACGGCGATGTGCCTATGTGCGCCAATGACTGGGACAACCGCGAAGTGCTGGGTAACGTGCGTCAACAGTCCATTCGCGAAATCTACAACTCGCCACGCATGAAAGATATCCGCCAGTTGATGAGCGAGGGACGTTATGAGGAAATCGAGCCGTGCCGGAACTGCTCGTTCTGGCACGACTGGATGAAAAAGCCATAAGGAATTAGAGAGGAGATAACCTATGTCTGCAAACCTGCAAGCCCTGCAAGACCTGGCCGCGAAACCCGTCGCCAGCGACTGGTTTAGTAAAATACTCAACGAACTTCGCCTGAGCGTAACGGATACAGGTGAACAGTTCACCATCATCAGCTACAACGATCGCGTGGAGGTGGTGAATGGATATCAGAACCCGCGTCGGAGTAAGATTTTGTTCGGCCTCTTCGATCCCGGTCACTGGTACGCTACCCAGTTTGTCATCCCGCTGAAGAGTGAGAATATCAACAATCTCACTGGTGTCTTCGCCGATAACGTCGTCACAGACGAAGAACTGTATCGCATCATGGCCTTCATCACGCCACATCTTCTGCGCGCCGCGCTGGGCATGTCCGTGATGAAGAACAGCTTCCTGCTCTGGCTCTTCAAGATGGACACATTCTGGCATCAGTGTATGCTCGACCCTGATGGTAACGAGACCCAACAATCCACAGTTGAATTCAAGAATGGTGAGTGGCACATTACTGTAGGTTATCACGGTACAACCAAGCGCAAGAAAATGCTAACCGCGCAAAAACTGCTGGAGTTCCAGCAACGCGTCCATCAGGCCGAACAGGAGAACAGCCTGTCGGGATGGCTGTCGTTGAGTTCGTGGTATCACAGGTGGCTGGATTCGATCACGGCGCGCTAGGTTGACGCAAAAATGATGAGGCTGATGCCATTTCTTTAAACGGTATCAGCCTCATGGTCTAGAAAGAAGCGAGATGGCGTGGGATGGCAGAGAAAGGCTTATCATTTCCAAAGTCGTGGTATCCGCTGTGTCATTCGTCGGATGTAAAAACCGGCAAGGTCATTCATCAGCAGGCCTTCGGAGTCCCGTTGGTGATCTATCGCACCGAGCAGGGACAAGTCGCCGCGATGCACGCGACCTGCTGTCACATGGGCGCGGACCTGGCTCGCGGCGCGGTGGTGGGCGAACATTTACAATGCCCGTTGCATCATTGGGAGTTCGGAACGGACGGCGCGTGCAAACGCATCCCCGCGGGCGTGCCGATCCCTGAACGGGCGCGGCAAACTCATCTCGTCACGCAGGAACGCTATGGGCTCGTCTTTGCCTTTCTCGGTGGCGAGCCGACCTTTCCGATTCCGAGTTTTCCAGAAGATGTAGCGCGCCAGATCAGCTCCGTCACGATGATGGAATTCGATACGCCTTATCAAGTGCTTGCAGCGAATTCATACGACGCGCAACATTTCTCCAGCGTGCATCATCGCGGACTGCTTGAAACGCCGCGCACTTTTACGGATGCGCTGCATCATTATGGCATTTCCTTCCGCGCCCGTGTGGACGGCACGGACTACAACGACCGCATCCTGCGCGCCGTCGGTGTGAAGGAAGTGGAGTTGAACGTCAATTGCTATGGCGGCAACATCGTGATTGCCTTTAGCGAACGCACCGCTAACTACATCATGTTCGTCACCCTGCCCATCACCGAGACGCGCTCGCGCATTTTCGTGCTCAACGCCATGACCGAAGCGCGCTCGCACAAGATCCCCGCTTTTATTCGTCCGCTCATGCTAGCGATCACGCATCAACTCACGCTGGCGTTTTTATACAACGACATCGCTGTCGTGAATGAACTGCAATTCAAATTCGGTGTACTCCTGCCCGAAGCGGATGCAGGTTTCATGGGCTGGATGCGTTACTGGAATTCGCTTCCTTCCGCTACCCTGCTTGATCGCGCCACGAAAGCTGAGTCCACGCTCGAAGCGGACTTGTTCAACGCATAACGTAGTTCGGATTGTCAATCCGATTTACACAATAAAATAATGCCTGACTTTCACACTTCTTCCTTCCCTAAATCCTGGTACCCCCTCTGCCGTTCCGCGGACTTACAGCGCGGCCAAATTTTGCTCGTACAAGCCCTCGGTATTTCGCTGACAGTCTTCCGCACCCAGCAGGGACGTGTCGGCGCGCTGAGCGCGGTGTGTTGTCACATGGGCGCGAACTTGTCGCGCGGGCGCGTCGTCGGCGAGCATGTGCAATGTCCATTGCATGAATGGGAATTCGACGCGGCGGGCGCGTGCCAGCGCATCCCTGCAACTGATTCGCCTACCGAACGCGCGCATCAACTCGCTTTGCAAACCAAAGAACAATATGGCCTAGTTTTCGCCTTCTGGGGCGGCCAGCCGACCTTTGACCTGCCTCGCTTTCAGGAACTCGACGAGATCATGTTCAGCCATGCCTTCGTCACGCCCTTCGACGCCCCCTATCAAGTGCTTGTCGCCAACGCCTACGACGAACAGCACTTCGGCCCGATCCACGGCAGGGAATTTCTGGAACCGCCGCAACTCACAACTGATTCGCCCCATCATTTTCGCATCCACTTCAAAGCGCGCGTCACGGGCAAACGTTTCAGCGACCGCCTCACACGCATCCTCGGTATGAAGAATGTTGAGATCGCCATCAATTGCTGGGGAAGCAATACCTTGCTCATTCACAACAAAGGCACGCTTTCAAATATCTTCGTTTCCATTTTGCCCGAAGATGAAAATCATTCGCGCGTCTTCATCACCACGCTCACTGCCAAGCCGCGCAATCCATTCCGCCTGCCCTTGCGCCGTGCTATGCTTGCGGTCGCACATCAACTCACCCTCGCCTTCCTCAGCCCTGATATTCAAGCCCTCGGCGGCATGGATTTCAAGCCCACTGTGCTCATCTCCGAAGCCGACCATGCCTTCATCGAATGGGTTAAATACTGGAAGTCTCTGCCGCGTGAGTCCGCCCATGACTAAAACACTCACCGCTCCTCTGCTCGACGAAGTCAAACTGGCGCGCGCCGCTGTCGAATTGGCCGCGCAGTTCAAAGGTCACATACCGACGCGGGCCGAGTTGCAAAGTCTCACCCAATCGCGCGGGATTGATCTCTCGACGCGCGCCCTCTATCAGACTCTGATCGATTCCAATCGTGACTTCATGCAGAC
>CAYSIV010000218.1:0-11351 GCA_964431175.1 uncultured Anaerolineales bacterium
GAGCAAGTTGCGGCCCTGCCGTTTGATTTCTTCTTCGCGCGCCTGCCGCTCGCGGTCGAGCGCGTCTGCGCCTTCACTGCGCTCCTGGGCTTCGTAGCCTGCGTCGCGCACGGCGCGTTTCATTGCGCTGACGCTGACCACGCCAGGGATGTAAGTCACGCGGGCCGTGTTCAATCCAAGATTGACGACTGCGCCGGTCACGCCGTCGAGTTCCTTGAGTGCTTCTTCGACATGCGAGACGCACGAAGCACAGGCCTCGCCCTGACGGTTCGACTTTCGCTCACCGTGCCGAAGGGTCATGCCGCGCATGTCCAGGGTGAGTTCGACAGTGGGCACGCGGTAGCCCACATCGTCAATAGCGCGGGCCATGTCGGCCAGGGTCGCGCGAGCCGGGTCGTAGCTCAGGCTGGCTTTGTTGGTTCCCAGATTGACGACGACCTCCGAGACGCCGGGCAGTTCTTTGAGCGCGCCTTCGACGTGCGAGACGCACGAAGCGCAGGTCATACCCTGCACAGGCAAGCTGAGAGATTTAGCAATGCTGGTCATACGAATTCCTTTCCATCGAGCAGTTGATAGAGCGACACAACTTCATCCAAACACTTTTCGCGGGCGGCAGCATCCGCGCTCTGCAATTGCGCCCGTAGGCAAACGTCGAGATGCTGATTTAGGATTAACCGATTGACTTCGCGGAGCGCGCCTTGCACGGCCAGCATCTGGTGAACGATGCTTTTACAATCGGCCCCCCGCTCCACCATTATCACGATGCCGCGCAAATGGCCTTCGGCGCAACGCAGGCGGCGGGTGAGGTCAACTTTGAAGGTGATCTCGTCATCAGTCATCAGCCGTCACTTCCACCGTAGTAGACGAGGCCATCGGCAACATGATGGCCGCCTCCACGAGGGCGGCCATCACTTCCTCGGCCAGACGCGGGTCGGGAATAGTCGTCGCATCGTGGACGATCCGGGCCTCGGTCCGATTGTCGCGACTATGTGTTGTGATGACCACCGGCTCGACGGCCTCACCGTCCCACAGGGATGCTTCGCCATAAACGAGCAGCACTACGAACTGGCAGTTGCACTGGGCGGTGCCATGATGAGGACATTCACAACCGCCGTGAGCGCCGAGGGCCGACTGCAGGTCAAAGCTTCGGGTGACATACAAAGCACGCCGGGCAAGGGTTGTCATCACAGCTTTGATGGCGGTTTCGCTGTCGAAGTTGAAAACGAGGCTCTCGTTCATGGCCTTCACCTTTATACAAGTCTAGCGAATAAGCGCGGCAACCCCTAGCGTCGTTTTGCGGGTGCTGGTATACGCCATTTGGCTTATGCTCGCCGATAGCGTATCGGTTGTCTGTTATGCGCCATCGGCTGAAGGCGTCGGCTCTTCTGTCTGAGTTTTATCCAGGTAAGCCAGAGGGTCGGCCTCAAACAACTTCAGGCAGGCCGCACTGCAGAAGTGGTATGTCTGGCGGTTGAATTTCAACGTCGCCGTAGCCTTGTCGGCTGGAAACTCCATGTCGCACACCGGATCAGTAACAAGTTTCGGGGTAGATTTTCTTTTCATTTTGATCTCGCTTTCTTGGCTCACCCTCGATTGCGAATCAGCACAAACCCGGCCGCCGTGCTCAAGGCAATGACTACCACCATGGCGATGATTTGGCCGACGGGCTTCGAGCGATCAAGCTCGTGTAGTTCGCCCGTTGGCTCTTGGGCCATGGCCGGTGCGGCGCTGGCCTGCTCCGACGGCGAAGTAACAGTCAAGTCAGCGGTGGCGGTCTCACCCGCCTCGATTGCCGCGCGCACTGTGTATGACCCCGGCGCAATATCCGACGGGATGGTGAACGTAGCAGTGAAGCCGCCTTCTTCGCCTTCGCCGGTCACGGTCGCTTCGCCAAGCGGGATCGACCCCGTCAAACCTTCGAGCGTGATAGTGAAGACCTCACCCGGCTCCATCTCTGTGCCGGTGATGGTGATTTGCCCATCAGCGGCTGCCACTGCCGGTTCGACGGCGATTACTGGCTCACCGTGCGCCAATGCGGCGCCGAGTGGAACGATGGCAAACGCAGTGGCGATCATCAAACTGAGAAGATATCGCATGTTCATTTCGACTCCTATTCAAGGTGCGCGACGACAGGCTGCAATGCGGCGTATACACCGCTCACCACCATAGCAACCAGGATAATGGCGGCGACGATGAGTAAGCCTTTGCGCCGCGCCGGGCTAAGATAGGGACTGTGGTCAACGATGGGCACCAGCGCCAGCAAGACTCCCAACGCCGCGGGCACAATTACCAACGCCCGCGCGCCCAGGGCGGCCTCCGCCGGGAATAGCCAAACGAACATCCACCACGGCTTGGTCACTTCCGCCCCTGCCACCCCGGGCTGGCCGAGCAGAGCGGGAAAGATCAGACTGAGAGTCAGGGCGAGGGCGAGTACGAACAACCCGTAGCCCGCCATCCGCCGCAGATGAAGGCCGAAGTTTGACTCCCCCTCACCGGCAGTCGGGCGAGTCACTGCATCTGGCGTGACCTTGGGCGAGATGCCGTGCTGTTTGATCAGGAAGATGTGAACTGCTATGAGCGCGGCAAAAATCACGGGCAAGATGGTGGCATGGCCGTTAAACAGCCGCATGAGCAAGGGCACACTGCGACTGAACTCAGCGGAGAACCAGCCACCCAAAGCGCCGATCACATTGGCAGCCTCTTTATTGTGCTGCAACGCTTCCAGCCCTTCTTGATCGAACTTGAGGACGGTGCCAGTGAAGACAAGGCCTAGCGTCACAGCCAGTAAGCCAAGACCTACATACCAGTTGATCTCGCGTGGCCGTTTGTACGAGCCAGTGAACAGCACGCGCAACATGTGCAGTAGGACGGTGACAGTAACGATCTGGGCGGTCCAGAAATGGATCGAACGCACCAGATCGCCAAATGGCACGCCAGTGATGATATACACCACACTATTGTGTGCGTCGTCCACGTGCGGGTGATAGAACTGGGCCAGGTAGATGCCGGTGACGAAGAGGATGAGAAAACCGGTGAGGGTGATGCCGCCCAGCACGTAGGGCAGTGAATTGGCATGTTCGGGGACGGCGTAGGAGATGCCTTTGAGTCCCAGCCGTTCGTCCAGCCACTCGCCAAGCCGCGAGCGGAGTGCAGGTTGAGTTGAAGTTGCCATGCGTCAAACCCTTTCTAAACGACGATGCAGTTAGAGACCATCGTTATGGGCACTATACGCCCGAAGGGTCAGCCTGCCCTAGCGTCAAGCGGCGTGTTTTACCAAGCGCCATTTGGCGGGTCAGGGAGATAAGCCGTTTAGCGCATGGCTAAAAATGAAAACCATCCCCAAGGCGTGCGAACCTTTGGTTCGCCCGAGCCTTCGGAAGGGTCTGGGATCAGGACATGGGCAAGCGACTGCCCGCCGCTACAACGGCAATCGGAGTTCGATAGTTGTGCCCACACTTGGCGCAGATTGAATAGTCAACTGCGCGCCAATCAGTTCCGCCCGTTCCTGCATCCCCATCAGCCCGTAGTGGCCGGAAGCGACGAGGTCGCTCACCCGCTCCGGCGCAGTGAAACCTCTGCCGTCATCCTGCACCCGGATGATGAACTCAGTCGGGTTGAAAACGGCAGAAACATTCACCGACTTCGCCGAAGCGTAGCGGGCGGCATTATTCAACGCTTCCTGCACGATGCGATAAATGGCAATTTCCTGGCCCGGCGGCAGGCGGCGCGGCTGGCCGTCAGTAGAAAAAGTCGTCTGCGCATCGGCGGTGGTTTGCAGGTCGCGGGTCAACATTTCGATGGCCGGCAGCAGTCCGAGATCCTCAAGGTAATTCGGGCGTAAGGCACGAATCACGCGGCGGACTTCTTCGATCAAAGATGCTGTCAGCCGCCGCAATTCGGCCAGTCGTTTGGCGGCCTCGGGCGATGCATCCTTTACGGCAAGTTGGGCCAGTTGCACGCGCTGATCGAGGGCAACCAACGCCTGCACCGTGCCATCATGTAGTTCACGGGCAAGGCGGCGGCGCTCGTCTTCCTGTCCGGCAGTGATGGCATTGAGGTAGCCGCGCAGGTTTTGTTGCGCGGCCCTGACCTTTTGCGCCATGAGAATGAGTTGGGCTTGCAAGTGGCGAATTTCGGCAATGCCGCCGACCGGCGGCTCGATGGCTTCAAAACGCCCCCAGCCCAGTTCCGCGGCCTGTTGCGCCAGTAACCGCAACGGTTGGACAATTTGCCGGATGCCGAAACCTACAGCAATCAACGCAAAAAACAGCGCTGGAATCAAAATCAACGGCGCGGCTTGCGTTCGACTGAGCAGTGGATTGTCCACCGCCTCCCAGGGTTCTTCAATCACTAATGCCCAGCCCAGGGGCGCTACCGGGCTGTAGGCGACAACGTGTTCGTTGCCATTGATCGAGCGATAGGCCGTGCCGCTCTCGCCGCGTAAGGCTTCCACCACGCCGGGATGTTGCGTAACGCCCGCCTCGGAAGCAGGAGGTGTGCCCGCCTCATAGAGCACCTGGTTGTTGCTATCTACGATCACGGCGAAATCCTGCCCGCTGGACGAGAACTCTTCACCCAAAGAGCGGCGCGCGAGACTAGCCGGGGAGAATGCGCCTACAGCGATCAATCCTTTGGGTGATCTTGCCATCGCCAGGGCCATTGGCTCGCCACTGGCAGAGTCAATGAAAGCCGGCGAGAATTTCGCCTCATCTTGCCCCGTCGTTTGTCGCAAAAGTTCAGCCGCTGGCCGGGTTTGCCAGAGGTCGCCAGAGTTGGAGGCGGCCAGAAAAGTTCCGTCGGCCGCGGTGAGTAACAAGCCGCCATCAAAGTCCGGAAGAAGAAAATCGTAATCGGCGAGGATTTGCGCGTAGGGTGAAGTTGAACTGGCGTGCTCGGCGTATAACGCCAATCCCCGAATGGCGGCGGCGCGATGACTGAGTTGCTCGGTGATGGCCACTGCGGCCGCCCGGGCCGCGCGCTTATCTCGTTCCCCGACCAGAACGCGCATCGCCTGACTATGAAGAGTCAGGCTGCCAAAGGGAATCACCACGACCAGCGCCGCAAGCGGCAAAACGATGAAGACGAAAAGCTGAAAGGTCAGCCCTTGCCAACGCAGACCGGAAAAGAGTTGGCGGAGTTTTGAGGAGTGAGCCATGGGCGAGTCTTATTCTAGGCCGGGTTCGCCGATGGCGGGTGGAATCCAGCCCAGCGTGACGGCGCGCATCACGGCTTCGGTGCGGCTGGCGGCGCCCAACTTGGCATAGATTTTGGCAAGATGGCCCTGCACCGTCCGGTCGCTGATTGATAATTCTACGCCGATGGCCTTATTGGTGTGGCCTTTGGCGGCATGGCGCAGCACTTCGAGTTCACGCTCAGTCAATGCCTCGACGTTTGTATCTAGCCGAGATGTACCCGGCTCCGAGAGTTGAGACATGAGTTTGCGCGCAATCGCCGGATCAAGCACCGATTGACCTTCATGAACGGCCTGCACTGCCTCTACGATCTCGCTGGCGTCGGCGGTTTTAAGCACATAACCATTAGCCCCAGCTTGCAGTACGGCTTTCACGTAAGGCGGATCGTCGAACGCAGTGAGGATAAGCACCCCGACCGACAGGCGCTCGGCGCGAATAGCGCGAGTCACTTCAATGCCTGATTGCCTTGGCATTTGAATATCCAACACGGCTACATCGGGGCGATATTCACGGATGAGGCGCATCGCCTCCAGCCCGTCTGAGGCCTCGGCGACGACGGTGATCCCGCCACCCATTTCAAGAAACTCTCGAATACCTTTGCGGACAACGGCATGATCGTCGGCAAGGATGACACGGATTGAGTTGTCTATTTCAGCCATAAGATGCTCCTGAACAAGAGTCTATCCAGCAGATGCAAAACAAAGATAAGTATCCACGCATCGTACCAAATGTAGGGCTTCCAGGCAAATAACAAAGAGAGACGTGCAGAGGCGCAACGAAGGTTACACTGCGATCAAAATTGCTCCGGCGGCCATCACCAGTGAAGCCGGGAAACGCTGGCGGAGTCCGGGTTCGCCCAGCAACCAGGCGCTCCATAACACAGTGAACACGGCACTGAGTCGAAACAGGGTCGTCACATAGCCAACCAGGCCGAGGCTGAAAGCTGTGTAGCCCAATGCCGGCGCGATTCCGGCGATCAACACAGCCAGCAACCATTCGCGTCTGTGGTGAGTGAGCGAATTGAATACTGACTGCCCACGCCGAAGAGCAAGCGGTGTGAGGAAGGCTACCAGCAATCCGTTAACGGCCAGGGCCGTGAAGCGAGGGTTTTCAGGAAACGTATGCTGAATGGCAAGTTTCTCGAAAAGCGGTGTAATAGCCCAGAGTAAACCAGCAACGATGACCAACCCCCACCCGGCTTCGCCGAGATAGATTTGAAAGGGGATAACCAATCCGAACCTGAGCCGCGATTCAACCCGTACGCGCCGATCAGTACCAGCATCACTCCCAGCAGGCCGCGCGTGTCTGGTATTTCGCCAAGAAAGATGGCCGAAATGAGAACGGTGAAGACCGGACTGAAGGTAAGGAGGGGTGTGACCAGTGAAGCATCGGCAAGTTTTAGAGATCGGGCAGACGCGAGGTGTGCGAGGGTGTTCAAGGCTGCTGATCTCAATGACGCCCATAGAAACGGGGCATCCACGTTCGGCAAGGCCGGGGTCAGGGCAAAGGTTGTAATGGCGAGTAGTGGCAAGGCAAGAGCGATCACACCCCATACGACGGCGACCGGCCCGGCATCGGCGAGCATGCGCTTGTAGAGAATCGGATTGAAGGAAGTTAGAAGCGCCGCTGTCAGCGCCAGGATGGCCCACATCTGTTCTAAATCTAATCGTGTTTCGCGCTGTCGTGTCTTCGTAAATGCAAGAGCCTCGCCCGCGCGTATAAATTACAGGCCGTTTTGAACGACTCTCGCGCCACGCTCCGGCGATTGCCGCGGTGGTAGTGGTCGTGATAGGTCTGTGGCTCGTCCTCCGCACCATTATCGCGCTGTAGAATTCACTGGTCCGCGCCGGTCGTTGTCATCCACCATTGATACTCCCGCTGATCCTTGCCCCATCTGCTTTTGATAAAGTCCAAAAGGGCCGTAATGTCGGCTTCGCTCAACTTGTCGCCAAAGGCAGGCATGTTGGACTTGTAATTAGCGTCGCCATATACGACTTGTCCGCCGCGCAGGGTGATGTCCAGCAACTTTTCATCTGGGTGATGCCATGTGTGGCCGGAGGCGTTGTGAGGCGGGGCAGGCAAAGAGCCATCGGGCAAGCTCTGTTTCCAGTTGGGCTGGCCTTCCAGATTAGGGCCGTGGCAACTGGCACAATATTGGGCGTACAGCGCCTCACCTTGCGCTACACGTTCGGCGTTCAATGTCGGCACGGGCGGCACAACAGTGCCATTGATGACAACTTGATTGCCAGAGGTGGGGCGAAGCCAGACTCCAACCATTGCCATGCCTGCGACGGCTAAGGCCGTCGCGCTTGCAAAAAGTGCAACTGTCCGTCTGCGGGTTGCCATGTTCATTGCTTATCAGGCCAGGTAATGCCGTCATCACGGCTAGCGTACACCCAACCCTTATCGTCCACAGCCATCAGCCGATTCGGATCAGCCGGGCTGGAGGCCACAGCCATCAGCATACCCTTCAACCCCAAAGAGTTCCAAGTGATGCCGCCATCGATAGATGCGTACAACCCGGCGTTATTGCCCAACGTACTGATAAATAATCGCTGGGCGACAGAGTTGTATGCCAACGCAATGACACCCTCTCCAGGCACACCAGCCAATTGCATCCATGTCTGTCCGCCGTCTGTAGTGCGCCACAAGCCAGCATTGCCGGCGGCGGCGTATATCATTTGCGCCGTCTCGCCTACGGCGAGGTTAAATGTACCAGCGGGCATCGCCGCCGGTAACGCGGTCCACATGTTGCCGCCATCGTCGGAAGCGAATATGCCGACAAATCCGACAACGTGGGCGTAGAGCTTCTCTGCGTTCTCTGGGTCAACGGCGAAGCCGTGAATGTCTGTGCCGGGTAGATTGTGGGCAACCGCTTGCCACGATTGACCACCGTCGGTGGATTTGAAAAAGACATCGTGCCCGGCGGTGTACATAATTTGCGGGTCGGCAACAGAAATAGCCAACGCCATCGCGTCCGCGTTTCGCAAGGAAGCGGGTTGCCAGTCTTGTCCACCATTCCGGCTCACCATCAATCCACCGTGATGACCGAAGAAAACAGTGTCGGGATCAATCGGTGAAAACGCTAATGAATGGAAGTCGCTGGTTGACAGGCGGCTGATGGCTTCGCTTGTTGAATCACTGGACGAGGCCGACGAGGCTATTAACCAGCTAACCGCGGCCGCGGCCAGAGTAATCGCGGCCCATCCCCAAATCAGCCACAGGCTAGGGTGCGTTTGGCTCAGGCGCTTGGTTGCGGAACTCTTTGATAAAAGTTGTGATCTTCTCTTCATTGAAACTGTCCAACTTGTAAAGACGCCCCCAAGAAGTAAGGGCAATCGGCGTGTCCAAAGTAAGGCGTGTCACGGCAATCAACTTCTTGCCGGTGCCGCCGAGCACGACCGGCTCCGTACGGTCTATAACACTCTGGATTTGTGTCTTCAAGTTCTGGCACTCGTCCCCGCCTAGTCCAGCACAGTTATACCAGATGACGACGTAGCCATGTTCAAGGTTATGAACAAGGCTCTCGTCGGGTAGGAGTTCGCTGTAAAACCCTTCTTGCACAGGCGACGCATGTGCCCCAGAAGTCGGCGGGTCCGAGTTGTATGGTTCGTGTTGGTCGCCCAACTGAATATGTGTCCGGGCTTGCTGGGGCAAGCTCTGTCCCGGCTTAGAGCGCAAAACATCCCAGGCAAAATAGCCGATAACCGTCAGAACAGCAACACCCCCCAATCCCCAAACTGCTCGCCACAATAATTGTTGGCGTTGCTGTTTGGCGTGCCTGATTTCTCTGCGGCTTTTGCCAGTCGTTTTAGCTTTGGAGCTCATAGGATTGTCTCCTTCTTTCAACAGTCACACTGAAAGACCAACTTTCTGGAACTTGGCCTTGATCTCGCCGGCAGTCTCGGCGAATGCTTCTTCGAGATACGGATACGCCAGCCAGACAGCGCCCAGGCCGAACAACACGCCTGTGATGAGCCGCGACCACGAGTTGAATGAGCCTAGCGTGTCACCAGCATAAAATGTTGCCGGGAAGATGTTGCCAGTGAGCGCCGCCAGCCAGGCATTGCTGTCGCGGAAACCGTTGCCGATCCCGGCAATGTCACTGATCAGATGGGTGCCGCCGTCCAGCGCCATCGGCAAGACAAACAGCACAAAAGCCCAGATGGGCAGAGGCTTCAAACGTTTGCGGAGCGGCCAATACAACAATCCGCTGACAAAGATGGCGGTGTACATCGAAACCATCCGATCGGACCAGGCCACTTTCCAGCCCATCTCGGGGTTGCCGATGAACTGGCGCAGAACGGCGGGGTTATTGGTGTTCTGCCAGGCTACCTGAACCTCGGCCAATGCGTACATTGATTTTTCGCCAAACAGGAAAAAGGAGCGTTGAGGAAGTTGATGGCATTGCGTAGAGTAAATCAGATAGATGGCATTCCCCGCGCCGGTCCAGCCGATCTTCATCAACACAGGCGCGAGCCAGGGCAAGCCGATAAACAACCCCCATAGCAGAGTGAAGACGAGGAGCCAGTGACGGCTGAACCTGTACACGATGCGATTGATGGTGACGCCCAGTGATCGCTCGCGGGAGGCGGCAGTTGTTGTAGTAGACATGTGAGTTTCTTCCTTTTGTGATTGCATCTCATCGAATAGGAGGCATTTCGAGCGGGCCAGCGCCGAATAGTATGTAGCGACCGCTACTCATCACTCCTAACATCAGCGCCGACAGCAACAGTCCGCCAAGCGCCAACGGGATCAGATGGCGCAAATGTTTAGCGCGATTGGTTCGGCCTGAGAGAATCGCGATCGCAATGCTGCCGGTCATGCCCAGGAGGATCGGCACACCGCCGACGGCAATCAACGAGAGCAGGTAAAGCAGTATGTTTGCGCCGGAAAAGGTGGCAACAAAATAAGCAGTTTCCAGCAATAAACCGATGAGCAACTCGCGGGCATTGGTGAGCGGACTCACGTCCAGGCCCGCCTGCCAGACGGTGGAGTTGAAGACTGGAAGCATGAAGCCAGCGAAGGTCAGCCCGGTGATCAGGCCGGTTCCCAGGCGAAGCGGCAGATTGGGCGTGTACAAGTGAGGCAAACGCAGGTCGAAGAAGAAGGCATTCACCCCGTCCACACCCAGCAGAACCACAAAGCTAATCAGTATCACGGACATGGCATTCCCCGGCATGCGCCAGGCCCGCCCACGCCTCATTGCCGCAAAATAAGCCAAGCCGATCACGAAACCGCCGAACATCCCGGCCATTCGCGCTTCGATGGGCATTTGCTGGCCGCCGAGGAACAAACTATGACTTGGCCGTTGTGGGCAAATACCAAAGGCAATGGCCCAAAGAATAGACAAGAAAGTCACCTCAGTGAAGCGTTCTAAGAGCTATTACCGTGCTTTTCAGTTTCACCGCTTGCCGAATCGTTGGCATCAGGTCTGTGCATAGTTTGACCTTGGCGACGAAATCATCAGCACCGATAAGGCCATATCTGCTTTCCAAGCGTCAGACATCTCCAATTAGAGTCAGAATGATGATAGCACTTTCAGGCAAAGCGATCCGCAAGTTACGAACAACCTGTGACCAACCTGATGTCAGGACACATTTGGTAAAGCGGCTTCCAAGTCTAGAGTAGTCTGGGGGCACAACCACCGCCATAGTGCCGAGTCGGTTTTAAGCAGCAAGAGGATCGCGTTGACCAGGCTCACCTCCCAACGTCCACGGCGGCGGGAAGCGACCCGACGAAGCAATTGAAAGATGGCTTGTTTTCCCAAGCCGAGCAAAGCGGCGCCCAAGGTCATCAAAATGAGTAAGGCCATGGCAAACAAAGCAAAGAAGCGCGACCAGGCTTGAATATCAGCAATACGCGCTTCGGCAAAACCGAGCAGCCGCTTGGCATCGCGAAAGCCTTGCTCACAACCAAAACGCCGCGCGTAGTCGGCGGCCATCTGCCCGGCCCGCGACTGGTGATTGGAGATGAGATACCAGACTTCCCATGGGCCGTCCTTGTTTTTGACCCGGCTGAGGCTGACCCAAGCCCGATGGGGGTTGCTCTCGCAATAGCGCACCAGGCCCAGATTGCGCCGTCGGGAATTCGTGACAAAGCTCAAGAGACATTATTGGAAATAGTTTTTGAGTTGATAGGAGAAGGAACGAAGATAAC
>CAYSIV010000219.1:0-11324 GCA_964431175.1 uncultured Anaerolineales bacterium
TCAATTCCGGCGGCGACAGCAACTCTGGCACGGGCGTTACCCGGGTGACGAAGGATGTGGCCGATGTCTTGACCCAACTACCGGTGGTGATTGAAGCCCTCACCGGCGTCAACCTGATCGACCTGCTGAGGAACCTGCCTGGTGTCGCCGGCTCTACGCCCAAAACAGACTCTGGCCAACCACCGAGTGACGCTGTCCTGCCCGATTCGTCAAAATAGGCGACTCTCCCAGGTTTAGTGTGACAAATTGCGGAGAGAGCATCCCCGGATGCGGCTCTCACGGTGCCATCCGGCATCTGGGGATGCCTGCCTCCTCGGTTTCACAGCAAAGTCGGGAGAGTCAAATAGGCTAAAACGGCCATCCAAAAGCCGGGGAAAAGCAAACACCCCCGGCTTTTTCGTTTAATTGTTTGGACAACCTTGACTCGCAACCTCTAGCTGTGCTATTCTCGCCACCATTCCATTAGAAGAGGCAAAATTCATGTTGCGAGAGCGGGTTTCCGACGATATTTACGTTTTTACCAGTGAGCTTTATGCCCAGGTGACGGCTGGAGCAGTGGTCTCTGCCGAAGGCGCGGTCATTATTGACACCCTGCCGTTTCCATCGGAAACGCTTGAAATTTTTGACTTCGTGCAAAAGCGGCTCAATGTTCCGGTCAAATACGTTATCAACACCCACTATCACGCCGACCATTCGTATGGCACTTGTTTCTTTACTCAGGCCGAAGTGGTGGCGCACAGCAAATGCCGCGACCTGTTGAACACTATTGGCCGCCGGGGCCTGACGCAAGCTAAGGCCGATAATCCCGACCTGGAAAAAATCGAAGTCATCCTGCCCAACATCATTTTCGCGCGCGGGCACGTTGACTTACATGTGGGCAAGAAGACGCTGACGCTGATGCACTCGCCCGGCCACAGCCCGGACTCGCTCATGGTGCTGGTCAAAGAAGATCGCATTTTGTTCGCCGGCGACACCATGATGCCTTTGCCATATTTCGTGGACGGCGACATTGACGACCTGACGCGCTCTCTGCAACTGATTCCGCCGCTGGGGCTGGAAAACATTGTGCAGGGCCACGGCGAATTGATCCTGCGCGGCGAAATTGACGACGCCATTAGATCGAACCTCAAGTATCTCGACAATTTGCGTAAGAAGGTGAGTCGCGCGGCGGGCCGGGGCAAGTCACGCGAGTCCCTTTCTCACATTGATATTGAGTCGTGCGGCAAGAGCCGTATTCCGCTGGCCGGGCTGGTGGTTAGGCTTCACGAGCGCAATGTGGGCACGCTCTACGACAGCCTGGTGAAAATCAAATGACCGAGCTCCTCTATCACACCGACGCGTATCTCAAAGAATTTGAAGCGACCGTGGTCGCCGTCGAGGGCGGGGCGATTGCGCTTGATCGAACGGCTTTTTACCCCGGCGGCGGCGGACAGCCCCATGACGTGGGAACCGTCTCTGTTGGGGAACGATCGTGGCCCGTCACCAAAGCCCGCAAAACTCGCCCTGAGCGTGTCGAAGGGGCGAGCGAGCACATCTGGCACGAAATTGCGGGCGAGCCGCCTGCGGTTGGCGCGGTCCTTCGCGGCGCGGTGGATTGGGAGCGGCGCTACAAGCTCATGCGCACCCACACTGCCATGCACATTCTGTGCGGCGTGATCTTCCGCGACTACGGCGCGAGCGTGACCGGCGGCAACATGGAGCCGTTGAAGGGCCGGATGGACTTTGAGTTTGAGACAATGCGGCAGGAACTGGTGAAGGAAATCGAAGAGAAGATAAACGGGGAAGTGGCGGCGGCCCGTCCGACCCGGGTCAAGATTCTGCCTCGCGCCGAGGCCTTTGCCATCCCTGATCTCATCCGCACCAAAATCAACCTTCTGCCCGAGGGCATCGCCGAAATCCGCACCGTCGAGCTCGTCGGCCTGGACCTGCAGGCCGATGGTGGCACGCATGTGGCCAACACCTCAGAGGTTGGCAAGATCCGGGTGGTGGATTACAAGAGCAAGGGCAAGATCAACAAACGAATAGAAATAGAAATTGGGGATTAGGTTCAGCCTCGGATTGACCCGATGGGTTTAGTGTGGCCGGTCTAATCCGCCCGGACACCGTTTTCTAAAAACCACCTTCTCTCTGCTGGGATGTATCCCGGCAGAACCAGGCTCAACTGAGAATCAGAGATTGAGGGCGGATTAGAGCAGATTCCTGATTGGTTTATGGCTTTTGGAGTCGAGCCTTTAGGCGGTTCCGGCTGAAGCCTCGACTCCGTTGCCGTAAACGGATGTGGAATCTGCTCTAGATGGCCCAATAGCAGCTCACCTTGAATAGCACGGATTTGCAGAATTTACGGATCGCAATCCGTTCACGCTTCGCGTGAAAATCCGTGCTATTGTTTCGAGAAAGGAACAACATGACCAACGAAGAACGTGCCCAAAAAATCGAATCCTACGGCAAAGCTTACGGGACACTCGTCGAAGCTCTCAAGCAATTTCCCAAAGAGATGTGGCAGTTCAAGCCCAGTGACGGCTGGAGCATTCACGAGATCGTCGTTCACATCACCGACAGCGAGGCCAACAGCTTCGTGCGTTGCCGCCGCCTGATTGCCGAGCCGGGGAGCCAGGTGCTGGGCTACGACGAAAATGTGTGGGCCAAGGCGCTGAAGTACACCGAGCAAAGCACCGACGACGCCCTTGAGCTTTTCAAGTGGCTGAGGCTGGCAAGCTACAAGCTCATCAAGTCCTTGCCCGACCCGGCCTGGTCGAGCAAAGTTCACCACTCGGAGAGCGGCTGGATCACCTTTGACGACTGGCTGGACACTTACGAACGCCACATCCCGGAGCACGTGGCGCAGATGAGGCGGGGTTATGAGGAGTGGAGGGGGAAGAAGTAAAGGGGGTAACGGCTGGGTTCAGGCGCGGGGTGGTTTTCCCCGTCGCCTGCAATCCCCCATGCCGCCTTACGGCATTCCCTCACCAGAGAAACCGGTATGTTGTGTCGTTTATCGTCAACTTGTCTGACGGTTTCTCAAGACCCGTGTTGGGCGGGCTTGAGTGGACGGCTTACTTGCGTTTACCCCGGTGCTTCACAGCATTTTTTAGCACGCCCATAGAAAGTGGTGTCTTACCATTTTTGTGCAGTATCCGATGGCAATTTGCGCAAACGACTCTTACCTCGTCAACCGTAGTGCTATGCACTTTCTTGCGTTCAGATATGGGGACGAGGTGATGTACTTCGATATACCCGACTCCAAGTTTGCCGTAGAACTCCTCAAAATTGAAACCACATATTTCACATGAGTATCCATATTTTGCTAATGCGTGAGTACGTAATTGAGGGTCACGCTTGATGAGTTCCCGCGTAACTTCCTGTATTCCGCCTTCAATGAATTTCCGATTTGAGGGCTTGATTTTAGCAGGAGGCTGCTGTGCCAGCGCGATCCCCTTCACTCGCTCCCGCAATTGCTGACTGAGTTGTGGATTAAGTGTAACGATTTCATCTAGCATAGCTTGAGCGATTTGCGTGGAAAGCTGATGTGAACGGCGATATGGTATTTTCTGATGCCATTTTCGAAGGGTGGCATTTACCATCTCACTGCTCAAGCGCAAAGGGTTTTCGAGCGCCCAAACAGGTTTGTAATTACATACGGTGAGCACGCCTTCCCAGTCCGTCCACTTGTAAGGGCCTGTAACTTCCCTCGTCTTGGAAGCCACGAATCCAACTGCCACAATGGACTTGATTTTCGTGAAGTAGAACAGAGCACAGTCACCTTTGACAAACTTCTGTGTGTCTGTCCAATCTTCGACCATGTGAAATTGTTCTACTTCCGAGATAAAGTCGGTGATTTGATCGTATCCTTGAAAGGACGAGCGACTGATTACAAGATGGACTGTCATACGCTATGACTTTGCTCTGCTGTGTCTCTAATTAGCCGCCCAACTATATTTTCAGCCGCATCGCCATTAATCAGTTAATACTGTCGCGGTCTCTATGTTTTCGCTCCGCTTCCTGTTTGCCTGCGCTGAAGCCATCGCTCAAACGATGCCTGGCTTTCACCCGATTTTTTACCAAGCAACAAACCTTCAACACCAATATCTTCATCCAAATCCGGCCAGTGAATACCGTAACCGGCGCCGCTAATTTGGAAGTTAGCGCACTCTGCCGGTGCTCCATAGGCCAAACGCGGATACCAGCCAATGGGAACGGCCATCGTGCGGCCATCTTCGAGGTCAACCGATAACATATCATCCGTAATTGTCACCTGGACAATTCTAGCGAGTGCGAGTGTCAGAGTGACAGAAAGCGTCCCATTCATTTCTCAACGTCTCCAGATGGTCGCGAATAATCCGCTCAACGTCTCGCAGTTCTTTGCGACTAAAACCAAAGTTCTCTGCCAATGACACGTCAGGGTCAAGCCAAAACTTTGCGCTCATATTTTCGCGGTCAACATGCGTATGGCGTGGTTCACCACAGTCATAGGAGTAGAAATAGAAGCGGTATGGCCCGACACGTAAAGTTGTTGGCATCTCAGATTCAGGCTATCACGATTTCGACTGCCTGGCAACTACCGTTTTGCGACGGCATCTTGCCGCCTACTTCCCCCTCAACCCCCACCACGCCACCGCCCCAATCACCGCCGCTGTTGTCGCTAAAGAACGGCAATGTATTCGGCAAAAGCGTGAGACTTCGGAACCGGCAACTTATCTTCGCGTAAACCCCGCACATGCATTTCAATCGCCTCATGCATATTCCGGGTAACTTGTTCACGAGTTTTGCCGGTCGCTACACAGCCCGGCAAGTCGGGCGAGTAGGCTGAGTAGTTGCCGTTTGCCTTTTCGATGACAATGAGAAAGCGGTACATAGCTATTTTTTCTCCTTCCTCTTCGAGAGTTGAGCCTGCTTGAAAACACTGTTCAATGTGCCGGGAGCTAACTCATCGTTGGGGTGGCCGGCAATCGTGACGCGGCCCGGCTTCGTGGAGTGTTTGTATTGCCGATGACTGCCTTTGGTCGTGACTAAATACCAACCGTCATCTTCTATCAATTTGATAACGTCACGAATTTTCATCGCCGTTCGCTCCGCTCGGCTTCGCAGACAGTATAGCGGCTCACCCTATCTCTCCCGCCACATTTTTCCATTCCAGCCAGCCGGCGCGTTTACGATCTCCGCTAGCCGCTTTGAGTTCGGCAAATGCCTGACGGACGATTTGCAAGTCTTCCAACGTCTCCAGCCATTCGATAAGCGTTTCCCAATCCTCTGCGCTTAGAACAGCCAGCCGCTTTCCTTTGGCGGTCACAAACTGCACTGATTGTAGGATGTCGAGTCCGCTCATTTTTGTCACCTCACTTTCGGATGATCTGATTTGAGTTTACCTTATCTTGCTTGCTTTCGCTACTTCCCCCTCAACCCCCACCAGGCAATCGCCCCAATCACCAGCGCTTCCAGCATAGCCCCGCCGCCGATCCAAATGAATATATCCTGCCAGAATTTCTCCGGGAAAAGCCGGATAAGGGTGTCGGACCAGCGAAAGAGCCAGGTGTCGCCGGTAAAGAATATTTTATGGAAGAAGACAAAGAAGGGGTCGAAGGCGAACATGACAAAGAGCAGGATGGCGAGCAGTAAAACAAGGGTCGCCACTGCGCCGTTCAGCAAGCCGCTTCGCAGAAGCGGGCGGGTGGCGGGCTGCCAGGCCAGGGCGACGATGGCGCCAATTACCAACAGGCTCGAAACAACCCAAACCGCCAATGCCCCACGCACCACAACCTTCACGTCCACCATGTGCTTGAGTTCGCGGTCGTTGTACATCCGGTTCCCGCTGTCGGTGTTGGCGATCTTGTCGTCGGGCAGGGTGAGCTTCCCAAGAAAATCAATGCCTTGGTCGTTCAGCAGGTATTCAAGAGGAATCACCGAGTATTGCAAACGGTCCTCTTTGGTGAAGCCGTAAAGGTCGGCGGGGAAGTCCTTCAAGTTGTATTCCCAGTTGGTGTAGAACGGAGCGAGCATCAGCCGCACGTTGGTGAGCACCAGGCAGACCGGCAGGGCGGCGGCTAAAACAATACGTAGTAAGTTGGCGAGCCAGTTGGGCATGAGAGTCTCCATAAACTACAAACTTCAAATGTCAAACGACAAACGTGAAACGACACATTTGACGTTTGTCGTTTGCTTGTCCTTTTTCATTTCAAGAATTGTAACCCTTCCCCCAGCACAAAGTTGATCACAATCGAATTCGTCAACTGTTCCACCGGGGCCACGTCGTCGGTGAAGACCGTGTTGGCGTAAACGGTGGGTTGAAGCGCCTCCAGGCCGCGCTGAAGGGCGAAGCGCAGGAGCGGGTGAGCGTTGGCGGGCAGGGCGGTCAAGTTGGCGGCCAAATTGGCGGGTGTGGTCGGTTGAACGGTGGCGACGACGATGCTGTTGAACGTGTCCGGCACGTCCATGACGTGAACGGAGGGAAAGACGGCGCGCAGGGTGGCGGCCATCGCTTCAATCAATCGCCGGTCATTTGGCGTGCGCCCGACGTTGATCACCAGCGCCCCGTTGTCTGCCAGATGAGCGCGGGCCTCTTGAAAGAACTCGACGGTGGTGAGTTGGGGCGGGATGTAGGGCAGGCGATAGGCGTCCACGCCGATGACAGTATAGGTGTCCGGGCTGTGAGTCAGCGCCCAGCGGCCATCTTCAATGATGACATTCAGGTTCGGCTCGTTCATATTGAAGTAATCGCGCCCGGCTTGAACAATGGCCGGGTCAATCTCGATGCCGTCAATTGGGATGGGGCCGAACACAGCCGAATATTGCTTGGAGATTGTTCCAGCGGCCAGGCCGACCAGACCTAAACTTTTTACGTCGGCGGGCGTGAAGGGCGGGGCGTTGAAGAACGGGGCGGCGAGAAAATAATCCCACGTTCCATTTGTTGCCAAATTGTTAGGGTTGTAAACCGAGTGCAGGCCCTGCCCTTCGTTGAGCAACAAGTAGCGGGTACCGCCCCGCTCCACGACTTGGATGAAGTTGTAGGCCGACTCGGTTTCGTAGATGAGGCCGGCGATGGGTTTGATCGGGCCGGACGAAGCAGTGACAGCTAACCCGGCCAGAATCAGCGGCATCCACAAGTACATCAGCGCCCGTTTGCGGTCTACCCGCCACAGTCCGATCAGGGCGATCAATAACAACAGTCCGGCAAAGAATAAATAGGTGCGCGTTGTGCCGATGGACGGGATGAGAATGAGCACCGGCAGGAAGGTGCCGATGAGCGAGCCGAGGGTAGAGATGGCGTAGATGCGGCCCGAGGATGCGCCCACCCCGCTGAGCATTTTGGCTGAGAGGCGAATGGCGAACGGCGAGACGCAACCGAGCAGGGTGATGGGGACGACGAACAGCAAGAGTGTGGCGACGAATGAGCCGCCAGCTACCGGGGCGTTGAGCGTCTCGACGCCGGTAGCCGCCCACAACAAGATGGGGCGCGCGGCAATCGGGATGAGGCCGACGGTGAAGGCGGCCCAGCACAACAGTTGATAGAAGGTGCGCTCGCGCGGAGACTTGTCAGCCCAGCGCCCGCCAATGAAGTAGCCGGCGGTGAGGTAGAGCAGGATGAGGCCGATGATGTTGGCCCAGACCAGGTTGCTGGTGCCGAAGACGTTGCCCAGCAGACGCGAGGCGGCCAGTTCGACGGCGAGGGTGGTCATGCCGGAGATGAAGACGGAGAAGAGGAGCATGGGGGTTGGGGGTTGGAGGTTAGAAATTAGAGATTGGAGGTTGGAGATTAGAGAATTAGAGAATTAGAGATTGGAGATTAGAGATTGGAGGTTAGAAATTAGAGATTGGAGATTATATCATTCTGAGACGAGCTAGGATTTTTGAGACGCCGGCTTGAAAGATGACAGTGGGCGTGAGCAAGCTGAGGACGAGGATGCCGTCGCGGTCGAAGTCGTAGAAGTAGCCGGGGTGGGCGAGGACGTTGTCTTGTTCGAGCAGTTGCTGGACTCGTTCGTCGTCGGGTATGTCAGTGTCGTCAATTTCGAGCACGGCATACCAGCCGCCTTCGCGGAGCAGGGGGCGGCAGTTTGAAAGAGCGGCGCACTGTGCTTCCAGATAACGATGGTTGTCGTTGAGGCGGGTGATGATTTGCTTTTGCATCGCCTGACGTTGGGCCAGCAATCGCTCTGCCGCAAGTTGCACGGCCTGGGCAACCGAGAGATAGGTGTCGGCGATAAACTCCAGTCGGCTTTGAGCTTCGGCTACGAGGGAGGCCGGGCCGCTCACCTGAATCCAGCCCAGCTTGACTTGCGGCAGACCGACGATTTTGGAGAGGCCGCTCAACACAAAGGTGAGCGCCCCGTCGTTGCCGACGGCGGTTTCGATTTGATCTGCCACGTTTTGGTAGCGGTAATCTGAGAACACTTCATCCACGATCAGAGCCAGATTGTGTTTGATACAAAGGGCGTTGAGTTGGGCAAGCTCGTTTGTTTTGAGGTAGGAGCCAGTTGGGTTGTTGGGGCTGACGACGACGACGGCTTTGGTCCGGTCGCCGATCAGGTTTTGCAGGGCTTCAAGGTCAATCTTCCAGCCGCCTTCGTTGCTATAGCTCAACGGATACTGAACGGGCCGGACGGAGTCGAGCGCCGTCAGGAAATCGAGAAGAGGGTAGCTTGGCCGGGGAACCAGAACTTCGTCGCCGGGGTCGGCTAATAGTTTGAAAAGGTAACCGTAGGCTTCACTGGTGCTGGCGGTGAGGAAGAGAGAGTCCGGGGTTATGGTTTGGGTCTTACTTCGGTAGTAGTTTACAACGGCTTGCCGGGCGGCAAGCAGGCCGCGAGGCGATGGCTCGTAGATCATGGATTGCGGTTGGGCCAGCGCCTGAAGTATCTCTGCCGAGTCATAGTTGAATCCGGCGCGGGTAGGGTTGGACTCGGTGAGGTCCAGCACCTCAACCCCGGCGGTCTTCTTGGCCTGGAATGCTTCCATCAGGAGGTTGGGGGTGAGGTCGAAGTGGAAGCGCGAGGAGAACATGGAGCGCATTATAACTGGTAGAAAACGGAAAGCCGCCGGTTGAAAACCGGCGGCTTTCCCTCGGATTAATGTTTGCCGACGCGCAAGAGGCGCTATTGCCAATGTTATAATCCCGCCCATGGCCGCAACCAAGCCCTCAACCCGCAACTGGTGGGCGTTTTTTTTGGATTATGTTTTCTTTGGCGTGGGGCTGACGTTTGCCAATCAAAATACGGTGCTTCCGGCCTTCGTCGCTACGCTCACCGATTCCAAAGTCCTCATTGGCTCGGCGAGCGCGGTATGGCTGGGCGCCTGGCTTCTGCCGCAACTCTTCGCCGCCAACTTCCTCTCCAGCAAACCGAAAAAGTACCGTTACATGATTTGGGGCTCGGCCGTTGGCCGCCCGGCGTTCTGGCTGTTCGCTTTACTGCTGGCCTGGGGCGGGCTGTCGCAGTGGCCGCTCCTCATCCTGGGCGTCTTCCTGGCCGGCCTCGGCTGGTTTGCGATGGCCGATGCTTTTGTGGCGATTGCCTGGTTTGACCTCTTTGGCAAAGCGATGGGTTCAGCCGAACGCGGCAAGTTGATCGGTCTGGGGCAAGTGGTGGATGGCTTGGGGGCGATTGGAGCCGGCTGGTGGGTGGGATACCTGCTTTCGGAAAACGGCCCGGCCTACCCGCTGAATTACGCCGCCATCTTCAGCCTGGGCGGGTTATGCTTTTTCATTTCCTTTCTTGGCCTCACCATCACCGTCGAAATCCCCGAGGCTGTGCCAGAACATTTGCCCGCCGCAAGCTGGCGCGATTACTGGCATCGCCTTTCGGAGGTATGGCGCAACGATCCGAGCTTTGTTCGGGTCAACGTGGTGCGCCTTCTCACCGGCCTGAGCGCCCTGGCGTCGCCGTTTTACATTCTGCATGCCACCCAGGAGGCCGGCATCAGCCCCAAAGCGATTGGGATTTTTGCCGCCACTGCCCCAATCGGCTCTATGCTGGCCGGCCTCATCCTGGGCCGGGTGGCCGCCACTCACGGCAGTCATCGAGTCATGCAAATCGTCGCCTGGCTTGCCGCCATCCCACCTTTGCTGGGATTAGGCCTCACACTCACCCAGGCCACGGCGGCCCACACCTGGGTCTACGTTGTCTGCTACCTCATCATGGGCATGATCGAAGGCTCCCTCATGCTCGGCTTCTTCAACTACATTCTCGATCTGGCCCCGCTTGGCAGCAGGCCAATTTACATGGGACTCGCCAACACCCTGGGCAGTCTGCTGGTGATCGCGCCTATCCTCGGCGGCTGGATTTTGGATGTTTCGTCGTATCGAGTCTTGTTTGTGCTGACTCTGGTTGGGGTGGCCGCCGCGGCGGTGGTAGCCCTGGGCTTGCCCAAGGCCCGGCACCTGCTCCAGGTCGAAACTGAATCTTTGGGGCCTTAAGTTGCGGTGAGGATTATTCTCACCGGGCCTTGATCAACGAATACCACACCTTTGCCTTTGAGCAACGAGGCGGTAGTTTGCTGATCGCCCACGACGCCGCCAGAGAGATTCGGCGCGCTTCGTGGCGGGATGTGGTGAGGCGGTTCTTTGACCGTTTGGTGGTTGGGAGGTTTGAGTAGGGCACGGTGGCCGCTCAACACTACAACGAATTGGGGGATGGAACGAATTCGTTCGCGAAGCGTCCCCTAATTCGTTGTAGTGTTTGACTGCGACACGCGAAGCGGACCGCGCTATCGTTGCTTGATGATGCCGCGGTCATCCAAAAACTCGACCGGCTCTTTGTTCTTTCCATGCTCCCACATGAGTGAATAAAACCAGATTCCGCTCTCGCCGATCCAGAAATCTGCCGGGGTAAACCGCATCTTTGAACCAGATGGCTTCTTACGGCTCTCAGGCGTATATTCGGCTTGCCAGCCAAATATCTCGCCCTTCCAGGGCTTTCCTGTGGCGCGCAGATGATCGGCGAAAGACTTTACTTCACTTAAGTCCGGGATCATCACCGGCAGGATGGGCGAATAATCGGCCCGTTGCGGTATTCTAGCTTTAACTGTCAGCACGTTTGCTTTTCTCCTTTTCCCAGGCCTTCAGAAGGAAGTCTCGGTTGTCGTTGGTGATCCGCTCGGCTTCCCGCAGTTCCACGGACTTAAATCTGCCCGGGCGCGCCACTTTCACAGGCCTCAACCAGAATTTTGCTTCTCTGCCTTCCTTGCCAACATAGACGTGAGGCGGCTCGTCAAGATCAGCCTCGTAAAACCAGAATTTGTAACCTTTGATGCGCAGAACAACAGGCATACAGTTTCCCTGCAAATCATTTGGGTGTGACTAAAGTTGGTTGATTTCGAGTCGTTCAATAGGATCA
>CAYSIV010000220.1:0-9396 GCA_964431175.1 uncultured Anaerolineales bacterium
CAATGTCGTGTAGGTAAGCATAGCCCTATTATCGCCTATTTCCAATAATGTCTAAAATGTAGTGGCTGTCAAACAGAGCAACGCCGCTCAACCCTTGCGCCTGAACGTGGGCCAGCAGTTTGGCGGCGCGGGCCTCAAATTCGGCGGCGGGGATGTTGATGGATGTGAGCATGGCGGGCCTCTGGTGAAGTGATTGCAGTGTATGATACACCCGCTAAGGATCTGCGAAAGAACAACTTCCGTGTTTGTCATTCTGAGCGAAGCGAAGAATCACACTGGCCGGGCGGGAGACCCTTCGCCTCGCTCGGGGTGACACGGGAACTTATATCTTTACGAACCCTAAGGTTTAACCACAGACGCGAAGCGCACGAATTGAGAATTGAAATCTGTGTCATCCGTGAAATCCGTGGTTCCCAATTCTATGCAGTTCAATCCTGAAACCGCTTTGCGTTACGCCAGCGAGATCGCCCGGCCACGTCGCGTCGGCTCGGGCGAAGAGGAAGTTGTGGCCCGCGAGATCGCCGCCCGCCTGCAAAACTTTGGCTGCCAGGCTGAACTTCAGCCTTTCAGTTTCACCACCGGCGTCAACACTGCAATCGCCGTTGAAGTCGCACTCAGCCTGTTGCTGATCGCAATCGCAATCCGGAACAGCAAACTCGCGCCCTGGGCGGCGATTTTGATTCTGGGGATGGCTTTGCTCTTCGAGCGAGTCAACCGCGCAGTGGAAGCCGCCTCTATCAGACCCGGCTCCGGTTCAACCACCACCGGTTGGATTACAACTTCCAACATCGTCGCCTCTGGCCCTCGCTTGGGCCAAGACTCATCTCTGCCTAACTTATATCTCGTGGCCCATTACGATTCCAAGAGTCAACGCGTCCCGCTCATTGTTCGAATGGCCCTGTTTGTCATCGTCCTCGGCGGCGGGGTTGCGTTTGCCGGGCTGACGTTGTTGGGGCTAAACACTATTGCGACCGTCCTCGGCGTCGTCGCGATCATCACTGGTTTGCCCCTTGTTTTCCTCGTCGCCGACTCAGGAAACGAGTCGCCCGGGGCGATTGACAACGCTTCGGGCGCGGGCCTGGTTCTGCACCTGGCCGAGTGTTTGGCCGAGCGCCGCGACCCTTCGGCAAGCTCAGGGCAAGGCTTGAATGTAACTATCCTGATCACCAGCGCCGAAGAGATGGCGGTGATGGGCGCGGCGGCTTTTGTACGGCACAACGAGGTTTTGTTGCGTCAGCAGGCTGAGAGTGGCGGCCTGTTCATCTTGAACTTCGACGGCGTGGGAGTGGATGGCAAGTTGCATTACGCCGACTCGCACAACCGCCGGGGGCGGTTGACGGGCCTCCTCAGGCAAATT
Organism: uncultured Anaerolineales bacterium; assembly: GCA_964431175.1. Taxonomy (GTDB): domain Bacteria; phylum Chloroflexota; class Anaerolineae; order Anaerolineales; family VGOW01; genus VGOW01. The sequence continues at coordinate 1,358 of CAYSIV010000220.1, forward strand.
GGAAACGAGCGGCGATTGCCCCTGAGCCGGTTCGGGCTGGCGGGCGTGCTCTTCGATCACATTCCGTTTGCCCAGCACGGCTTCGACGCGGTCACCCTGGTCACGATCGGCAAAGCATCGCTGTCCGTTCACACTGCTGAAGACACAGCCGACAAATTGGACGTGAGAGGCTTTGCCCAAGCGGGGCAAGTGGCATTAGAAGTTGCTGAGAAGCTGGCAAAATCGGGGGCGGCGCAGGAAATCATCGCTTGACCGTCAAGCAAATTTCCGGATTCGGGTTTACCCTTGCGCCTCGATTTGGAGATTGCCTATGTTCAAAACTCTTTATGACACTCACCGTTTCTTTGCCAATCAACTGCTCTATCCAATGTTGTTGTCGAGCGGGTTGGCTGTTGGCCTGTTTGCCGGGCGCGTCTACCTGAGCCATAGCTGGATGTACAACTTCATGGTCTGGAATCTTTTCCTGGCCTGGATTCCTTATGGGTGTAGTGTGTGGGCCGCCAACTCGCACCGCAACGCGCCCGGGCGCTGGTGGGCTTTGCTCCTGCCCGGCGCGATCTGGTTTATCTTCTTCCCGAACGCGCCTTACATCGTCACCGACTTTGTGCATCTGGCTGAGCGCCCGCCGATTTCGCTCTGGTATGATTTGAGCATGCTGGCGACATTCGCCTGGACGGGCTGTTTGCTGGCAATTGTTTCGTTGAGTAACATGCAAACGCTGGTGCAGACGCACCTGGGCCGCGTCGTCGGCTGGTTGTTTGCGCTGGGCACACTTGGGGTAGCCGGGTTGGGCGTGTATATGGGCCGCTTCCTGCGCTGGAATAGTTGGGACTTGCTCTTTCAGCCTTATAGCGTGCTCACCGATGTCATTGATCGTGTTCTCAACCCGTTTGATCACGTTCGCACCTTCGGCTTCGCCTTTGTGTTCGCCATGTTGCTCTTCGCCTGCTACTGGACCTTCACCTCAATTCAACAGCGCGAACAAACTCAGGATTAGCATTCGTCATTCATCATCCCTCGTGCCTCAGCCGCCTTTTGTTTCCCGGCTCTCCTCTTTCCCCGCGCTCGCCTCGGCCACTTCCCAACGCCGCTGGAGCCACTGCCCCGCCTGACTCAAACGCTGGGCGGGCCGACCCTGTGGGTGAAGCGGGATGACGCCGTCGGCCCGGCCATGGGCGGCAACAAGACGCGCAAGCTGGAATTTTTGTTTGGCGAAGCACAGGCGCAAGGGGCAACCGCGGTGGCCACGTTTGGCGGACTGCAATCCAACTTCGCGCGGCAAATGTGCGCCGGGGCGCGGGCGCTCGGCCTGGAGCCGCACTGCTTCTACTTCGTCCCCCGCCCCAAAACGCTGGCAGGCAATTTGTTGTTGAACGCGTTGATGGACGCCCGCCTGCACTTCATCCCCTTTGGCCAGAGTGACGAGCCGTCGATGACGCTTGAAGAGTCGGTGCGGCTGGTGCGGTGGGTGGCGCGGCTCACCCCGTCCTGCTGGGGCAAGCGACTCTATTTCATGCCCGTGGGAGGTCACACGCCCGTTGCCTGTTTGGGCTACGTGCTGGCGGCGCTGGAACTTGAGGAGCAATTGCGCGAACGTGCGGTGGAAGAGGCTACTCTTATCACCGCCGTCGGCACAGGCGGCACGCTGGCCGGATTGCTGGCCGGGCTTCACCTGCTCAACAGCAAACACCGAGTGCTCGGCATTGACGTGGGTAAACTATGGCGCGCCTTCCCGGCATCCATCGCCTCGCTGGCTTCGGAGATTTGCGCTCTGCTAGGTGGGCCGCATTATTTCGCCGCTGAAGAGGCGCCAATGATTGAACGCACTTACGTCGGCCCAGCCTACGCTCAGCCCACGCCAGGATCGCAAGACGCGATCCTGTTGGCCGCTCGAACCGAAGGACTGATTCTCGATCCGGTCTATTCGTCAAAGGCGATGGCCGGATTGATTGACCTGGCGCGAAGCGGGCAGGGCCGCTGGAAACACGGTGAGCACGTTGTGTTCCTGAACACGGGCGGCATACCGGCGTTGTGGGCAATGCCGTAGCCCGATTTGGCCGCTTCGCGTCGCGCCACATTCAAATGGAGCTTATGGACAAACCCTTCACCCTGGGCGTCAATTACTGGCCGCGCCGTAAGGCCATGTACTGGTGGTCGAACTTCGATGCCGGCGAAGTGCGCGAAGAGTTCGCCCTCATTCGCGAGTTGGGGTTGAACGTGGTGCGTCTCTTTTTGCTCTGGGACGATTTTCAACCTGCGCCTGATACTGTTTCAGTAGATTGCTTGAAGCACCTCACCACCGTTGGCGACCTCGCCGCCGCCCACGATCTCAAGCTCGATATCACATTTTTTACCGGCCACATGAGCGGCCCCAACTGGGCGCCGGGCTGGTTGTTAGATGGCCCGCCACACCCCTGGGTAAAGCAACTGGTGAGTGGTGGCAAGGTGGTGACGAGCGGTTACCGCAACCCCTACACCGACCCGGTCGCTCTCGCCGCCGAGCGCCTGCTTGTGGAAACCGTGGTGAGCGCGTTACACGATCATCCAGCCATTGGACTATGGAACCTGGGCAATGAGCCGGATCTATTTGCCCGGCCGCCGGATGCGGCTGTCGGGCGGGCCTGGATGCGCCAGATGGTGGCCGCCATCCGCGAGTTGGACTCGCATCACCCCGTCACCTGCGGCCTGCACACCGACAGCTTGCTCGAAGACAACGGCCTGCGAGTCGATCAGGTATTTGCCGAAACGGACATGGCCGTCATGCACGCTTACCCGATGTACTCGCGGCTGGCGCGTAGCCCGCTCGATCCTGATTATGCGCCGTTTACCTGCGCTCTCACCAGCGCCCTCTGCGGAAAGCTGGCGCTGATGGAAGAGTTCGGCGGTTGCACCGCCCTGCCCGGCCAGCCTTCCTATAACATGCGATGGACGGCCTATGGCGAGCCGCGCACGCAGTTTATGGCCTCTGAGGAAGACTTGGCCGCCTATCTCGAAGCGGTTCTACCGAAGTTGGTTGAAGTGGGCGCGCTGGGCGCGCTGGTGTGGTGTTTTGCCGACTATGCCCCGGAATTGTGGGACAAACCGCCATACAGCGAGTCTCAACACGAACGTTTCTTCGGCCTGGTCAGGCCTGACGGCTCGCTCAAGCCGCAGGGCCAGGTACTGAAGGCTTTTGCCGCGACACAGCCGATGGTAAAACCAGCGGCCAGATCGTTGTCGCTTGCAATCTCGCCGGACGAGTATTATCGTGAGCCGGGAAAATACCTGCCGCAACTCTACCGGCAGTTCCTCGACTGAAAAAGGGGCGGTACTGCGCCACCTGCCGACGCACGCCATTCTCCTCTAATTCAAATAGCCTAGCGTTTTCAGCACTTGCCGGATCGGCTCGTTCGTCTTCAGCACTGGCGCGTTGACCCGATAGTCGTTGTCTTCGCCTAAAAAGACAATGGGCCATTCAGAGTGGCGGCCCGTGATCGGGAACAGCATTTGAGTAGGGTAGCCGGTGAAGAACCAGGCGTGAAGTTTGACGGGCTGATCGAAGAAGGCCTCGATCGTCGTATAGCGCTGATAGGCGTCCTGGCGTGAAGACTCCGACAGGCCGGTGTTCGACTGTTGATCCACGCCCTGGGCCAGGCTGGCCCGGATCGCCTCGGCCAGGTCATCGAAGCCGGGCTGGCCGGCTTGCAGTTCAACCCGTTGCCCGTCATGATAGATAATGATCCGGCTGGGGCGCTCGTCAAAGCCAGCCTTGAACCACTGCGGGTCTTGCGACGTGGAAACATTCGACATGAAAACGATCAGCGGGAGCAGGGAACCCAGCAGGATGAGGGCCTTCAGCCAGTTCACCACCGGATCGTTGGAAGTGATGAAGCGTTTGAGGAGGTGGAGCATATCAAGGTTGCGGCGGCGGCCCGGCGTCGGGCGGGATCGGCAGACCGTCAGGAATGCTCCGCAAGTAGTCGCACGACACAAACCTCACGTCTTCCTACACATGCCCCTCGGCCTCAAAGGTCGGAATGTCTTTGATCCACCGTTTCTGGTCGTTCTCCAAACGGTAGATATGCGGGCTGTCGTTGCATTTCAATGGCACATGGAGCGGGCGGCCATCCGGGAATTGAGTCAGAAACGAATCATCAACGAGGTGAACTTCATCCCACTGGTAGCCGTAATGCTCGAAGGCGTCGAGAGAACTGACCCAGCGCTTGGAATTATTCTCGAGGACGTACACTTCAGGGCCACTGCCTTTGAGCAAGAGGCCGTCGCGAATGATGAGCGCCTGACGATCCGGCAGGGCGCGAGCCAGGGCCAGCCCGTTGAAAACCGGGACGTTGATTAGGATCAACAGGACGAGCAGGCCGACTACCAAAAGACGAAGCGTGCGCGGCAAACTGCTGGAAAGGATCGCCTGGGCCGCCAACTCGTTGAACTCGGCCAGGTCCCGGGCCTCAGCCGCCGACATCGATTCATCCGCCTCTTCAAATTCGGCCGGTGGGGCGGCAACGGGAGCTTGAGCTTTGGCGGTGGGAGATGGCGGCGGGGGCGCTGGCGCGGGCGTTGAGGCGGGCGGCGCCACTTTTGGTTTCAGCCCCATTTGTTCGGCCTGCCGCGACAGCACTTCGCGCAACATGGCCAGGATCAGTTCTTCCGGTGTGGGAGGTCGTTGTTGAGTCATGCCATCCTCTATCGAACCGTGAAGAAGCCCAGCAGTTCGCCGAGCGAGGCGAAGATGTTGGTGTAGAAGTTGCCGCCCAGCCCGCGGAACAATTCAAACGGCAGGCCCGGCGCGCCGAAGAAAGGCCGCAGAGTCCAGGCCAGTTGACTGCCCACAAAGGCATACAACAGAATCCAGAGAGTCAAAATACGCCCGCGCATGCGCGCTCCGCGCCGGTTGTTCGCCGTCAACATTCGCATACCGTGGCTCAATTGCCGCACGCCGATCCCGCCGGCGATGGCGAAGATGGCAACATTGAGCAGTTTGAAGAACTGATACTGGCTGGTGGTGATCAAAAAGAACAGCACGACCGGGACGAAGGCCAACAACACAATGGCCGTCATAGTGATGGCCGAGAGAAGCAGGGCAAAGTTCTGGCTCAGGCTGAGCGATGATTCGAAGATGGTATTGAAGAAATACAGCGTCGGCAGGCAGACGAGGAGGGTGATAAGAAAGAGCAGAGGCAGTTTGACGCCCGAGGCCAACGCCTGCCAGACCGAATATTCCGAACCAATGGCGGCCCCGAAGAGGGCGAGAAAGACAGCCGACCACAACAGCATGGCGCGGCTTTTGCGGGGCACTTCAACCTCATCCCGAATTTCGGCGAAGAAGCGGAAGCGGTTGCGCAGGAGGGCTTCGACTTCGTTTAGCAGGTTTCTGGTTTGGGGAATTTTTTCGGGTTGAGGGGTCATCGGTTGTCTCCTGATTCTTTGCCGCGCCACTTCCACCGTCTTCGCAAGTGAAACTTTATTTGTGGGCAGAAACAAAAAGCCCGGCTCTCAGGCCGGGTTTTTGACTATTCGTAGACTTCACCTACAACCTGACTCGCACTCAATACACGACGGAAATGAGGGTCTTTCGAGAAAAATCTTCCATTTATAGTTTGGCAACAAGCGACAACTAATGCATCAGGTAGTTTCAAGCCATGCGCTTGCCGAATAGCGCCGCCGCGTTTGGCGACAGAAGCATCTACCGCCACAGTCTCCATCAACTGAATGACTGCTTCTCGGTAATTGTGAGTGGCTGGGTCGGTGCTTTTAACAGACCACAACTCTGCTACCGTTATAGCTGAGATAGCGGCTGTGGCTTTGCCGTTCAGCACTTCTTCAATAAGCGCTGCTGAGCGGGCATCTTCGTTTTTGAAATACGCAACCAGCACTGATGTGTCGAAGAAATAATCTGACATCTAGTCAACACTAACATCCCATTCGTCACGCAAATGACGAACGATATCCACTGCGCTTTCCGCAGTATTCTTCAAGCTACCTTTAGCTTTCCGGGCCAAAGCAATTAATTCTTCTCGAGACAACTGCTTTAATTCGCTGGCTACAGCAGGTATTGGGGTTAGCAGAACCTGACTCGGAGGCTGAGGGATGGCAAAACCCGGCGCGGCGCGCTCCTCCATGTTCCAGCGCTCGAACCGCCAAGCTACAGGCAGAGACGGTATCGTAATCGCGCTGGCAGATGGTGGCGTGGGGCGCAACCGAATTACAGAATAAGCTAAACCGGCCAAGTCTGCCCAGTGTTGACTATTAGTTTGGTGAAATGCAACGTTGGTAGTCATGGCAACTTCCTCTATCGGTTGAGTCGTTCACGCAAATTATCAGTCAGGCACGACTCGAAAGCTCCTTCAATCCGGTCATGGGCTTGATTTAGATACTCCAGTAATATACCAGCATCTGGTCTGAGGCTGAGTTGCGCCACATGATCTAAGTCGAGCACCACAGACACTTCTTCTGCCGACGCTACCGGCGTGCCCATCGTGAGCAACAACCGGGCCTGTTCATCTTGAGTGATCTCCAGTCGGAAAAGGAATGATTTGAATTCATCAAATACCATCGGCGGAATAAGCGACGAGCGAGCGAAAAGTGCTGTAAAGTCAAACTCATTTAGCGCGAAATCAAAGCGGTTGATATAGCGCAATCCAACTCGTGTAATATTCTTCGGTTGCGCAATCGTCAAGTAATCTTCAAAACGAGCGTGAATCAGCGCGCTGAACTCTGCCCAATTAGGATAAGGGGGTAGTTGGTTGACCGCAAGCAAGTTTTGGGCAATCTGCACCATAGCTGTGCCGTCTTGCCGAACGAACTGCATTCGGACCCCGGCCTCACGAACGTACTGCGATAACTCGCGATCATCTGCCTGAACGCCAACTTCCACATTTCTTAACTCGCGTTTTTCAGGGAAGGCTTCTCTGATCCTTTCATAGAATAGCCCAAATAATGTGGAATCCCAAGCCGGGCCAGGCTCAAAGTGTATTTCGCACAGCGCTTCAATGAGGCGCGGATTCTTGTAGGATGTTTGCGGCATAGGTTAGTTTGTCGGATGAGTCTAGCGTCGTTATCGAGATTCTAGCACGATTTGAAATCGGCGTGCTTCAACGTGTGTTTTCTCACAACTCCCTCCGAAACGCCCTCGCCAACACCGCCTGATCCACCTTCGCCGCCCGCCGCTGTGCTACTTCTACCGCCCGCTGAATCACTGACCCACTGAGCAACGCTGAGAACACTGGCTCAGTGACCTCAGTGACCTCAGTGCTTCAGTGGTTCAAAGCTCCCCTCTAAACGCCCTCGCCAACACTGCCTGATCCACCTTCGCCGCCCGCCGCCGCGCAACTTCCACCGCCCGCTGAATCACTGACCCACTGAGCAACGCTGAGAACACTGGCTCAGTGACCTCAGTGACCTCAGTGCTTCAGTGGTTCAAAGCTCCCCTCTAAACGCCCTCGCCAACACTGCCTGATCCACCTTCGCCGCCCGCCGCCGCGCAACTTCCACCGCCCGCTGAATCACTGACCCACTGAGCAACGCTGAGAACACTGGCTCAGTGACCTCAGTGACCTCAGTGCTTCAGTGGTTCAAAGCTCCCCTCTAAACGCCCTCGCCAACACCGCCTGATCCACCTTCGCCGCCCGCCGCCGTGCCACTTCCACCGCCCGCTCAATCGCCTCCGCCTGCGCGAACAGACTCTCGATTTTGGCGACGATGCGGCGCTGTTCGGCGAGAGGAGCAAGCGGGATTGAAATGCTGTTCATGTTCTTTTGAGTCAACTTTGGTTGCGCCGTCCCCGTAACATGAGGAGATAAATCGATTTTGTTGAAGTAGTGTTCAACATACCCCAATGGCATACCACTATAGGTCTGTAAGACGTGAGCGTGATTATTTACCCAGAATTTGCCGCTTGCCTGAAACGCGATTGGGGTTGATCGACTCAGAAGGTTTGCTCCATCCTCGCCAATCAGTAAATAAGTGCCATCAAAAAGATACTTGTCAACCGAGTCAATAATGCCAGACGCGCCATAATAGGGATAAGATCCTTGCCGCTTTTT